>NZ_MUME01000268.1 GCF_002155915.1 Streptomyces thermovulgaris | reverse complement strand
ATCACCCAGCAGTACGTCAAGAACTTCTACCTCAACCAGGACCAGACCATCACGCGCAAGGTGAAGGAGCTGGTCATCTCGTTGAAGGTGGACCAGAGGATGACCAAGGACGAGATCCTCGCCGGGTACATCAACACCAGCTACTACGGCCGGGGCGCCTACGGCATCCAGGCCGCCGCCCGGGCCTACTACCGCGTCGACGCCAAGGACCTCACCGTCGAGCAGGGCGCCTATCTCGCCGCCCTGATGCAGGCCCCGAGCCAGTACGACTGGGCCGTCGCGAGCGACACCGGCAGGAAGCTCGTCAAGAACCGCTGGAACTACGTGCTCGACAACATGGTCGAGCAGAACTGGCTGGACGCCGGCAAGCGGCGGGACATGAAGTTCCCCGTGCCCGAGGAACCCCGGCCCACTCCCGGGCAGGAGGGCCAGAAGGGCTACCTGATCACGCTCGCCAACCGGCAGCTCGCGCAGCAGCTGATGAAGGAGCAGGGCCTGACCCGGGCCGAGGCGGAGCAGGCGGTCGAGGCCCAGGGCTGGAACATCACCCTGAACATCGACAGCAAGAAGCAGGCCGCGCTGGAGAAGGCGGTCGAGACGGAGCTGACCGGCAGACTGGACCCGGACCGGCGCAAGGTCGACGGACACGTCCAGGCCGGTGCCGTCTCCGTCGACGTGAAGACCGGGAAGATCGTCGCCCTGTACGGCGGCGAGGACTACTTCAAGCACTGGCTCAGCAACGCCACCCGCCGGGACTACCAGCCCGCCTCCACGTTCAAGCCGGTCATCCTGGCCGCGGCCCTGGAGCACGACGCCAGGACCCAGGAGGGCCAGCCGATCACGGCGAGCACGATCTACGACGGCACCAGCGGGCGCCAGGTCGTGGACGGCGGCAGGAAGGTCGGCTTCGGCCCGCCGAACGAGGACGAGGTCGACTACGGGCCGATCACCGTCCAGAAGGCGATGAACCAGTCCGTCAACTCCGTCTTCGCCCAGATGGGCGTGGACGTGGGGATGACCAGGGTGATGGACACCGCCAAGCAGCTGGGCATGGACACCGAGGGCATGCAGGCGGTGCCCGCCCAGACGCTGGGCTCCATGGGCGCGAGCCCCCTGGAGATGGCCGGGGTCTACGCCACCCTCGCCAACCACGGCAGGAAGGTCACCCCGAGCATCGTCAAGTCGGCCGAGCAGCGGGGCCGCACGATCGAGATGCCCGACCCGATCGGCGAACAGGTCATCAGCCGCGAGGCCGCCGACACGGTCACCTCGGTCCTGACCGGTGTGGTCGACGACGGCACGGCCCGGAAGTCGGTGCGCGACAACCCGCTGCGCCGCGGCCAGCAGGTGGCGGGCAAGACGGGGACGTCCGACGAGAACAAGTCGGCCTGGTTCGTCGGCTACACGCCTGAGCTGGCCACCGCGGTGGGCCTGTTCGGCGAGGACGTGAAGCAGAACGGCAAGCACGTCCCGCTGTACGGGGCGCTCGGCGTGCCGCGCGTCAACGGAGGCGGCTTCCCGGCCCAGATCTGGGCCACGTACACCTTCAGCGTGATGGACGAGGTCAGCAGGTTCGACCTGGACACCAAGCAGGGAGCCGCGGTCCGGCCCTCGCAGACCCCCTCGGCCAGCGAGTCGCCGAGCGAGACGCCCTCGGAGACGCCCACCACCAGTGAGCCGCCGGTGTCCGAGACGCCGAGCAGCACCCCGCCGAGCGAGACGCCGTCGCAGACACCGAGCACGCCGTCGCAGACGACGAGCAGCGCGCCGCCGAGCGAGACGCCGACGGAGGAGGTCCCCGGCAACCCGCTCGATCCCGGCGACCAGTGAGCGACGCGAGGGGGCGCCCGGCCCTGCGGCCGGGCGCCCCCTCGCACGTCCGCCGGCTCAGGCCACGGGTCCGGCCCGGTACCGGCCCGGACCCGTGGCCTGATTCCCGTTCGGCTCCCGTCAGCTCCGGTTCATCTCGAACCAGACCACCTTGCCCGTGCTCAGCCGGGTCGCGCCCCAGCGCCGGGCCATCTTGTTCACCAGATACAGCCCACGGCCCTCCTCGTCCGTGACACGGGCCTGGCGCATGCGCGGCAGCTGCGGCACGTCGTCGCCGACCTCGCAGCGCAGCACGTCGGTGCGCAGCAGACGGAGGGTGACCGGGCGGGAGGCGTAGCGCACGGCGTTGGTGACGACCTCGCTGACCAGCAGCTCCACGGAGTCGGTGAGCTCCGGCAGGTCCCAGCGCTCCAGCGTCCGGCGGACCAGACGGCGGGCCTGGCCGGGGGCGGCGTCCTCCGGGTCCAGGGACCAGCACACCACGTCGCTCGGCGCGATCCCGTCGAAGCGGGCGGCGAGCAGCGCGATGTCGTCGTCCCGGTCGCCCGGGCCCAGCATGTCCAGGACCTCGTCGCACAGGGCCTCGAGCGGCGGCGGATGGTCGGGGCCGGTGAGCTGCGCGGTCGCCTGGATCCTCTCGCGCAGCTGCTCTATGCCCGTCCACACGTCCCTCAGCCGTGACTCGACCAGGCCGTCGGTGTAGAGGAACAGGGTCGCTCCGGCCGGGGCGTCCAGCTCCACGGCCTCGAAGTCGACCCCGCCGACCCCGATCGGCGCGCCCGCCGGCACCTGGAGCACCTCCGCCCGGCCGCCCAGGTACAGCAGCACCGGAGGCGGATGACCGGCGTTGGCGACGGTGATGCGGTGGTTGACCGGGTCGTAGACGGCGTACAGGCAGGTCGCCATGCGGTCGGTGCCCAGGCGCTGCGCCTGCTCGTCGAGGTGGTGCAGCACCTCCTGCGGCGGCAGGTCGAGGCCGGCCAGGGTCTGCGCGGTCGTCCGCAGCTGCCCCATGATCGCGGCCGAGGTCATGGAGTGGCCCATGACGTCGCCGACGACCAGGGCGACCCGGCTGCCGGGCAGCGGGATCGCGTCGTACCAGTCGCCGCCCACACGCGCGGTCTCCGCGGCGGGCAGATAGCGCGAGGCCAGCCGCACACCCGTGGGGTGGGGCAGCGTCTCGGGCAGCATCGTGCGCTGCAACTCGTCGGCGATGTACGCCTCACGGCCGTACAGCACCGCCTTGTCGATGCCCAGCGCGCTGTGCGTGGCGAGCTGCGCGGCGACCAGCAGGTCGTCGGGCTCGAACGCATGGCGCTCCGGACGGCGCAGGAACAGCGCGGCACCGATGACACGGCGCCGGCCGCGCAGCGGGGCGAGGATGGTGCGCCGGCCGTCGGGCAGCGTCAGCCCGGAGCGTTTGCCGAGGAGTTCGGCGAGAGCCGTCCGGGAGGCCTCCGTGTCCGTGAACACCGGCCGTACGCCCCGCAGCACCTCGCCCAGCGCGCTGCCCGGCCGCACCTCGCACAGCTCGCTGCTCACCGCCGACAGCTCCGCGGGCTGCTCCGGCACCGGCGGGGGCACGTACACGCCGTCGGCGCCGCGCTCCACCGGGATCCGGTCGGTACGGCGCAGCCGCAGCATGAGCGGACCCGTGGGCCGCTCGTCGCCCACCGGCAGGGGCTCGCGCAGATAGACGAGGATCGCGTCGGAGAAGGTCGGCACGGTGGCCCGGCACAGACCCATGACGATCTCGTCGAGGTCCATGCCGCGGGCGATCCGCCGCGTGGCCGCCCCCACGAACCGCAGCCGGTCCCCGTCCCGCCGCATGGGCGTGGGGCGTCCGGGCGGCAGTCCCCGGCCGGTACGGCGCTCCTTGCCGCCGGGGGGCAGGCCGCGCCGGGATCTGCGGCCCTGGCCGCCGGGCGCGCCCGCCGCCCGGGGCGCCTCGGCGTCCGTGCGGGCGGACGCGACGCCGGGTGTCCCGCCGCCGTCGGTTCCATGGGGCGTGCCTGCGTCTGTTCCGGTCTCGGCGTCGGGCGTCGCGCCCTCGGCCGGCTCCGCCTCGGCTGTCACGGTTTCGGTCGTCATGGCCTCAGCTGTCGTGGCCTCGGTTGTCGTGGGTTCCACGGCCATCGCCTCCGTGGCCGTCGCCTCTGCGGCCCTCGTCGCCGCGTCCGGCTGGGCCGGGATGCCCTCCGGAGCGGGACGCGGGCGGTGTGCGCCGGGCTCGGCGGACAGGGACTGGGAGTGCTCGGAGCCGGCGGCGCGGGACTGTTGCGGTAACGCCGAGGCCCCCGAGGGGGCGGAGGTGTGCAGGAGTGCCCCATGGGCGTCCGTGGGGCCGGTGCCCGTCTGGGAGTGGTCGAAGGAGGTCGGGTGCTCCGTCACGCGTGTCGAATCCATCCGTCCGGGGCCGCGCGCCGGGCGCGCGGTTCGTCCCGCCGAAGACCCGATACCCGGAATACATGCCCCAGGAACGGATTTCCGGCGTGGTCAGAGGCTGTTTCTGTGCCACCGGCGAACCGTCCGTGGCCCGCACGGGTGTTGCCGTCGTACACCTCGCTCACGTCCTGCCGCCCCTCGGTGACGTTCCGTCAGTCCCGGCCAGCGGTCCGGGAGTTGCTCCTGATCCTCGTTCGATTGTTCCGAATGTTGCGGAGGACGATCCTACGTTTTCGAACCGGGGGCGCATCAAGGGCCTCATGGGGCCGTGTGCGCGGGCGTACGGTCCCAGTCGTCCGGAAGCGACGGTACCGTCCAGGCGGGGTCCGGGCGCCAGTTCTGCCAGGACTCGCAGAACGGAGACCGCCAGGCGCGGATCACCTCCACCGCTTCCCGGCCGGCGGCCCTGACCCGCTCGGCGAGCTCGGCGTCCACCAGCCCGTCGTGCTGTGCCTGCGCGAACTCGTCCTCGTCGTGCCAGCGCCAACTGCGGTCCGGGCGCACGGAAATGTCCAGAAAGTAGTCCTCGGAGTCGACCCCGCCCGCCCAACGGGAGCGGGGTTCCTCCAGGTTGACGTACCAGTTCTTGAACCGCCAGCCCGGCTCCCAGAACAGCCACACCGACCAGGGCTCGTCCGGCCGGGCCAGCTTCAGCACACCGGTGCCGGACCAGCGGTCGCGCCGCACGGTCCGCGGCTTGGTGTAGCGCGACGCGAGCGGCTCCAGATGCACGGGGGTGCCGTCGGCGAGCACGGGTTTGACGCACTCGGTGCCGGGCGCCATCCACACGGCGAGCAGGTCCGGGTCGTCCCGTACGACGGTGACGGGGCGCACGATGTGGAAGCGTGCCCCGCCGTTCTCCCGGTACCGCCACAGAATCTGGCTGCCCGGGGCCCAGCGGGTCGTCGCACCGCCCGTGACCGCGCGTGTGATCGCTCCGTCGTCTGCCATGGGCAGATTTTAGGTGCCCGGGGCATCCGATGCCGCCGGGGAGTCAAGGGTTCACGCTCCGGCGTGAGAGGTCACGGGCGCGTCATCCGCAGGACGTCCAGCGCCTCGTCGAGCTGTTCGAGCGTGAGCTGTCCGCGCTCGACGTACCCGCTCTCGAGGACGGCCTGACGGATGGTCTTCTGCTCGGCCAGCGCCTTCTTGGCGACCTTCGCCGCCTCCTCGTACCCGATGTACCGGTTGAGCGGGGTGACGATGGAGGGGGAGGACTCGGCGTACTCCCGGGCGCGTTCCCGGTGGGCGACGATCCCGTCCACGGTGCGGTCGGCGAGCAGCCGCGAGGCGTTGGCGAGCAGCCGGACGGACTCCAGGACGTTCCTGGCGATGACCGGGAGCATGACGTTGAGCTCGAAGTTCCCGGAGGCCCCGGCGACGGTGACGGTGGTGTCGTTGCCGATGACCTGGGCGCAGACCATGAGGACGGCCTCGGGAACGACGGGGTTGACCTTCCCCGGCATGATGGACGACCCCGGCTGCAGATCGGGCAGGGAGATCTCGGCGAGCCCGGTCCGGGGCCCGGAGGCCATCCACCGCAGATCGTTGGCGATCTTCGTCAGTCCCACGGCGATGGTGCGCAGCTGCCCGCTGGTCTCGACGATGCCGTCCCGGGCGCCCTGCGCCTCGAAGTGGTCGCGGGCCTCGGTGAGCGGAAGCCCGGTGACACGGGCGACCTCCCGGATGACGGCGGCGGAGAACCCGGGCGGGGTGTTGATCCCGGTCCCCACGGCGGTCCCGCCGAGCGGCAGCTCGGCCAGCCGGGGCAGGGAGGCGTTCAGCCGCTCGATCCCGTACCGCACCTGGGCGGCGTACCCGGCGAACTCCTGACCGAGGGTCACGGGTGTGGCGTCCATCAGGTGCGTCCGCCCGGACTTCACCACATCGGCGAACTCCTCGGACTTGCGGGCAAGGGCCCGGGCGAGGTGGTCCAGGGCGGGGATCAGGTCGTGGAGGACGGCGGCGGTGGCGGCGATGTGGAGGGAGGAGGGGAAGACGTCGTTGGACGACTGCGACGCGTTGACGTGGTCGTTGGGGTGGACGTCCCGTCCGAGCCGCTCGCTCGCGAGGGTGGCGATGACCTCGTTGGCGTTCATGTTGGAGGAGGTCCCGGAGCCGGTCTGGAACACGTCGACCGGGAAGTGCTCGTCCCACTTGCCCTCGGCGACCTCCGCCGCCGCCTCCTGGATCGCCTCGGCGACGTCCCTGTCGAGCACCCCGAGTTCCGCGTTGACCTTGGCCGCGGCGCCCTTGATCCGGGCCAGCGCCGCGATGTGCGCCCGTTCGATCCGCTGCCCGGAGACGGGGAAGTTCTCGAGGGCACGCTGTGTCTGGGCCCGCCACTTGGCGTGGACGGGGACCCGGACCTCACCCATGGAGTCGCGCTCGATGCGGTATTCGCTCATGCCGGGTACAGCGTGGGAGAGGGGTGCGGATGTTCCGCCGGGTACACCGAACGGAGGACTTCCGGCCCGTGTCCGCCGTTCTGCGTTCTTTCGTGCCTCCGGTTCCCCGCCCCGGCTCGTCCCTGGTGTCTCCGGCTCGTCCACGGGGCTGCGCTCCCGGGCCCCTGCCGCCGGCCGGAACGGCTCCGCCCCCGACCTCCCGGCAGGGTGCCGGGACATCAGGGGCGGAACCCCGCCGGGACGCACGGGCGGGGCCTCGGAACAGGAGCCCTCTTCCGGGCTTCAGGGGCTTCCGGGTCTTCCGGGTCTTCCGGGCCCTTCGGCCGGACTCCCCGTCACTCCAGCCCCGGACCCCGCACCGGGATCGACGTGAACGTCGGCTGCGGCGACGGGTCGGTGAAGAAGTCGTTCCCCTTGTCGTCGACGACGATGAACGCCGGGAAGTCCTCCACCTCGATCTTCCAGACCGCCTCCATGCCGAGTTCCTCGTACTCCAGCACCTCCACCTTCTTGATGCAGTCCTGGGCCAGACGGGCCGCGGGACCGCCGATGGACCCCAGGTAGAAGCCGCCGTACTTGGCGCAGGCGTCCGTGACCTGCTTGCTCCGGTTCCCCTTGGCCAGCATCACCTTCGAACCCCCCGCCGCCTGGAACTGCTCGACGTAGGAGTCCATCCGCCCGGCCGTGGTCGGACCGAACGAGCCCGAGGCGTAGCCCTCGGGGGTCTTCGCCGGCCCGGCGTAGTACACCGGGTGGTCCTTGAGGTACTGCGGCATCTCCTCGCCCGCGTCCAGCCGCTCCTTGATCTTCGCGTGGGCGATGTCCCGCGCCACGACCAGCGGACCGGTCAGCGACAGCCGGGTCTTCACGGGGTACTTGGTCAGCTCCGCGAGGATCTCGTCCATCGGACGGTTCAGGTCGATCCTGACCACGTCGTCGTCGGACAGCTGCTCCTCGGTGGTGTCCGGCAGGAACCGCGCCGGGTCCTTCTCCAGCTGCTCCAGGAACACGCCCTCGGGCGTGATCTTCGCCAGCGCCTGCCGGTCCGCCGAGCAGGACACCGCGATCGCGACCGGGCAGGACGCGCCGTGCCGCGGCAGACGGATCACCCGCACGTCGTGGCAGAAGTACTTGCCGCCGAACTGCGCCCCGATGCCGATCCTCTGCGTCAGCTCGAAGACCTTCTCCTCCATCTCCTTGTCCCGGAAGCCGTGACCGAGAGGAGAGCCTTCGGTGGGCATGTTGTCCAGGTAGTGCGCGGAGGCGTACTTGGCGGTCTTGAGCGCGAACTCCGCGGAGGTGCCGCCGACCACGATCGCCAGGTGGTACGGCGGGCAGGCGGCCGTGCCCAGCGAACGGATCTTCTCCTCCAGGAACTTCATCATGGAGGCCTCGTTCAGGACGGCCTTCGTCTCCTGGTACAGGAAGGACTTGTTGGCCGAGCCGCCGCCCTTGGCCATGAACAGGAACTTGTAGGTGTCGCCGTCCGTCGCGTACAGCTCGATCTGGGCGGGGAGGTTGTTGCCGGTGTTCCTCTCCTCCCACATGGTGAGCGGGGCCATCTGCGAGTAGCGCAGATTCAGCTTGGTGTAGGCGTCGTAGATGCCCCGGGAGAGGGCCTTCTCGTCCTCGCCCTCCGTGAGCACGTTCTGCCCGCGCTTGCCCATCACGATCGCCGTACCGGTGTCCTGGCACATGGGCAGCACGCCCGCGGCGGCGATGTTGGCGTTCTTGAGCAGGTCCAGGGCGACGAACTTGTCGTTCGCCGACGCCTCGGGGTCGTCGATGATGCGGCGCAGCTGGGCGAGGTGGGCCGGGCGCAGATAGTGCTGGATGTCGCGGATGGCCTCCTCGGCCAGCCTGCGCAGCGCCTCCGGCTCGACCTTGAGGAACGTACGCCCGTCGGGCCCCTCGACGGTGGAGACGCCCTCGGACGTCACCAGCCGGTACGGGGTGGTGTCCTCACCCTGCGGGAGCAGATCGGTGTACGCGAACTCCGGCATCGCAGCCCATTCCTCACTCGACAGACGGCTGCCCGCCTGTGCCGGCGGGCAGCACCAGCGTAGGACCTGCCGCGGACGGTGGACCTGTGAGGTCCGGCTCAGTTGCCGCCCGGTGCCGGTCCGGCGCGATCCGTTCGCCCTCGACCCTAGTCGCGATCTATCGCGTTTGGGTACCCTGCTGCCGTGGACCTTGAGAAGCAGGTGGACCTTCAGAAGCGGAACGAACCGCGCGCGGCCGCGGCCCCCGCACCCGTCGCCGAGCTGCGCGCCTCGGACGCCGACCGTGACCGTGTCGCCGACATTCTGCGCGAGGCCCTGGCCGAGGGCCGTCTGACCGCCGAGGAGCACGCCGAGCGAGTGGAGGGGGTGCTGAACGCCAAGACGGTCGGTGAGCTGGAGGTCTTCATCAAGGACCTGCCCGCCGCCCACCAGGGGCGCAGCACCTCGGAGCACACCTTTGCACCCCACCGCCCGGTGGCCGGCGCGATACCTCCCGTCGCCGACGAGAACGTGGTGGCGGTGTTCAGCGCGGCCACGCGCAAGGGCCGCTGGCGCCCCGGACGCCGGCTGCACGCGTACGCGGTCTTCGGCAATGTGGAGATCGACCTCAGCGAGGCGATCTTCGAGTACCAGCAGGTGGTGATCAAGGCCGTCTCGGTCTTCGGCGACGTGCAGATCCGCGTCCCGGAGAACGTGTCGCTGCGCGGCACCGGCGGCGGCGTCCTCGGCAACTTCGAGGTGCGCCCCCTGGACGCGGCCGACTCCGAGGCGCCCGTCGTCTACATCGACGGCTGGGCGGTCCTGGGCAATGTCGAAGCGCGGCCCAAGCGGGGCAGGCTCGTCGCCGACATCCTCGACCGGGTGCAGCGCAAGGCCGAGAAGCATCTGCGCAAACACCTCTGAGACATCCCCGACCGACCGCACGGTCCGGAACTCAGTGCATAGGCGCGCGCACAGCGGGTAGACCTTGCTGCATCGTCTCTCGGAGCACTCCTCCATCCCGCGAAGCCGTCGTCAGGAGAAGACCGTGCTGCAACCGCCGCATTCGTCCCTGCAGGTAGCTGCCATTCCGGCCCAGCGGGTGCCAGCGCGCAACAGGGACCAGGACGTGCCCTGGCACACCGAGGCGGTGTGCCGGCGCGACGAGGCCGGACTGTTCTTCGCGCCCTCCAAGGAGCCCACCGCCGCCCGGCTGTCGCGTGAGGAAGCGGCCAAGCGGGTCTGCGCCCGCTGCCCGGTCATGGTCGAGTGCCGCGAGCACGCGCTGCTGCAGCCCGAACCCTACGGCGTCTGGGGCGGTCTCACCGCCGCCGAGCGCCGTGTCGTCCTGGCCCGGCGCCGCCGCCGCGACCTGGAGATGAAGAAGGCGACCCGTGCCACGGGGCGCATAGCGGCAGCCGGCTAGGCACCGGACTCCTCGAGCGTTCCCCGGCACATGCGTGAGGCGCCCCCGCCGCACCGGGGGCGCCTCATGGGGAATGCCGTCGCGTACGCGGTGCCGCCTCGGCTACTTCGCGCGGTCGAAGTCGATCGCGCTGTAGGCGCGCAGCTTGCTCAGCCGGTGCTCGGAGTCGATCCGGCGGACCGTGCCGGACTTGGAGCGCATGACGATCGAGTCGGTCGTCGCCGTCTCCGAGCGGTAGCGCACACCGCGCAGCAGCTCGCCGTCGGTGATGCCGGTGGCGACGAAGAAGACGTTCTCGCCGGCGACCAGGTCGTCCGTGGTCAGGACGCGGTCGAGGTCGTGCCCGGCGTCGATCGCCCGCTGCCGCTCCTCGTCGTCCCGGGGCCACAGCTTGCCCTGGATCGTTCCGCCCAGGCACTTCGCGGCGCAGGCCGAGATGATGCCCTCGGGCGTACCGCCGATGCCGAGCAGCAGGTCGATGCCGGTTCCGTCGCGCAGTGCCAGGATCGAACCGGCCACATCACCGTCGGAGATCAGCTTGATCCGGGCGCCCGCCTCCCGGATCTCCTTGATGATCCCCTCGTGCCGCGGACGGTCGAGGATGACCACGGTGACGTCCTCGGGCGCGCCCCGCTTGGCCTTGGCGACCCGTTTGATGTTCACCGACACCGGCGCGTCGATGTCGACGAAGTCGGCCGCCTCCGGCCCGGTGACCAGCTTGTCCATGTAGAACACGGCGGACGGGTCGAACATCGCGCCCCGCTCGGCGGCCGCGAGGACCGAGATCGCGTTCGGCATGCCCTTGGCGGTCAGCGTGGTGCCGTCGATCGGGTCGACGGCGATGTCGACCTCGGGCCCGGTGCCGTCGCCGACGCGCTCGCCGTTGAAGAGCATCGGGGCCTCGTCCTTCTCGCCCTCGCCGATGACGACGACGCCGTTCATCGACACGGTGGAGACGAGCGTGCGCATGGCGCGCACCGCGGCGCCGTCGGCTCCGTTCTTGTCACCGCGTCCGACCCAGCGGCCCGCGGCCATCGCCGCGGCCTCGGTCACCCGAACGAGTTCCAGAGCGATGTTCCGGTCGGGCGCCTCGGAGGGAACCTCCAGCTCGGACGGCAAATGATGGTTCTCGGTCATCGGTGCGCACCTTTCTGATACGTCGACGGCCGGATGAGGGTGTGGTTCGACTCTAACGTCGAGTGCTCAAAATGAGCAGGGGACCCCACGAATGAGCGGATCGAGCGCCTGGGACGATGGAGACGTGGCAAGTGCGAACAGCAAGCAGAAGACGGTCCGGGACATGCTGCTCTCCCTGGCCGTGATCGGGCTCGCGGCGGGAGTCATCTACCTCTTCATCCCGCACGGAGGCGGTCCGCCCGACCTCAAGCGCGTCGACTACAGCGTCGAACTGGCCACGGCACGCCGTGCGGCGCCGTACCCGGTGGCCGCGCCCGAGGGGCTGCCCGACAGCTGGAAGCCCACCTCGGTCCGCTTCCGTCCCCATGAGAAGGACCACTGGCACCTGGGTTTCCAGGATCCCGACGGTCAATACGTGGCGATCGAGCAGTCCGCCGCGGACCGCAAGGACTTCATCGAGGACGCCAGTCAGGGCGGGCACGCCACGGAGGTCACCCAGAAGATCAACGACCGTACGTGGACCCGCTACACCGGCGGCCGTTACAACGCGCTCGTGCTGGAGGGCACCGAGGGGTCCACGACGGTGGTCACGGGCACGGCGTCCTGGGACCGGCTGACGGCGATGGCGAAGGCCCTGAGGATGGAGGAGGGGCCGGAGAAGCCGGAGAAGGAGACGGACAGGGAGGCGGAGAAGGCGTCGTCCTGAGCCCCCGGCCGGGGCTCACCCGGGGCCTGCCGTGAGGCCCGGGCCGTCCGAGGCCCAGGCCGTCGTGCGGTCCGGCCCGCCCTACGAGCCCGGCCCGGCCCGGTCCGCCGTGCGACCCGGTCCGCCGGGCGGCCCGCGGAGGGAGGGCTGCTCCTCCAGGGCCTACTTCTCCTGGGAGGTCCGTGCCCCCTCCTCGTCCTCTTCTGCCTCCTCCGCCTCCTCGGCCAGCGCCGCGTCCAGCCGGGCGCGCGCGCCCTCCAGCCACCGCCGGCACACCTTGGCCAGCTCCTCGCCCCGCTCCCACAGCGCGAGGGACTCCTCCAGGCTCGTGCCGCCCGCCTCCAGGCGCCGGACGACCTCGATCAGCTCGTCACGGGCCTGCTCGTAGCCGAGCGCCTCGTCCGCCGGGGATGCCTTGCCTGTCATGCGACCACCTTGTGTGTCCTATGTGCCGACTGCGTCCTCCGTGCCGACCGCGTCGGCACGGACCGTGAACTCGCCCTCGGCGACCCGCGCCCGCAGGGCCTCGCCCTCCGTCACCTCGGCCGGGGCGCGGACCACGTGCCCGTCGGCCTTCTGCAGCACGGCGTACCCGCGCCGGAGGGTCGCGGCGGGGGAGAGGGCCACCACCCGCGCGTGCGTGTGCGCCAGCTCGGAGTCCGCGCGGTCCAGCAGATGCCGCAGGGTGCGCCGGCTCCGGTCGAGCAGCGAGGCGATGTGCTCCTCCCGCTCGTCGATCATGCGGTGCGGGTTCTGGAGACTGGGCCGGGCGAGCGCATGGGCGAGCCCGCGCTCCTCCCGCTCGACGAACGCCTCCACGCACCTGCGGGCACGGTCCCGCAGCTGCCGCACCCGCTCGTACTCCTCGCCGACGTCCGGCACGACCTTCTTGGCGGCGTCGGTCGGGGTGGAGGCACGCAGGTCGGCGACGTAGTCGAGCAGCGGGGTGTCCGGCTCGTGCCCGATCGCGGAGACGACCGGCGTACGGCAGGCGGCGACCGCGCGGACGAGCTGCTCGTCGGAGAAGGGCAGCAGGTCCTCCACGCTGCCGCCGCCCCGCGCCACGATGATCACGTCCACGTCCTCGAGCTCGTCGAGCTCCTTGACGGCCTGCACCACCTGCGGGACGGCGTGCACGCCCTGCACGGCGACATTGCGCACCTCGAAGCGGACGGCGGGCCAGCGCTGCCGGGCGTTCTCCAGCACGTCCCGCTCGGCGGCGGAGGCACGGCCGCACACCAGCCCGACGAGCTGGGGCAGGAAGGGCAGGGGTTTCTTCCGCTCGGGCGCGAACAGCCCCTCCGCCGCGAGCGCCTTCTTCAGCTGCTCCAGCCGGGCCAGCAGCTCCCCGACCCCCACGAGCCGTATCTCGGCGGCCCGCAGCGACAGCTGCCCGCGCGGGGCGTACCACTCGGGTTTCGCGTGCACGACGACCCGGGCGCCCTCGCCGACGACATCGGCGATCGTGTCGAACACGTGCCGGTAGCAGGTCACGCTGACGGAGATGTCGTACGACGGGTCGCGCAGCGTCAGGAAGACCACGCCCGCGCCCGGCCGCCGCGACAGCTGCGTGATCTGTCCCTCCACCCACACGGCCCCGAGCCGGTCGATCCACCCCCCGATCAGCCGCGACACCTCGCCGACGGGCAGCGGGGCATCGGGCGACGTGGAAACAGCCATGTCCGCGAGCGTATCCGCCCTCACCGACAAAGCGTCCGGTCCGGCCCGTCCGATTGCGCGCGTTCCACGGGTTCCGCGCGTGGCGCGCGCCGTGCGCAAGCCCCCGCCCGCCCGGCCCCGTCCCCGGCTGCGATCTTCGGGCCGGGGTTCGGCCTTACCATGGGGGCCATGACTGCTTCGTCTGGCCGCCGCGTCCTGCTCGCCGCCCCCCGGGGCTACTGCGCGGGGGTGGATCGCGCCGTGCTCGCTGTCGAGAAGGCACTGGAGCAGTACGGAGCTCCCGTGTACGTCCGGCACGAAATCGTGCACAACAAGTACGTCGTCCAGACCCTGGAGAAGAAGGGCGCGATCTTCGTCGAGCGGACGGAGGAGGTGCCGCCGGGCAACATCGTGATGTTCTCGGCCCACGGCGTGGCCCCCTCCGTGCACGAGGAGGCCAAGCGCGGGCGTCTGGCCACCATCGACGCGACCTGCCCGCTGGTGACCAAGGTCCACAAGGAGGCCGTCCGGTTCGCCAAGCAGGACTACGACATCCTCCTGATCGGGCACGAGGGCCACGAGGAGGTCATCGGCACCACCGGCGAGGCCCCGGACCACATCCAGCTCGTCGACGGCCCCGAGGACGTCGACAAGGTCGAGGTCCGCGACCCCTCCAAGGTCGTGTGGCTGTCGCAGACCACGCTCTCGGTCGACGAGACCATGGAGACGGTCGGCGCGCTCAAGAAGAGGTTCCCGCAGCTGGTCTCCCCGCCCAGCGACGACATCTGCTACGCCACGCAGAACCGGCAGCTCGCCGTGAAGCAGATGGGCGCCCAGGCGGACCTGGTCATCGTGGTCGGCTCCCGCAACTCCTCCAACTCCAAGCGGCTGGTGGAGGTCGCCAAGCAGGCGGGCGCGGCCCAGGCCCACCTCGTGGACTTCGCCGACGAGATCGACGAGGCCTGGCTGGAGGGCGTCTCCACGGTCGGCCTGACCTCGGGCGCCTCGGTGCCGGAGGTCCTGGTCGAGCAGGTCCTCGAGTGGCTCGCCCAGCGCGGCTTCGAGGACGTGGAGATCGTCAAGGCGGCCGAGGAGTCCATCACCTTCTCCCTGCCCAAGGAGCTCCGCCGGGACCTGCGCGCGGAGGCGGCGGCCCTGGTCGCCGAGCGCGGAGGGACGGGCCCGGCGCAGGAGTGACGGCCGGGCACCACGGACGGGAGCGGTGGCCGGACGCCGCAGCACGGGGGTGACGTCCGGTTCCACGACGTACCGTGGTGCCATGCAGATCTTCGGCGTGGACATCGGCGGGTCCGGGATCAAGGGCGCCCCGGTGGACCTGGACAGGGGCGACCTGGCCCAGGAACGGCACAAGGTGCTCACCCCGCACCCGGCGACGCCCGACGGTGTGGCCGACGGGGTCAAGCAGGTGATCGACCACTTCGGCTGGACGGGACCGGTCGGACTGACGTTCCCGGGTGTCGTCACCGGTGGCTCCACGGTCCGTACGGCGGCCAACGTCGACAAGAGCTGGATCGACACCGACGCCCGTGCCCTGTTCGGCGAGCGGCTCGGCGGTCTGCCGGTGACCGTGGTCAACGACGCCGACGCGGCCGGTGTCGCCGAGATGCGCTTCGGCGCCGGCCGGGGCCGCAAGGGCACGGTCATTCTGCTGACCTTCGGCACCGGCATCGGCAGCGCCGTCTTCGTCGACGGTGTCCTGGTCCCCAACACCGAGCTGGGCCACCTGGAGCTGAACGGCCACGAGGCGGAGAAGCGGGCCTCCAGCAAGGTCAAGGAGGACCAGGGCCTGAACTGGGAACGCTGGTCGCGCCGGGTCCAGAAGTACCTCGCCCACGTCGAGATGCTCTTCAGCCCCGAGCTGTTCATCATCGGCGGCGGCGTCAGCCGCAAGGCCCACAAGTTCCTGCCCCACATCAAGGGCATCAAGGCGGAGATCGTTCCCGCCCAGCTGCAGAACAACGCGGGCATCGTGGGCGCGGCGATGCACGCGGCGGAGCAGCACGGCTGAGCAGTACGGCCTGAGCGGCACGGCCGGGACGGCGGAACGCCCGGGGACGGTGAGAGGCGCCCGGGCACCTCGACGGCAGGACGGCGAGGTGCCGCCGCACGGCCTCACGGCCGTGCGCGGCTCCGCACCGCCGCCCGCCGCCGCACCAGCGCCAGGACTCCCGCGAGCAGGGTCCCCGCGTACAGCCACGGCGCCTGGGTGGCGAGCACGGTCACCAGCCCCGGCAGCCTGCCGATAAGCCCCCCGCCCCCGTCGACCACCGGCAGCAGCCCCACGGTGAACCCGATCGGCGCCACGACGGGCGCGGTCAGCAGATCGCCCCGGCGCACCCACAGCGCGGTCAGCGCGCACACCGGCAGGAACAGCACGCCGTACGCGAGCGGGGATCCGTCGAGGAGCAGCAGGTCGGCAAGGCCCAGCAGGAGCATGGCGGCCCCGCAGAACAGCCCGGCGCCCAGGCCCGTCAGCCGCGGAGCGGGCCGCCGCCGCGGGACGCGGGCCGCGGCCGGCCTGGTGGGCACCGGCGGAGGCCGCACCGCCGACGCCCGCCGTGCCGCGGGGATCGGCGGTCTGTCGTGCCGTGGTCCGTGCTGCCGGCGTCGCGCCCCGTAGTGCTCCACTGGACCAACCTAGGTCTGTTTATGTGTCGAATAGGCCGTTTGACACGCCGGGCCCCGCATCCCGGCCCGGCGTCCGGACCGTCTCCGGGCCGGACCGCGACACGCCGTAGACTGGTGGATCGGCCGCCTGGCCCTTAAGTCTCCTCACGTACGGGAAGTCGTAAACGTGTCGCTCACGATCGGAATCGTCGGTCTGCCGAATGTCGGCAAGTCGACCCTCTTCAACGCCCTGACCAAGAACGACGTGCTCGCGGCCAACTACCCGTTCGCCACGATCGAGCCGAACGTGGGCGTCGTCGGCGTCCCGGACGAGCGGCTCGCCAAGCTCGCCTCGATCTTCAAGTCGGAGCGGATCGTCCCGGCGACCGTCGACTTCGTGGACATCGCCGGCATTGTGCGCGGCGCCAGTGAGGGCGAGGGCCTGGGCAACAAGTTCCTGGCGCACATCCGCGAGTCGGACGCGATCTGCCAGGTCATCCGAGCCTTCAAGGACGAGAACGTCGTCCACGTCGACGGCAGGGTCTCGCCCAAGGACGACATCGAGACGATCAACACCGAGCTGATCCTCGCCGACCTCCAGACCATCGAGAAGGTCCTGCCCCGGCTCCAGAAGGAGGCCCGGGTCAAGAAGGACGTGGCTCCGAAGGCCAAGGCCGTCGAGGAGGCCAAGGAGATCCTGGAGAAGGGCGACACCCTCTTCGCGCACGGCATCGTCCAGGGCACCGAGCGCGCCGCGCTCCTGCACGACCTGCACCTGCTGACCACCAAGCCCTTCCTCTACGTCTTCAACGTCGACGAGGAGGAACTGGTCGACGAGGACTTCAAGAACGAGCAGCGGGCCCTGGTCGCCCCCGCCGAGGCGATCTTCCTCAACGCCAAGCTGGAGGCCGACCTGGCCGAGCTCGACGAGGAGGAGGCCCTGGAGCTCCTGCAGTCCGTCGGCCAGGACGAGCCGGGCCTGGCCACCCTGGCCCGCGTCGGCTTCGACACCCTCGGTCTGCAGACCTATCTGACGGCCGGCCCCAAGGAGGCCCGCGCCTGGACCATCAAGAAGGGCGCCACCGCCCCCGAGGCCGCCGGTGTCATCCACACCGACTTCCAGAAGGGCTTCATCAAGGCCGAGGTCATCTCCTTCGAGGACCTCGTCGAGGCCGGCTCGGTCGCCGAGGCCCGCGCCCGGGGCAAGGCCCGCATGGAGGGCAAGGACTATGTGATGCAGGACGGGGACGTGGTGGAGTTCCGCTTCAACGTCTGACGCCCGCTCCCTGACCGGCCGAGCCGCCGGGCAGGGCGGAGAACTCCGGGTCGGGGACCGGACCGCGAGGTCCGGTCCCTTTCCGTCTTCCGGGTTCTCCTCTTCTCCAGGGATGATCCGGGTTCTTCAGGGGCGATCCGGGGCGGTGACCGGCAGGGTGCCGTCGACGGCCTGGCGGATGTGGTCGACCGTGCCGGGGCCGGTGCCGCAGGCCGGGTGCGTCGTTCACGGCGGTTACCGGGATCGCCGCAGGCTGTCAAGCCCCGAGTTTCAGCGGCATGACGCGACGAGTCCCGGCAGGGCCTACTTGAGACATGGGCCCATGCAGAGCGGCTGGTCCTCCGTACGGGACATGTGTCCCGCCGGAGAAGGGCCCGTGAACCGACAGGGCCGTTCAGCACCCCCGACCTTTCTCACTGGAGGAGACCCCACATGCCTCGTACTTCGTGGAAGCAGCGCCTTGTGATGGCCACTGCCTCGACCGCTCTGGCCGCAGGGGGTGCATTGGTGCCCACCAGTGCGTTCGCTGCTCCGGCGACGCCGCCCACCGGGACCGCGGCCGCGGCCGCAGTCGCCTACGGCGGGCACGGGGGTCACGGTGGTGGTCACGGCGGTCATGGCGGTCACGGCGGTCATGGCAAGTACGGCAAGCACGGCCATGGAAAGCATAAGAAGCACAACAAGTACGACAAGTATGACTATGGCCGTCAGCAGGGTGCCGCAAATGGCAGCAACAACGGCTCCGTCATCGTCATCGTCATCGGGGACAACAACACCGTCAACGGCAACGGGAACGGAAATGGGAGCGGGAACGTTCTGACCTGATTTCCCGCGGAGAGCGGAGAGTCAACGGCCCGGCTGGGCGGAAATGCCCAGCCGGGCTTTTGTGTGTCTGCAGGAAATTCGGGGGCGGGCCGTTGCGCGTGGTTCCGTGCCGCGGGCGGCAGGTGCGGAACGGAGGAGGGGGGCCGTCCGTCCGAGGGGCGTGCATGCGCCCGCTCGGGGTGTGTCGAATCCTTCTCCCGCCTCTGAGGACGTGCGCGGGAGGAACGAACGTGCTCATGCGCGGCAGCACTTGGGGTCTTGCTCGGTTCTCACCGTCCGCGCCGCCGTCCGCGCCGCTGTCGGCGCCGCCGTCCGCGGCGGCCACGGAACTCCTGCTCGTTCCTCGTCCCGGCAGGCCCGATGCCGTCCGGATGATGCGTCAGGAACGCCTGGAATTCATGTACTTGATGGCTGCTCGGGAATGGCCCGACTGTCGTCGTGGCTGCCGGTGCCTCGCATGGTCGGGGTGGCCGGAGGTGATCCTCGGGCTTTTAGTCGATGCCTTCGACGGCGTCAAGTCCCGAGTCCTCGGAGCGTGACGGTTTCTCTTTGATCAAGCTCAATGGAAGTGCGGAACTCACCGGGAAGGAAATGAGGCCGCAGGGTGCGGAGGACATCCTCGACGAGGATTCTCCCTCTCACTGGACCACCGGCCGTTCCGGCACGGCGGTCCCGGTCGGAGTCGGCCCGCCGACCACCGCCCTGAAATCTCGGGGCGGTCCGGAAAACCATTTCAGAAAATCCAGAAGGAGAAACACATGATGCGTAACGCTCGTACGCGCAAGGACACCACCTCCAAGCGGCGGGGATTCCGCCTCGCGATGGTCTTCGCCTCGGCCGCTCTGATCACCGGAGGCGCCGCTCTTCCGGCGTCCGCCGCGACGGAGTCCGCGAGCCACTCCGCGGCCTCGAGCGTCGTCACCGGCGGCGGCTCCGGCGGTTCCGGCGGCGGCAGTGTCTTCGGCAACGGCGGCAGCGGTG
>NZ_MUME01000267.1 GCF_002155915.1 Streptomyces thermovulgaris | reverse complement strand
CCCTGCTCGTCACCGCCGTGCGCACCGGGCCCGTCGGGCACGTCCCGGGTGCCCGCGGAGGACCGTACGACGACCTTGGGCCGCTCCAGCACGGCGGTGACGAGCAGGGCGACCTGTACGGCCGGATCGCCGTGTCCCTCGGCGCGCTCGCCTTCCTCCTCCAGGCGTGCGGCGTGATCGCCCGTGCGGCCTCCGTGCAGCGGGCGCCGTGGGGCAACATGTACGAGTTCAACATCACCTTCTCCGCGGTCGCGGTCGGCGTGTACCTGCTGCTGCTCGCGCTGAGGAAGAACGTGCGCTGGCTCGGCCTGTTCCTGACCACCACGGTCCTGCTCGACCTCGGTCTCGCGGTCACCGTCCTCTACACCGAGAGCGCCCAGCTGGTCCCGGCCCTGCGGTCGTACTGGCTGTACATCCACGTCTCCACCGCGATCATCTGCGGCGCGGTGTTCTACGTGGGCGCGGTCGGCACCCTGCTGTACCTGTTCAGGGACTCCTACGAGAACAAGCTCGCCTCCGGCGGCAGGCCCGGCCGCTTCGCGACCTCCGTCCTGGAGCGGATGCCCGCCGCGGCCTCCCTGGACAAGTTCGCCTACCGCGTCAACGCGGCCGTCTTCCCGCTGTGGACGTTCACGATCATCGCGGGCGCCATCTGGGCCGAGTCCGCCTGGGGCCGCTACTGGGGCTGGGACCCCAAGGAGACCTGGTCCTTCATCACCTGGGTGGCCTACGCCGGCTATCTGCACGCCCGCTCCACGGCCGGCTGGAAGGGCCGCAAGGCGGCCTACATCGCGCTGATCGCCTTCGGGTGCTGGCTGTTCAACTACTACGGCGTCAACATCTTCGTCAGCGGCAAGCACTCGTACGCGGGCGTCTGACCGCGCTCGTAGGCAGGCGTCCGACCGGCCCCTCGGGGACACTGGTGCCATGACCGGACCCATCGAACAGGGCACCAGCCGAACCCGCGGGAGCACCCACATCCTCACCTTCCTGGTGCGGCTCTCCCAGCCCATGGAGAAGGTCTGGCCCCAGCTGGCCACACCGGAGGGACTCGCGCGGTGGTTCACCGAGGCCGACGAGCTGCAGCCCCGGCTCGGCGGCGCGGTGACCCTGCGCGGGCTCGGCAGCGGGCGGATCACCGCGTGGGACGTGGACCGGATCGTCGAGTACACCCTGGAGGACGGCAGCCGGCTCCGTTTCCACCTGGAGCGGTACGGGGAGGACGGCGCCACCCTCCGTTTCACCCACGAGTTCCGGGGCGAGGCGGAGTCGGAGCGGCGCTGGCGGTCCCGCTTCGAACGCCTGGTCGAACTGAATGAGCCCCGAGGGGCCCGCACCCCGGACCCGGACGCCTCCGGCTGAGATCCCGCGGCCGTCCCCGCGGCGGTTCCGCCGCCCGGCCCGCGCACCCGCCCCACGGGCCCACCGGGTGACACGACCGCCCGGTAACGTCACCGGACCCACTCGGTACTCTGGCCCGATCACCGCCGCATGCGCGGCAGTCGGACCCGGGTGGGGAGGAACGAGTCTCATGGGTGCTGCTCCGGCCCTGGAGGAGCTGCGGGAGGTCTGCCAGCCCCAGGCGAAGCTGGCGAGCCGCAACGGCGAGCACTGGGCGGGCCGCCTGTACATGCGGAAGATCTCGCTGCGTCTCACCCGGCAGCTGGTGCGCACGCCCGTCACCCCCGACCAGCTGACCTGGACCATGGTGGTGTGCGGGATCGCCTCCGGGGCCGCGCTGCTGATCCCGGGGCTGACCGGTGCCGTGCTGGCCGCCGTGCTGATGCAGCTCTTCCTGCTCTTCGACTGCGTGGACGGCGAGGTCGCCCGCTGGAAGGGCCAGAACAGCGCGACCGGCATCTACGTCGACCGGCTCGGCGCCTATCTCGCGGACGCCGCGCTGATGACGGGCGCCGGCTTCCACGCCGCCCGCTCCGGCTTCGGCGGCTGGGTGGCGCTGGGCCTTGCCACCGCCCTCGGGGTGGTGCTGCTGAAGGCCTCCACCGACCTGGTGGACGTGGCCCGGGCCCGGCGCGGACTGGCCGTCGCCGACGACGAGTCGACCCGGCCGCGCTCCCAGGGCGTGGCCACGGTCCGCCGGCTGGCCGCCGCCTTCAAGGTGCACCGCCTGACCAACGGCATCGAGGCGTCGCTGTTCCTGCTCGTCGCCGCGATCGGCGACACGGTCACCGGCGGGGTCGAGGTCACCCGCTGGGCCCTGATCGCCCTTGCGGCCATCACCTGGGTGATGGTCCCGGCCCATCTGCTGTCGATCCTGTCGTCGTCCCGGCTGCGCTGAGGGGCGCGGGGGACGGCGCGAGGCACGCGGGGGGCGCGGGAGGTTCAGCCGTCCTTCGGCTCCTCGCCGCGCTCCTTGCGGCGCAGCTCCTCCTCGCGGCGGCGCAGATCGGCCTCCCACTTCCTCAGGAGCTGCTCGTCCTTCTTCCTGTTCTCCTCGTCGAGGGACTTCAGGAACTCGGGGTTGTCGTCCGGGGCGACGTACCGGGTCCGGCCGCGCTGCAGGCCCGAGGGCGCGCCGCCGTACGCCAGGGCGGCCCGGTTCTTGCCCGCGATCAGCCAGACGATCGGGCCGACGATCCAGAAGAGCAGGATGATGAAGATCCAGGCGATCTTGGGCAGGTGCTTGACCTCGTCCTCGGGGGTGTTCAGGCAGTCGATGAAGGCGAAGATCACCAGTACCAGCGGCACGAGGTACAACAGCACCCTGAGCATGTCGAGAACTCCCCCTGGACGACGACGGCGGGGCTTGGCGACGAGGGCCCCGGTGACAGGGCCAGGGTAGCCGGTGCCGACAATCGGGTCCGTGGTCGACCGACCAGGGGAGGGACCTGTGCATCCGGCAGCCGTCGAACAGAACTTCCGCACCCGCGCCGAGCGGCTCACCCACTGGGGAATCGCGTTCCTCGGCGTCGCCGCGCTCCTGTGGTGCTACGCGGCCTGGCAGATGTTCACGCCGTACGACTCCGACGGCCACCACCCGACGATCGACTGCGCTGCGCCGGTCGTCCAGAAGCGTTACGGCGTCTACCACGGCTCCGGCTCCGAGGCCCGCCACAGCGCGGCACACTGCGCGGCCGAGCGCGACTGGCCGCGGCCGGTGGCCGCCCTGGTGCTGGCCACCCCCCTCGCCACCGTGGGCGGCGTCCTGTTCGCCACGGGCACGACGACCACCCGGCTGCGCCTGCACCAGGACGACCTGGAGCGGGCCGGCCGGGACTGATCCGCGGCGGCCGGGGCGCGGGGTGGTCGCGGGGGACGCCGGCGCCTCGGAGATACTGGATCCCATGGCTTACGACGATCTTCGCTCCCTGCTCAGGGCGCTGGAGCGCGAGGGGGACCTCAAGCGCGTCAAGGTCGAGGTCGACCCGTATCTGGAAGTGGGGGAGATCGTCGACCGGGTGCAGAAGTCGGGCGGCCCCGCCCTGCTCTTCGAGAACGTGAAGGGCTCGGCGATGCCGCTGGCCATGAACGTCTACGGCACCGACCGGCGCCTGCTGAAGGCCCTCGGCCTGAAGTCCTACGACGAGATCAGCGACAAGATCGCCGGGCTGCTGCGGCCCGAGCTGCCGCAGGGCTTCATGGGCGTGCGCGAGGCCTTCGGCAAGCTCGGAGCGATGTCGCACGTGCCGCCGAAGAAGGTGAAGTCGGAGAACGCCCCCGTGCACGAGGTCGTCCTGCGCGGCGACGAGGTCGACCTCGACCGGCTGCCGGCGCTGTTCACCTGGCCCAAGGACGGCGGCTCCTTCTTCAACCTGGGGCTCACCCACACCAAGGACCCGGAGACCGGCATCCGCAATCTGGGCCTGTACCGCCTGCAGCGCCACGACAGACGCACCATCGGCATGCACTGGCAGATCCACAAGGACAGCCGCAACCACTACCAGGTGGCGGCCCGGCGCGGCGAGCGCCTGCCGGTGGCCATCGCCTTCGGCTGCCCCCCGGCGGTGACCTACGCCGCGACCGCCCCTCTGCCCGGCGACATCGACGAGTACCTGTTCGCCGGGTTCATCGCGGGCAAGCGGATCGAGATGGTCGACTGCAAGACCGTGCCGCTGCAGGTCCCGGCGAACGCCGAGGTGGTCCTGGAGGGCTGGCTGAAGCCGGGGGAGATGCTGCCCGAGGGCCCCTTCGGCGACCACACCGGCTTCTACACCCCGCAGGAACTCTTCCCGGCGCTGACCATCGACTGCGTGACGATGCGCAGACGGCCCCTGCTGCAGTCGATCGTCGTCGGCCGCCCCCCGACGGAGGACGGGCCGCTCGGCCGGGCCACGGAGCGCTTCTTCCTCCCCCTGCTGAAGATCATCGTCCCGGACATCGTGGACTACCACCTGCCCGAGGCCGGCGGCTTCCACAACTGCGCGATCGTCTCGATCGACAAGAAGTACCCCAAGCACGCCCAGAAGGTGATGCACGCCATCTGGGGGGCGCACATGATGTCGCTGACCAAGCTGATCGTGGTCGTCGACGCGGACTGCGACGTGCACGACCTGCACGAGGTCGCCTGGCGGGCCCTGGGCAACACGGACTACTCCCGTGACCTCACGGTCGTCGAAGGCCCCGTCGACCACCTCGACCACGCCTCCTACCAGCAGTTCTGGGGCGGCAAGGCGGGCATCGACGCGACCAGGAAGCTGCCCGAGGAGGGCTACACCCGCGACGGAGGATGGCCGGAGATGGTGCTGTCCGACCCCGAGACGGCGGCCAAGGTCGACCGCCGCTGGAAGGAGTACGGCCTGTGACGTCGGCGTCCGCCGCACTGCCGCAACCAGGGCGCACCAGGGCCTTTCTGCGCCTGGTGATGATCGAGCACTCGATCTTCGCGCTGCCCTTCGCCTACATCGCCTCCCTGACGGCGATGTACGAGTGGGACAGGACCATCCACTGGGGCAAGCTGCTGCTGGTCACGGTCTGCATGGTGGGCCTGCGCACCTTCGCCATGGCGGTCAACCGGATCATCGACCGGGAGATCGACGCCCGCAACCCCAGGACCGCGCACCGCGAGCTGGTCACGGGCGCGGTGTCCGTGCGCCACGCATGGATCGGCGCCCTGATCGCCCTGGCGTTCTTCCTGGCCTCGGCGGCCCTGCTCAACCCGCTCTGCCTGGCCCTCGCCCCCGTCGCGGTGGTCCCGATGGTGGTCTACCCCTACGGCAAGCGGTTCACGAACTTCCCGCAGGCCATCCTGGGGCTGGCCCAGGCGATGGGCCCGGTCGGCGGCTGGCTGGCGATCACCGGCGCCTGGTCCTGGGAGGCGGTGATCCTGGGCCTGGCCGTCGGCATCTGGATCGGCGGCTTCGACCTCATCTACGCCTGCCAGGACGTGGAGGCCGACCGCGCGATCGGCGTCAAGTCGGTCCCGGCCCGCTTCGGCATACCGGCCGCCATCCGGTCGGCCCGGGCCTGCCACGTGGTCACCACGGCCCTGTTCGTCTGGTACGCCCTCGTCACCGGCGCCGGCGCCTTCTTCTGGCTGGGTCTGCTCATCGTCGCGGGCGCGTTCGTCTACGAGCACACCATCGTCCGCCCGCACGACCTGTCCCGCCTCAACCGGGCGTTCTTCAGCGTCAACGGCTTCATCGGCATCGCGCTGTTCGTCTGCGCCCTGCTGGATCTGCTGGTGCGCGGGCTGACGGTGTGGAGCTGACGGCGCAGAGCGGGCCGGAGCACCGGCGCACCGGCGGAGCTACGCCTGTGCCTGTGCCGTGGCCCCGGGGACGCCGAGGACGGCGAGCATCGCCCGGGTGGCCGGGCTGGGGTTGAACCGGCTCCACACCAGATACTCGGTGCGGCGCGGCCCGTCGGCCACCGGGACCAGCGCCAGTCCGGGATCGCCGGCGGCCCGCGGCCGGATGAAGGCCGACGGCAGCAGCGCGACGCCGAGCCCGCGCGCGATCAGCTGGGTGAACAGCTCGACGGCACCGGCCTCGTACGCGACGTCACGGGTCAGACCGGCGGCGGCGAACGCCCGGTCGGACTGGGCCCGGCCGGGCGTTCCGCTCGCGAAGTCCACGAACGTCTCCCCGGCGATGTCCCGCAGCGCGACCCGGGAGGCACCCGCGAGCCGGTGCCCGGCCGGCACCACCAGGACGTGCTCGTCGTGATCGAGGGCGATGCTCTCCACCCCGGACGGCTCCTCGCCCACCGGCAGGCCGAGAAAGGCGATGTCCAGCTTTCCGCCGCGGACCGCCGCCGCCAGGGCGTCGCTGTGCCCGGAACGGAGGAGGACGTGGACGTCCGGGTGCCGGGCGCGGTACCGCTGCAGCAGTTCGGGCACGTCGACGGCGGCCGTGGTCACGATCACGCCGACGGCGAGCCGGCCGCGCACCGCTCCGGCCGCCGCGGCGGCGTCGGCGACCGCGCGGTCGGCCGCGGCCAGGCACTCGCGCGCCCTCACGAGGAACGCCTCTCCGGCGCTGGTCAGCTCGACACGGCGGCTGGAGCGGGCGAACAGCTTGACCCCCAGTTCCCGTTCCAGGCCGGCGATCCGGTGACTGAGGGACGACTGCACCACGGAGCAGCGCTCCGCGGCACGGGTGAAGTTGCGGGTCTCGGCGAGGGTGACGGCATAGCGCATCTGCTGGAGGTCCATGCGGCCATGGTTCTGCTTCATGGCTGCCATGACAAACATGCTTTGCGTTCATGGCAGGGTGCTGCCGAGACTTTCCGCATGAGTTCCTCGACCTCCTCGACGTCCTCGGCGTCATCGGCCTCTTCGACCGGACAGCCGCCGGCCTCCTCGCGCGCCCCGTCCTCGCGGCAGGCGGCGACCGTCCTGGTGACCGCGCTCGCCCCCGTGTCCTGGGGCACCACCTACGCCGTGACCACGGAGCTGTTACCGCCCGGGCATCCGCTGTTCGCCGGGCTGATGCGCGCCCTGCCCGCCGGACTGCTCGCGCTGGCGGTCACCCGCGTGCTCCCGCGAGAGGACTGGTGGTGGAAGGCCGCCGTCCTCGGCACGCTCAACATAGGCCTCTTCTTCCCCCTGCTGTTCCTGGCGGCCGAACGGCTCCCCGGCGGTGTCGCCGCCACCCTCGGCGCCGCACAGCCGCTGATCGTCGCCGCCCTGGCCGTCGTGGTGCTCCACGAACGGCCGCGCCTGTGGCGCCTGGCCTGGGGCGTGGCCGGCGTGGTCGGCGTCGGACTCGTCGTGCTCGGGCCGGGGGCCCGGCTGGACGCCGTCGGGGTGCTCGCCGGCCTCGGCGGTACGGCCGTCATGGCCGGCGGGGTCGTCCTCACCAAGCGCTGGGGCCGCCCCGAGGGAGTCGGCCCCCTGGCCCTGGCCGGCTGGCAACTGACCGTCGGCGGCCTGCTGCTGCTTCCGCTCACCCTCGCGTTCGAAGGGGTGCCGCAGCGGATCGACGCCGGAGCCGTCGGCGGTTATCTGTGGCTCGGCGGCATGGGCGGGCTGATCGCGTACACGGTGTGGTTCCGCGGGGTCGGACGGCTGCCGGTCGGTGCGTCCGCACCGCTGGTGCTGCTGTCGCCGCTGGTGGCGGCCCTCGTCGGCGTCGCACTGGACGAGTCGCTGACCCTGACGCAGACCCTCGGTTTCGTCCTCGCCCTCGCCGCCCTGCTCGCCGCCCAGTTCAACTCCCCGCCCCTGCCCGGCCGCAGCACCCGCGAGCGGCCCGCGGCGGAAGAGCGCACACGAGGAGAGCGGGTGCGTGAAGAGCAGGGGAGCGGAGAGCGGGTGTGAGCAGGACATGCTCCGGGCGGGTGCGCCCGGCCACGGCGTGCACCAGGCGTGCGGGAATCCGCATGGCTGAGAACAGCGTGCCCAAGGGCAGCAATGCCACCCCCTGCTGCTCCCACTCCGCACGAGCGTAGCCGCGGTGCTCGTCCGGACACGCCGCCAGCAGCCAGTGCCCGACCGCCAACCGGCGATCGGCAGCCGGATGTACTAACACCCCGGGCTGGGACTCACATTCGACGGGGCGCACGGCCTGCTGGCTGCCGTCGGAGATCATCCTCTTTCCTCCACGGTCACAGTGATCCGCCTCGCATCTGTGACCGTGGGAGTACGCACAGTGAACCGAGGACCGGAATCCGGTCCCCAGCCCTACGCAGACAGCAAGCCGATCTCCACCGCCAGCTTCGACGCCCGACGCCGACGAGCCGCCTGCTTCGACTCGGTCTCCTCCAGGAGGATCCGCCGCGCGTACCCGTTGTACCGGATCGTCTCCGGCGCCGTCCGGTGTGCCTTCTCCAGCGTCGCGATCGCCACATCCGGCTGCCCGTCGAGCTGATACCCGCGGGCCTCCTCGATGCGGTGCCGCGCCCGCCGGGGTCGCGAGGGGATTGCCACCTCGTCGGCGCGGGCGGCCTGCCGCACCGACTCTCCGCCCTGGTGCAGCTCCACCGCCACCGTCACCGCGTGCGCGCCCATGATGGCCCGTGAGAACGACGTCACCGGGTGGTAGTAGTCGGCCGGCAGCCGGGCAGCCATGTCGTTCGCCTTGTCCCAGTGCCGCCACGCCGTACCCGTCTCCCTGCGGCGGGCCGCCGTGTAGCCCAGCTCGAACTCCAGCGCCCCCGCGATGGCGAGCACGTCATCGGGGGCGTCCGGCAGCAGCGGCTCGAGGAACCGGCATGCCTCCAGAGCCACCGCGTCGGCGGCATCGAAGTGCCGTGGTCCCGAGTCGCGGTGTGCCTGTGCGAGCAGCCAGGCGGCCACCCCGACCCGATGCGGGTCTTCGGACTCCTGCGCGGCGATCATGCCGCGCTCGGCAACGCGCCACAGCAGGGAGCTGTCGGGCTGGTAGGCGAGGAAGAACTGACTGAGGCTGTAGGTCTGGGCGAGCAAGGCCTGCGCCGCACGGCGGTCAGCCGCGCTGTCGGCATGCCGGACCAATGCCTGCGCGTCGCGGATCAGGTCGGGCAGCAGCCGGCCAATGACCTCGCGGTGGTTCGGCGCCTGGTGGCGGGCCTTCCAGGCGGCATGGAGCCGGGCCTGAAGGTGCGCCACGGGTGGCGGCTCGATGTCCGAGGCGAGCGGGAAGCTGTCGATGGCGGCTCTGACCGCAGCCAGGCGGGGGTGACCGGGACCGACGAAGAGATCGACGTGCATGTCGGGATGGCCTGTCAGGTCGGCAAGGTCGCGGACGCGGAGGGCCTCGGCGATGCGCATCACCGTCTCGAGACCGGGCGCCTGCTGCTGCCCGTTCTCGATCTTCTTGAGGGTGTGCGGTGAAACGTCGATGAAACCCGCGAGCTGTGCACGCGTCATACCTCGGCGTTCACGCAGGATTTGCACCCGCTGTCCGAACTTCAGCGGATCGGCGTAGGGGTCCGGGGCAGCATCAGACGGCATGGTCTCGCCCCTCTCTGTACAGGTCGCACTGCCAGGGTATGGGGCGAGACCCTTTCCGTGAGGGAGTTCTGCAGCGCCGCCCCCGTGCAGGAGGGCATCAGGCACACACTCCGCCTCACCGAGGCGTGAGAGGAGTCCATCCGTGTCCGATGAAGACGAACTGGCCCCGGTGGCGCGGCTCTTGTACGAGGCAGGCACGCTGAAGCAAGCCCGGCGCACCGGCTGGTGGATGGCCGGCGTACGCGATCCGGAAAGCGTTGCCGAGCACGCCTGGCGCACCTCCCTGATCGCATCCGTCATCGCCACGCTGGAGGGTGCCGACCCGGCACGCGCCGCATTCCTGGCGGTCTGGCACGACTCGCAGGAGACCCGCACCGGCGACGTCAACCACATCGCGAAGAAGTACGCCGGCAAGGCCGATCCGCAGGCCGTGACCGCCGACCGGGTGGCAGGCATGCCCAAGGTCCTCGCCGATCGCATCCGGGACCTGATCGCGGAGTACGAGGCCCACGAGTCCCCTGAAGCGATCTGCGCGCGAGACGCCGACAAGCTCGAGTGCGTGCTGCAGGGCATCGAGTACCGGTCCCAGGGCTACGAGCTGGCCCAGCGGTGGATCGACAACAGCCGCGGCCGGCTCGTCACGGCGACGGCCAAGGCGCTGGCCGACCAGCTGCTGGCCATGGATCCGCTGGACTGGCTGCACAGCATCCTTGGTGAGCTGCGCTGACTGCGGACACGGACGGAACGGCCCCGCCCCCAGCAGAGAAGGCGGGGCCGTGATGTGTGTCAACGGGTGAGAAACTGCAGGAAGTGGCCAACGTTCGTACAGACCACGTCGGCCGCGACGGCCGCACTCCGCCCTGGCCATGGGAGTCGCCGTGCCCGTCGCCGGAACGGCCGGCAGAGGATCTCGGGAGCGTCGGGGGCGGAGAAGGAACCCACGCCGATTTCGGTGCAGACGAGTCCTTCCTTCTTCAGCCCCGCATTCACCTTCGCCGCTGTGGCCCTCGCGATGCCGGCCTCGACACGGCTGCGGATGACAGCGGCCACCTGCCGCCGGCGGGGAATGCCAGGCCGAAGCTCCAGCACCCTTCCACGGTATTCCGGAAATGCCTGGATTGTCGCAGTTCTTTTCGGAATCCTGTGGATCTCCGGCGCCGAGCTTGTCGCCGAGGCCGTCCCGCTGGGCGGCGTCCGCGCGGCTGCGAGGCCGGACCTCGCCGGTACGCCTTTCGTGGCATCGTCCGCTGCCTGGTCTCCGGCTGCTCCAGGGGCGGGGCGTCGCCCCTGGAATCCTGTCCTCGACGGCTGTCGCGGCTGCGGCGGCGACGTGCTCGCCTCCGGCGCCGGCGCGCCGTCCGGCGGACCGGCGAGCCCCGTCGTCGTCTCCCGGTGGCCCGAAGGTGACCGGCCGGTCCTGTGTATGACCCGTTTCGCCGGTAGGCTCGACGTGTGAACGTAGGGGAAACGCGGCGCACGCCTTGGATCGTGGGGGTGTCCGGGGCTTCCGGCACTCCGTATGCGGCCGCTGTGCTGCGGGCATTGCTCGAGGCCGGGCAGGCCGTCGACCTGGTGGTCAGCCGGGCCTCGCGGCTCACCCTGCTCGACGAGACAGGGATCTCCTTCCGGGACGCGCACTGGCAGGACGACCTGCGGCAGTGGCTGTCCCTGGGGGCCGACGGCAAACCCGATGCGTTCGAGGTGGACGTCACGGGGGTGCGGTACTGGAGCGCCGGTGACCTGGCGGCCGGGCCGTCCTCCGGGTCGTACCCGGCGAAGGGCATGCTGATCGTGCCCGCCTCGACGGCCTGTGTGGCAGGAGTCGCCCTCGGGCTGTCGAAGGACCTGCTGCAGCGGGCGGCGAGCGTGACCCTCAAGGAGGGCAGACCGTTGGTCGTGGTCGTGCGGGAGACCCCGCTGCACGGCCAGACGCTGCGGCACCTGGTGACCCTGGACGACGCGGGCGCCACCGTCCTGCCCGCCTCGCCCGCCTTCTACGCCGGGGCCACGCACATCCAGCACCTGGTGGACTTCGTGGCCGGCCGGACCCTCGACGCCGTGGGCGTGCCCCACCGTCTCTACCGCCGTTGGGAGGGTGAACTGGGCGGTGGTTCCCGGCCCTTGTGAACGACAGACAGCACGAGCAGTACCGGTGGTACCAGGACCACTCGACACACTCCAGAACTTCTCGGGATCCCTCACCGGATCTCTTCAGTGGAAGGCTTCAATCGCATGGACGCGGTGGACAGGCAGCTCATTCAGGCCCTGAGGGAGAACGGCCGGGCCTCGTACGCGGAGCTGGGGCGGCTCGTCGGCCTGTCGGGACCGAGTGTCACCGACCGCATCAACCGGCTGGAGACGGCCGGTGTCATCACCGGCTATCGCGCGACGGTGAACTCCGCCAAGCTCGGTCTCGGCGTCACCGCCCTGATCGGCATCTCGCTCTCCGACGCCGCCGACCACGAGGACGTGGCGCAGCGGCTGAGCGAGCTTCCCGAGATCGAGGACTGCTGGTTCATCGCGGGCGACGACTCCTTCATGCTCAAGGTGCGCGCGCCGGACGTGGACGGACTGGAGAGCATCATCCGGCGGCTGTCCGGCACCAAGGGCGTCTCCCGGACCCGTACCACGATCGTGCTCTCCACCAAGTGGGAGAACCGGGTGGGCGAACTGCCCGAGCAGGTCTGACCACCCGGGGCGCCCCCTGCCCGAAGGGGCAGGGGGCGTACGGTTGTCGGAGTCTTCGAGGAAAGAGGTATGGGCGGTATGGGCATGGACGTCGGGCTCAAGCGCGAGCTGGAGGAGAAGGTCCGCTCCGGTGAGCGGCTGACCCGGGAGGACGGCATCGCGCTGTACGAGTCGGACGACCTGGCGTGGCTCGGCGGACTCGCCCACGAGGTGCGCACCCGCAAGAACGGCGACGTGGCGTACTTCAACGTCAACCGGCACCTCAACCTGACGAACGTGTGCACCGCCTCCTGCGCCTACTGCTCCTTCCAGCGCAAGCCGGGCGAGCAGGACGCGTACACGATGCGCATCGAGGAGGCCGTCAGGCTGGCCAAGGAGATGGAGCCGGAGAACCTGACCGAGCTGCACATCGTCAACGGTCTCCACCCCACCCTGCCGTGGCGTTACTACCCGCGCGCCCTGCGGGCGTTGAAGGAGGCGCTGCCCCATGTGTCGCTGAAGGCGTTCACGGCCACGGAGATCCACCACTTCGAGAAGATCTCCGGACTGTCCGCCTCCGAGATCCTCGACGAGCTGATCGACGCCGGGCTCGAGTCCCTCACCGGCGGCGGCGCGGAGATCTTCGACTGGGAGGTCCGGCAGCAGATCGTGGATCACCGGACCCACTGGGAGGACTGGTCCCGGATCCACCGCCTCGCCCACGAGAAGGGGCTGAGGACTCCGTGCACCATGCTCTACGGCCACATCGAGGAGCCCCGCCACCGTGTGGACCACGTGCTGCGGCTGCGTGAGCTCCAGGACGAGACCGGCGGTTTCCAGGTCTTCATCCCGCTGCGCTACCAGCACGACTTCGTGGACATGAAGGACGGCAAGGTCCGCAACCGCCTCCAGGCCCGCACGACGATGGCGACGGGCGCCGAGGTGCTGAAGACCTTCGCCGTCTCGCGGCTGCTGTTCGACAACGTCCCGCACGTCAAGGTCTTCTGGGTGATGCACGGTGTGCAGACCGCGCAGCTCGCCCTCCAGCACGGTGCCGACGACATGGACGGCTCGGTCGTCGAGTACAGGATCACGCACGATGCGGACAACTTCGGCACCCCGGACAAGCTGACCCGCGAGGACCTGCTGGAGCTGATCCGCGACGCGGGCTTCCGCCCGGTGGAGCGCAACACGCGGTACGAGGTCGTCCGGGAGTACGACGGCCCGGACCCCGCGCGCCGCGACACGCCGCAGCCCATGCGGGTGTGAGTCACCGCAGCCGTGGGTGAGGCGGTGCGGCCCGTGCGAGGTGAGCCGGCCGGGTGGTGAGGACGAGGACCGGGCGGGTACCCGCCCGACATGGCCCCCACCGAGCCCGAGGCCGCCGGGCGTTCCCGGGCGCCCGAGGACGCCTACACCGCCGAGCCGTTCGTCCCGGCCCACGCGGATCTGGCCGCCCTGCGCGAGGCCGCCGCCGGCTGCCGGGGCTGCCCGCTGCACCGGGACGCCACCCGGACCGTGTTCGGCGCCGGGAACGGCGACGCCCGGATCATGCTCGTCGGCGAGCAGCCCGGCGACCAGGAGGACCGGCAGGGCAGGCCGTTCGTCGGACCGGCCGGAAAGCTGCTGGACCGGGCGCCGGCGGAAGCCGGTGTCGACCCGGACGAGACCTATGTCACCAACGCGGTCAAGCACTTCAAGTTCACCCGGGCCGGCGGACGCCGTCTCCACAAGGCGCCGGGCCTGCGGGAGACAAGGGCGTGCGCGCCCTGGCTCGCGGCCGAGCCGGCACTCGTCGGGCCCGAGCTGATCGTGCTTCTGGGGGCGACGGCCGGCAAGGCGCTGCTGGGCCCCTCGTTCCGGGTGACCGAGGTGCGCGGCACCGTGCTGGAGGAGGAGGTCCACGGGCGTCCGCAGCGGCTCGTCCCGACCGTGCACCCCTCGTCCGTGCTGCGTGCGAAGGACCGGGAGAAGGCGTACCGGGGGCTGGTCTCCGATCTGACGGTGGCGGCGCGGGCACTGGCGTAGGGTGGGGCTCTCCTTCTCGTTCGCTTGCTCATCCGCTCCTGTTCGCCGGACGGGCCTTCTTATTTCGCTGGACAAGGGCGTTCGTGTAATACATACGATGGGGCCATGCCCCTTACATTCACTCTGGATCCCGCTGTCGACGCCGCTCTGTACGACGGAATTCTCGATCTGTGGACCGACGTCACGAACGCGGGCGGCGCGGTCGGCTTCGTCCCGCCGGTGACGCGGGAGGAGATACGGCCCGAGCTGGTGAAGCAGTTCGTGGCGATGGCCGAGGGCCGCTCCCGGCTGCTGGTCGGTCACGACGAGGAGGGGCGGGTCGCCGCGACGGCCTTTCTGACCTTCAACACCCACCGGCTGATGACCCACTGGCTGTGGCTCTACACGGTGATGGTGCATCCGCGCCACCAGGGCCGGGGCTACGGCCGGGAACTGCTGGCGACCGCGGCGAACGCGGCCCGGAGCCTCGACGGCATCGAGGCGATCCGGCTCGCCTGCCGCGGCGGGCTGGGCCTGGAGCGTTTCTACGCCTCCTGCGGCTACAAGGAGGTCGGGCGGGTGCCCGGGGCCATCCGGGTGGCGCCGGGCGACGACCGGGACGATGTGATCATGCATCTGCCGCTGATGTGAGACTTCCCTCCGGCACCCCTCTTTCACGATCGGGTTTCCGGCGTGCTTCACTGGATTTGCCTGGTGAAAATGTCCGGAACGGAAGAGTGGATGGAGATGCTCCGCTACACGCTGATGCGCCTCGGGATCTTCGTGGGCTGCCTCGTGGTCGTCTGGGGCCTCGTCTACTCGGGTGTCGCTCCTCGTGGCCTCGGCGACTCCAACGGCCTGTGGATCATTCTGCTCGCCCTGGTGTTCTCGGCTCCGATCAGCTTTGTCGTGCTGCGCAAGGAGCGGGACCGGGCGTCGATCCAGATCGCCGAGCGGGTGGAGCGGATGAAGGCGAATTTCCGGGCCAGCGCCAGTCAGGAGGACGAGGCCGACGACCAGGCGCGGGCGCGGGGCCAGGCGTCCTGATCCCATCGGTCCGGCTCCGGCCGGTCCGTCCGGCGGGCCCGGGGTTCCTGCCGCGACCGTAGGCTTGCCCCATGGGTGCCGTGAGGACCAAGCGGAAGCCGAGGGCGGTCCGTGAGCAGCAGATGCTCGACGCCGCCGTACAGCTCTTCGGGCAGCGCGGCTACATGGCCGCGTCGATGGACGAGATAGCGGAACGGGCGGGCGTCTCCAAGCCGTTGGTCTACCTGTACCTGAACTCCAAGGAGGACCTCTTCAGCGCCTGCATCCGCCGCGAGGCCACGGCGCTGACCGAGGCCGTACGGTCCCAGGTCCGCCCCGACATGCCCGCGGAGCGCCAACTCTGGGAAGGACTGCGGGCGTTCTTCACGCACACCGCGCAGCACCCGGAGGGCTGGGCGGTGCTGCACCGGCAGGCCCGCACCCAGGGGGAGCCGTTCGCGGACGAGGTCGCCGCGGTGCGTGCGGAGTTCATCGCGTTCGTCACCCAGCTGATCCTCGCCGCCGCCCGGGACGGGGTTTTCTGCGCGCGCGGGGACACGGGCCCGGGGGAGCGGCACGAGCCCGCACTGCCCGAGCACGAGGCCGCCGGGTTCGCCGAGGCCCTGGTCGGCGCCGCCGAGTCCCTGGCCGCCTGGGCCAACGCCACCCCGGGTGTCACGGCCCACCAGGCGGCGACGACCCTGATGAACTTCGCCTGGGCGGGCCTGGGCAACCTCATGGAGGGCCGGGCCTGGTCCCCGCCCGCGGCCTGAGATCCGGGAGTACGGCCGGACGCACCGCCGTCGGCCGACGGGCCGGACGGGCTCGGGGAGGTGCCGTGGCCTGTCGCCGGCCGCAGGAGAGCCGGCCGAAGGGGCGGCGAAGGGCTGACAGAAGGACCGGCAGATGGTCCGAAGGAAGCCGGAAAACCGGCACCGGCGGGAGGCCGGTGCCGGTGTCGGAAGCCGGTTCCGCCGTGTCCGGGCGCGTCCTTGAACCCGTGTCGGCCGGGCGGGGAGCGCCGGGGCGGATCCCGGCGGGCATCCCCCGGGGCTGCCGGGAGACGGACAGGCCCGGGGGAAAGGGCAGGAGCCCCGTCGCCGGACGGTGCAGGGCTCCTTGGGTACTGCTTCTCAGAGCGCGGTGACGTTCTCCGCCTGAGGACCCTTCGGGCCCTGAGTGACGTCGAAGCTCACCTGCTGGTTCTCTTCGAGGGAGCGGAAACCGGTCGCGTTGATCGCGGAGTAGTGGACGAAAACGTCGGGCCCGCCGCCTTCCTGGGCGATGAAGCCAAAGCCCTTTTCGGCGTTGAAC
>NZ_MUME01000266.1 GCF_002155915.1 Streptomyces thermovulgaris | reverse complement strand
GCCCGGCGTGCTTCGGATGCGCACCCCGGGCGTCGTGCGTCCCGTCGTCCATCGACCTTGCCCCCTGGCCAGCCGTTCCGTCCACCATCAGCGAGTCAATCTAACGTCCGGGCAAGGGGAGTTCACCGATTGCGCGCCATGGCGCGCGCCTCGGCGCCGGCGTTTTCTCTTTTCCGGCCGCACCCCTCTCCCCGCTCCTTCCCCGCCCGCCGCTCCGTCCCTTCTCCCTCCCTCTCTCTGTCCATCGCGGACAACCGCGACCGCCGACAACGCCCACATGGAGCATGCCCCCCTCTTTCCCGCCGCCCTAACCTGCGAGAAAAGAAGACAGCGTCCCCCAGGTGGTTCACCGCACCCATCCGTCGCTTCCTCTTCAACCCACGCACGATCATCAGGGAGCCCTCATGACCGCACTCGAGCAGGAGCGCCGCGTCGTCACCGCCATTCCCGGCCCGAAGTCGCAGGAGCTGCAGGCCCGCCGTACCGCCGCGGTCGCGCAGGGCGTGGGCTCCGTGCTGCCGGTCTTCGTCACCCGGGCCGACGGCGGCATCATCGAGGACGTCGACGGCAACCGCATCATCGACTTCGCCTCCGGCATCGCGGTGACCTCGGTCGGCGCGTCCGCCGAGGCCGTGGTACGCCGCGCCTCCGCCCAGCTGGCCGACTTCACCCACACGTGTTTCATGGTCGCGCCGTACGAGGGCTATGTGGCCGTCGCCGAGGCGCTGGCCGAGCTCACGCCGGGCGACCACGCCAAGAAGTCGGCCCTGTTCAACAGCGGCGCCGAGGCCGTGGAGAACGCGGTCAAGATCGCCCGTGCGTACACCGGGCGCCAGGCGGTGGTGGTCTTCGACCACGGCTACCACGGCCGCACCAACCTCACCATGGCGCTGACCGCGAAGAACATGCCGTACAAGCACAGCTTCGGCCCCTTCGCCCCCGAGGTCTACCGCGTCCCGGTCGCCTACCCCTACCGCTGGCCGACCGGCCCGGAGAACGCCGGCCCCGAGGCCGCCGCGATGGCCATCGACCAGATCAGCAAGCAGGTCGGTGCCACCAATGTGGCCGCGATCATCATCGAGCCGGTGCTCGGCGAGGGCGGCTTCATCGAGCCGGCCAAGGGCTTCCTGCCGGCGATCCGCCAGTTCGCCGCCGACAACGGCATCGTGTTCGTGGCGGACGAGATCCAGTCCGGCTTCTGCCGCACGGGCCAGTGGTTCGCGTGCGAGGACGAGGGCATCGTCCCGGACCTGATCACCACCGCGAAGGGCATCGCCGGCGGTCTGCCCCTGTCGGCCGTCACCGGCCGCGCCGAGATCATGGACGCCGCCCACGTGGGCGGCCTGGGCGGCACCTACGGCGGCAACCCGGTGGCCTGCGCGGGTGCGCTCGGCGCGATCGAGACGATGAAGGAGCTGAACCTCAACGCCAAGGCGAAGAACATCGAGGCGATCATGAAGTCCCGCCTCACCGCCATGGCCGAGAAGTTCGACGCCATCGGCGACGTCCGCGGCCGCGGCGCCATGATCGCCATCGAGCTGGTCAAGGACCGCACGACCAAGGAGCCGAACCCGGAGGCGGCCGCCGCCCTCGCCAAGGCCTGCCACGCCGAGGGCCTGCTGGTCCTGACCTGTGGCACCTACGGCAATGTGCTGCGCTTCCTGCCCCCGCTGGTGATCGGCGAGAACCTGCTGAACGAGGGTCTGGACATCATCGAGCAGGCGTTCGCCCGCATCTGAGACATCTGAGCGGCGCATCCGCACGCCTGACCCAGTCGGCGGCAGAGCCTGTGAAGAAGGTGTGCGGGGTGGATGGCAGGGCGCCGATCCGGCTGTTCTGCGTCCCCCCGCTGCCGTAGCTTCTCCTCTCGGATGAGAAGGACACCCGCCCACGGGAAACTGTGGGCGACAGGCCGTGGCCTCCCGGCTTCGACCTGGTCGTACCTCGCGCGCACACCCGGAGCCGGCAGGCTCCGAACCTCCTCACCGATCGGACGTCGCCGCCCCACACCCCCCAGGGCGTGCGGCGTCCCGGTCCGGACGGCCGACGAGCGGGCCGTTCCCGCAGGGCCGGCGCAGCTCTCCCCCCTCCTCCTCGCGCCGGCCCTTCGCCGTGCCCCGGGGCGGCGGGCGCAAGGGGCGGCTCTGGGCCACATGCCCGAACGAGAACCCACGACGGAGGACTCGACCGCGGCCCGCATCCGCCACTCGCCGCCGCACCTGCGAAGCTGTGCGCGTGTCGTCCTCGCGGGTCTCCTTGTTTCTCGTCTGGTTCGTCGGGCTTCCGGTCCTGCTGTTCTCGCTGATCACCTGGCAGGTCGTCAGCCACGGTCCGCTGCTGGGCGTGGACCGGGACGTCAGCGATGCCCTGCTGCACCCGGACCGGGGCTCCGAACTGCTCGCGGACCTCGGGAACGTGCAGGTCGCGGTCCCCGTGCTGGCGGCCGTGCTCGGATACGCGGCCTGGCGGGGACGGGCCGCGGGCAGGGACCGGTGGTGGTCGGTGCCGCTCGGGGCGGCGGGGCTGATGCTGCTGGTGCCGGTGCTCGTCCTGCCGCTCAAGGCGTGGACGGCCCGGCACGGCACGGCGGCCGTGCCGCCCGGGACCGGCTACTTCCCCTCCGGGCACACGGCCACCGCCGCCGTCGCCTACGGGGGCGCGGCCCTGGTGCTCCTGCCCTGGCTGCGAACCGTCCTCGCCCGGTGCGTGGTCGTCGGCGTGTGCGCCGCCCTCGTGCTCGGCGTGTCGTACGGGCTCGTACGGCGCGGCTACCACTGGCCCCTGGACGTCGTGGCCAGCTGGTGCCTGGGCACGGTGCTCCTCGCCACGCTGCGGCTGCTGAGCAGACTGCCCCGCCGCAGCACGGATCCGCCCCGCAGATCCGGCCTTTGACGTCAGCGGATCCCGACGAGCCGGTCCGGCGGCTTGGCACACCCGGGGCCGTCCGGATCGAGCGGGAGCATCCGCACCGACGGACGGCGGAGACGGCCCATCACCCACGGAACGGCGCAAGGGCGTTCACCGGACGTCTGGTGGAACCGGGGGTGCTCACCGCCTCGGGCGATGCGGCCGGTCGCCGCTCCTCCAGGACCACCGCACCCACCGGTGGGGCCTGTTCGCCGCCGTCCTCGGGGAACAGCAGCATCAGCCCCGCCGCCCCGAGCGGCACCGGAAACCGGGAGAACACGGGCCAGGAACCGCGTCGTAGGACCTGCACGGCCGGCACTCCGTCCAGGGTCATCCCTTTCCCCACAAGACCCGATGCGGCGTCAACCGCATCGAAGGAAGTCGCTTCCGGGCCGGCGGCACAAGATTCTTCCTCAGCTGCAGCCGAGTCGCAGCGAGCATCCCCAGGTGCAGTTGACACCCATCTCCACCCCTGCCTCGATGCCGATCCCGCCACCCGCCTCAGTGGCCCACACCGGCTCGCCTTTACCGTTCCTCACCCATGATCTGTCCAGGTTGAAGCCAGACTCATGGCTGGCAACGACTCCAAAAATGCAATAACCGGAGACTTCCTCATCCCAGCCCCAGCCTCTGAGCCGGTCAAGCGAGTCAGCGTTGCCGGACAGCCAAGTGAGGCCAAGTGAGGTCGGCTGACATACCCCCACCGACAGCAGAAACGGCTGGTGAACGGCTTACACCAAGATCCCAGTTGCCGTCAGAGTTCCGGCTCACCTGAGACAGCTTCCCGTGCTGCCCATGATCCACGTGCCTCCAGAGACACCGAGACAAACACCCACGGCATTCGCCTCGATTCCCACACCGGTGACCTCCAGCGTGTTGCGAATGCCGGTGCTGGTCGCACCCTTGAAGTCTCCGCGCCGGAGCTTGGCAAAGAATCCCTCGTCCTGCTGGTTCTTCTTGTGCCGGGCTTCGGCGGCCTTGCGCTCTCTCGAGACGCTTCTGCTTTTCGATCTGAGCGGACCTGACACGCTGGGCCGCGGTGGGACGGGTGACACCCTTGCCCTTGACGTAGACGTGACGGTAATTGGTGTTCTTCTGAACGGTGCAGTCCGGCGAGCTGGTGCCGCCCCGGGCCTTGGTCTCCTTCACATAGTTCTTGCCGAAGGTGACCTTCCTGACGTCGCCGGTGCTGCGACCGCAGGTGCAGTTGTACTGGCCGCTGATGCACTCCTCGCAGGGCTCGCCGGTGGGGTCGGCGAAGGCGGCCGGAACGCCACCGTGGACGTACGGGTTGACGAGGGCTCCCTGTCCCTGATCCCCGGCGAGGAGCTCTTGACCGGGGAGGACACCCGGCACCCGGTTTGCATCGACCCGTCCGTCGAAGGCTCCCGGCACTCGTGGTCGATCATGCACAAGAAGTACCCGGACACCCCGTTCTTCAATGGCGCCGGTCTCAACGGCGGCACCACACCGCCCGGGTGGGACACGCGAAGCGGACCAACGGCACCGAACGCACACAAGGTCGAACTTCGGCCTGTCGGCCCTCCGTCCGTGAGCTCCGGCGAGTTCCCCGACGGAGAAGACGACGCCGGACTCAGGAAGCCTGCGCCTCCTCGGCGACCATGTGGCCGGTGTCGGGCACACCACGGGCTTGACGGCGCCGACAAAGTTCGAGGGCCACCGGGCCATCAGCTGATCTCCGCGGTCCTGCCCGGCCTCCCGGCGGGGCCGCTCACCCTGGTCGTGAGCGGCCCCGCCGCGGCTCTCGGGGACGGACTGCGCCGGAGGTCAGCTGTCGAAGCCCAGGCCCAGACGGTCCATGGTGCGCAGCCACAGGTTGCGGCGGCCGCCGTTGGCGTCGGCGCGGGCCAGGGACCACTTGGTGAGGGCGATGCCGGTCCAGGCGAACGGCTCGGGCGGGAAGGGCAGGGGCTTGGTGCGGACCATCTCCAGTTCGGTGCGCTCGGTGCGCTCCCCCGCCAGCAGGTCGAGCATCACCTCGGCGCCGAAGCGGGTGGCGCCGACGCCGAGGCCCGTGTAGCCGGCCGCGTAGGCGACCCTGCCCTGGTGGGCGGTGCCGAAGAAGGCCGAGAAGCGTGAGCAGGTGTCGATCGCGCCGCCCCAGGCGTGGGTGAAGCGGATGCCCTCCAGCTGCGGGAAGCAGGTGAAGAAGTGCCCGGCGAGCCTGGCGTAGGTCTCCGGGCGGTGGTCGTACTCGGCGCGCACCCGGCCGCCGTAGGGGTAGATCGCGTCGTAGCCGCCCCACAGGATGCGGTTGTCCGCGGAGAGGCGGAAGTAGTGGAACTGGTTGGCGCTGTCCGCGAGGCCCTGGCGGTTCCTCCAGCCGATCGACGCCATCTGCTCGTCGGTCAGCGGCTCGGTCATCAGGGCGTAGTCGTAGACCGGGACGGTGTAGGGGCGGACCCGTCTGACCAGGCTGGGGAAGACGTTGGTGCCCAGGGCGACCCGGTGGGCGCGGACCCGGCCGTAGGGGGTGCGGACCTCCATGCCGATGCCGTACTGCTTCAGGGTCAGGGCGGGGGTGTGCTCGTAGAGGCGCACACCGAGCCGCAGGCACGCCTGCTTCAGGCCCCAGGCGAGCTTGGCCGGGTGGAGCATGGCGACACCGCGGCGGTTCCACAGGCCGGCCTCGAAGGTGGGTGAGGCGACCTGTGCGCGCACCGCGTCCCGGTCGAGGTACTCGATGCCGTCGGCGAGTCCTCTCCGCTGTGCCTGCGTGTACCACTCCTTCAGTTCCCAGGCCTGGTGCGGCTCGGTGGCGACGTCGATCTCGCCGGTGCGTTCGAACTCGCAGTCGATGGAGTGGCGGGCGACCGTCTCCTCGATGGCGTCGAGGTTGCGGGCGCCCAGCTCCTCCAGCTTGTGGATCTCGTGGGGCCAGCGGGTCAGGCCGTTGGGCAGGCCGTGGGTGAGGGAGGCGGCGCAGAAGCCGCCGTTGCGGCCGGAGGCGGCCCAGCCCACCTCGTGGCCCTCCACCAGCACCACGTCCGTGGCGGGATCGCGCTCCTTGGCGATCAGCGCGGTCCACAGTCCGCTGTAGCCGCCGCCCACGACCAGCAGGTCGCAGCTCTCGGCTCCGGTGAGCGCGGGCTCCGGCCGGGGCCTGCCGGGGTCGTCCAGCCAGTACGGGACCGGCTGGGCGTCGGCGAGAGCGGTGATCCACTTGTTCTCACGGCTCATGGCGCTTGTGGCCATGATTTCAACTCCCTACAGAGTCGGTTCCGCTGCTTCGGCGAGACGGCGTCAGTGTCTTCTCACGGTTTTCTCACGCGCGGTTTCTCACGCGCGGTTTCTCACGCCTTCTGCCGGGTGCGTCGATTGCTGATGACCATGGCGATCACGACGCACAGGACGGCGATGACGGACATGGCCGTACCGATGACATTGATCTGGACGGGGGTGCCGCGCTGTGCCGCGCCCCAGACGAACATGGGGAAGGTGACGGTCGAACCGGAGTTGAAGTTGGTGATGATGAAGTCGTCGAAGGAGAGCGCGAAGGCGAGCAGCGCGCCGGCGGCGATTCCGGGGGCCGCGATCGGCAGGGTGACGCGGAGGAACGTCTGGAACGGTCCGGCGTACAGGTCCTGCGCGGCCTGCTCCAGCCTCGGGTCCATCGACATCACGCGCGCCTTGACGGCGACGACGACGAAGCTGAGGCAGAACATGATGTGCGCGATCAGGATGGTCCAGAAGCCGAGCTGGGCACCCATGTTGAGGAACAGGGTGAGCAGCGAGGCCGCCATGACCACCTCGGGCATCGCCATCGGCAGGAAGATCAGCGAGTTCACCACGCCGCGGGCCCGGAAGCGGTAGCGGACCAGCGCGAAGGCGATCATCGTGCCGAGGAGGGTGGCGCCGATCATGGCCCAGACGGCGATCTGGAGGCTGAGCGCCAGCGATCCGCACATGTCGGCGACGCCGCACGGGTCCTTCCAGGCGTCCGTGGAGAACTCCTGCCACTGGTAGTTGAAGCGCCCCTTCGGTTTGTTGAAGGAGAACACCATGACGACGACGTTCGGCAGGAGCAGGTAGCCGAGCGTCAGCAGTCCGGCGATGACGACGAGGTTGCGCTTGAGCCAGTTGACGAAGGCCATTTACACCAGATCCTCCGTGCCGGACCTGCGGATGTAGACGGTGACCATGACGAGGATCGCGGCCATGAGGATGAAGGACAGGGCCGCGGCCGTCGGGTAGTCGAGGATCCGCAGGAACTGTGTCTGGATGACGTTGCCGATCATGCGGGTGTCGGTGGAGCCGAGCAGGTCGGCGTTGACGTAGTCGCCGGCAGCGGGGATGAAGGTCAGCAGCGTGCCGGAGACCACGCCCGGCATCGACAGCGGGAAGGTGACCTTGCGGAAGGTGGTGAAGGGTCTGGCGTACAGGTCGCCCGCCGCCTCGTGCAGCCGCGGGTCGATGCGGTCCAGCGAGGTGTACAGCGGCAGGATCATGAACGGCAGGAAGTTGTACGTCAGACCGCACACCACCGCGAGCGGGGTGGCCAGCACACGGTCGCCGGAGGTCCAGCCGAGCCAGCTGGTGACGTCCAGGACGTGCAGGGCGTCGAGGGCGCCGACGAGCGGGCCGTTGTCCGCGAGGATGGTCTTCCAGGCCAGGGTGCGGATCAGGAAGCTGGTGAAGAACGGCGCGATCACCAGCACCAGGAGCAGATTGCGCCAGCGGCCCGCGCGGAAGGCGAGCAGATAGGCGAGCGGGTAGCCGAGCAGCAGGCACAGGACCGTCGCGGAGGCCGCGTAGAGGACCGAGCGGACGAACTGCGGCCAGTACTCGGACACCGCCTCCCAGTAGGTCACGAAGTGCCAGGTGACCTTGTAGCCCTCCTCCAGGGAGCCCGTCTGCACCGAGGTGGAGGCCTGGTAGACCATCGGCAGGACGAAGAAGAGCACCAGCCACAGCAGGCCGGGCAGCAGCAGCCAGTACGGCGTGAGGCGGCCCCGTCTGCGCGGTGGTCTCTGCTCGGGGCCGGCAGGCGCCGGCGGGGCGGGCGCCCGGGTGAGTGCGGCCATCAGGCGGCCACCCCCTCGTCCGGCTCCACGCCCTCCACGCCGGCGTCGATGTCCTGGGCGGCGTCCAGGCCGAAGGTGTGGGCCGGGTCCCAGTGCAGGACGACCTCGGCGCCGGGCACCAGGCGGGCGTCGCGGTCGAGGTTCTGGACGTAGACCTCGAGGCCGGGACAGGCCGGGCTGTCGATCATGTACTGCGTGGAGACGCCGATGAAGCTGGAGGCGGTGATCGTGCCGGTGAGGCGGTTGCGGCCCTCGGGGACCCGGCCCGCGTCGTCGGCGTGGGTGAGGGAGATCTTCTCCGGGCGGATGCCGGCGAGCACCTTGCCGCCGGCCGTCACCGGGGCCGAGCACCGTGCCCGGGGCAGGGAGAGCTTGCAGCCGCCCGCCTTCAGGACGATCTCGTCGCCGCTGCGGGTGTCGACCTCGGCCTCGATCAGGTTGGAGGTGCCGAGGAAGTTCGCGACGAACGTGCTCTTCGGGTTCTCGTAGAGGTCGGTGGGCGAGCCGAGCTGCTCGACGCGGCCGGCGTTCATCACGGCGACGGTGTCGGCCATGGTCATGGCCTCCTCCTGGTCGTGCGTGACATGGATGAAGGTGATGCCGACCTCGGTCTGGATGCGTTTGAGCTCCAGCTGCATCTGGCGGCGCAGCTTCAGGTCCAGGGCGCCGAGCGGCTCGTCGAGCAGCAGCACCTTGGGGTGGTTGATCAGCGCGCGGGCGACCGCGACGCGCTGCTGCTGGCCGCCGGAGAGCTGGTGCGGCTTCTTGCGGGCGTGCTCGCCCAGCTGCACCAGGTCCAGCATCTCCTCGACCTGCTTGCGCACGTTCTTGATGCCGCGCCGGCGCAGACCGAAGGCGACGTTCTCGAAGATGTCGAGGTGCGGGAAGAGGGCGTAGGACTGGAAGACGGTGTTGACCGGGCGTTTGTAGGGCGGCAGGTGCGTCACGTCCTGGTCGCCGAGGTGGACGGTGCCCTGTGTGGGCTCCTCCAGGCCGGCGATCATGCGCAGGGTGGTGGTCTTGCCGCACCCGGAGGCGCCGAGCAGGGCGAAGAAGGTGCCCTGCGGCACGGTCAGGTCCAGCGGGTGCACGGCGGTGAAGCCGCCGTAGGTCTTGCTGATGCGGGTGAGGCGGACGTCGCCGCCGTGGTCGTGGGTGGTCCTCATCGTCGTCACGCCCCTGTGAGCTTCGCGAATTTCGCTTCGTAGGCCGCTTCTTCCTTGTCGCTCAGGGCGCGGAAGGAATGGGCTCTGGCCGCCACGTCCTTGGTGGGGACGATCAGCGGGTTCTCCGCAGCCTCCTTGTCGATCCCGGCCAGCTCCTCCCGTGCGCCGTCGACGGGACTGATGAAGGCGACATAGGCGGCGAGCCGGGCGGCCTGCCTCGGCTGGTAGTAGAAGTCAATCAGCCGTTCGGCGTTGGCCTTGTGGCGGGCCTTGTTCGGGATCAGCAGATTGTCGGTGGACAGCATCCAGCCGGCCTCCGGGATGACGTAGTCGACGTCGGGGCTGTCCTGCTGGAGCTGGACGATGTCACCGCCCCAGGCGACACAGGCGGCGATGTCGCCCTTGGTGAGGTCGGAGGTGTAGTCGTTGCCGGTGAAGCGCCGTATCTGTCCCTTGTCGACGGCCTTCTGCAGGCGGGCGATCGCCGCGTCGTAGTCGTCGTCGGTGACCTTGGCCGGGTCCTTGCCCATGTCGAGCAGGGTCAGGCCGACGCTGTCGCGCATCTCGGACAGGAAGGAGACCCGGCCCTTGAGCCTGGGGTTGTCCAGCAGGTCGGAGACCGAGGTCACCTCGATGCCGTCCAGGGCCTTCTTGTTGTAGGCGATGACGGTCGAGACGCCCTGCCAGGGGTAGGAGTAGGCACGCCCCGGGTCCCAGTCCGGGCTGCGGAGGTGACCGGCGAGGTTGGCGAAGGCGTGCGGCAGGTTCGCCGGGTCGAGTTTCTGCACCCAGCCCAGCCGGATCAGCCGCGCGGCCAGCCAGTCGGTGACGACGATGAGGTCCCGGCCGGTGTCCTGGCCGGCGGCGAGCTGCGGTTTGATCTTGCCGAAGAACTCGGTGTTGTCGTTGACGTCCTCGGTGTACTTGACCTTGATGCCGGTCTGCCGGGTGAAGTCCTCGAGCGTGGGGTGCCTCTTGCCGCTGTCGTCGACGTCGATGTAGACGGGCCAGTTGGAGAAGTTGACGACCTTCTCCTTCGCCGAGTGGTCCTCGGTGGTGACACCGCCCGCCGTCCGGCCGGCCGGGGGGATGCCGCAGGCGCTCAGTGTCCCGATTCCGCCGGCCGCGAGCGCGCCGCCCGCGGAGGCGCGCAGCAGCGAACGGCGGCTGAGGAGGGCGCCGCCTCGGGGGCCGCGCCGTGCGGCGGCCGTCCGGGCCGGGGCGGGGCGGTCGGACTCGTACTGCTCCATGCGCGTGGTGCCCTTTCGGGAAGGTGGCCCGCTCACGGGCCAGGGTCGTTGCTACCGGTCCCCGAAGACGGTGCGGTGCCAGTCCTTGCGGACCACCGCCGTGTTGTCGAACATGACGTGCTTGATCTGCGTGTATTCCTCGAACGAGTACGAGGACATGTCCTTGCCGAAGCCGGACTGCTTGTACCCGCCGTGCGGCATCTCGCTGATGATCGGGATGTGGTCGTTGATCCACACGCACCCCGCCCTCAGCTCCCGTGTCGCCCGGTTCGCCCGGTAGACGTCCCGGCTCCAGGCCGAGGCGGCCAGACCGTAGGGGATGTCGTTGGCCAGCCGGATCCCCTCGTCGTCGGTGTCGAAGGGGAGGACGACGAGGACGGGGCCGAAGACCTCCGACTGGACGATCTCGCTGTCCTGGGGGGCGTCCACGATCAGAGTGGGGCGGTAGTACGCCCCGTTCCTCAGCTCGCCCCGGGGCGCCTCGCCGCCGGTGACCACGCGCGCGTAGGCGCGTGCGCGGTCGACGAAACCGGCGACGCGGTCGCGCTGGGCGTACGAGACGAGGGGGCCGAGGTCGGTGCCGGGGGCGAAGGGGTCGCCCAGCCGGACGGTCTCCATCAGGGCGGCGGTCCGCTCGACGAACTCCTCGTACAGGGGGCGCTGCACATACGCGCGTGTGGCGGCGGTGCAGTCCTGCCCGGTGTTGATCAGGGCGCCGGCGACCGCGCCGTTGACGGCGGCCTCCAGGTCGGCGTCGTCGAAGACCACGAACGGGGCCTTGCCGCCGAGCTCCAGGTGGATGCGCTTGACGGTGGCGGTGGCGATCTCGGCGACGCGCTTGCCGACGGCGGTGGAGCCGGTGAAGGAGGTCATGGCCACATCGGGGTGGCCGACCAGGTGCTCGCCGGCCTCCTTGCCGGTGCCGGTGACGATGTTGATGACGCCCTCGGGGATGCCCGCGTCCGTGGCGGCCTGGGCGAACATCAGCGAGGTCAGCGGGGTCAGCTCGGAGGGCTTGAGCACGATGGTGTTGCCCGCGGCGACGGCCGGGAGGATCTTCCAGGCGGCCATCTGCAGGGGGTAGTTCCAGGGGGCGATGGAACCGACGACCCCGATGGGCTCCCGGCGGATGTAGGAGGTGTGGTCGCCGGAGAACTCGCCGGCCGACTGGCCCTGCAGATGCCGGGCGGCGCCCGCGAAGAAGGCGGTGTTGTCGATCGTGCCGGGCACGTCGAACTCACGGGTCAGCTTCAGGGGCTTGCCGCACTGGAGGGACTCGGCGCGGGCGAAGTCCTCGGCCCGCTCGGCGAGCACGGCGGCGAAGCGGTGCAGCGCGTCCGAGCGCTCGCCGGGGGTGGCGCCGGCCCAGTCGGGGAACGCCTCGCGTGCGGCGGCGACCGCGGCGTCGACGTCGTCGGTGCCGGCCAGTTCGTAGGTGCAGACCTCCTCGCCGGTGGCCGGGTCGACGACCGCGTGGGTGCGGCCCGAGGTTCCTCCGGTCAGTCTGCCGGCGATGTACTGCGCGCCGTCCGCGAAACGTTCCTGCGCCGGAAACCGGTCCTGGGCGGTGCCCGGGTTGTGCATGTCACTCCCCTCCGCCGTGCCCCGTCATCGGGGGTGGGTGGCGTAGCTCCAGCTCAATTTGAGTGCCGATCCTGACAGAATCAAGGGACTCCAACAAGGGATTCCGTTGTTGCCTTTTGATTACGCGACGGAATCTGTCGACCGGGTGTCAAGCGGGGCCGGAAAAGGAGAGACAGGCTGTCCGTGGCGCGTGCCACACTCGCGCGCATGACAGAGATCGATTCCAGGGAGGCCCTGGTCAGGGCGGTCCGCGCCGGGAGACGGGTCAAGTATCTGCACTTCTGGGGTCATCGGCCGCGCCCGGACGGCCGGCTGGGTGCGAGCTGTCTGAGCCAGTGGTGGCCGTCGCCGTTCGTGGTGGACGGTGTGCCGTACCCGACCGCCGAGCACTGGATGATGGCCGGCAAGGCCCGGCTCTTCGCCGACGCGGAGGCGGAGCGGCGGGTGCTGGCCGCACGGCACCCGGCCGAGGCCAAGAAGGCGGGGCGGCTCGTGCGCGGCTTCGACGAGCGGACATGGGAGCGGGAGCGGTTCGGGATCGTGGTGGAGGGCAACGTCCACAAGTTCGGCTCCCACCCCGCGCTGCGGGAGTTCCTGCTGAACACCGGCGACCGGGTGCTGGTGGAGGCCAGCCCGGTGGACCGGGTGTGGGGGATCGGCCTGGCCGCGACCGACGACGGCGCGAGCGACCCGGAACGCTGGCGCGGCGCGAATCTGCTGGGCTTCGCCCTGATGGAGGCACGGCGCCGGCTGCGGGCGGGGGTGTAGGACCGGCGGGGCGGTGCCCCGCGGAGCCGGCCGGGCGGGGCACCGGGCCCCGCCCGGTGCCGTTCTCCGGCCATGGCCCGTGGGTGCGGCGCCCCGCCCCGGGACGCGGCGGGGTCAGGGGACGATCGGGGCGGTCGCCGCGGGAAGGGCGGCGTGGGCGTCGTAGGAGGAGTCCTCCGACTCCTCCGCCTTGATGCCGGCCACGATGACGGCGACCATCAGGGCCACCATGGCAAGACCGAGGACCAGGCCGATGATGCCCGTGATCAGGCCCGCCTGGGCCTGGCCGTGGTTGTCGGCCTCGCCCCGTTCGACCCGCCGGCGGCCCTTGACGCCGAGCACGATGGCGACGATGCCGAGCACCACCGAGAACACCCCGTACAGGCAGAACAGGCTGCAGGCCAGGATGCCGAGCACCATGGCCGCGGTGCCCCCGCAGAACGGGATGGGCACCGCGGCCATGGTGCTCGG
>NZ_MUME01000265.1:270-1062 GCF_002155915.1 Streptomyces thermovulgaris | reverse complement strand
CCGTCGAAGTCGTCGAGGAAGACCTGTGTCCAGCCGGACGGGGGTGTGGGGGCGGAGGCGCTCGCGGGCGGAGTCGCGGCGACGGCGACGGCCGTCGCCAGGCCGAGTGCGCTGAGGGCGGAGACGAACGCACGCCGCAGGGAGCGGCGTTTGCGGCGAGCGCCGACGGGCGCGCCGGAGGATTCTCTCATGGGGAATGCCTCTCGGGTGGGGGAGTAGGTACGCGAGAGCCTTGCGGGAGGGCGCACGGGGAGGTTTTGAGAGCGCTCTCACGCAAGGTTGCGCCGCCAATGTGCTCCCGGCCGCCGCGGCCGTCAAGAGTTAAAACGAAGAAAGTCCTTGTGGAGCAAGGGAGTTCAGCTGATGAAGGCGGAGATTTCCGTGTTGTCCCCGCAGGGCCCGGGGCGCGGGCTTGGAGAATGGAGGCGGAGGAGGAAAGCGGGGAGGAGGGGACGGCGGGGCGGAGTCCCGCCCCGNNTCACCATCCTCGGCGGCGGGGGATTCCGCGTACCGCTCGTCTACGGCGCACTCCTCGCCGACCGTGCCGACGGGCGGGTGACGCAGGTCGTCCTGCACGACGTGGACACGGATCGGCTGAAGGCCGTCACACGGGTGCTGGCCGAGCAGGCCGACGGGGTGCCCGACGCGCCCGAGGTGCGGGTCACCACCGATGTGGACGACGCGCTGCGCGGCGCCGACTTCGTGTTCTCCGCGATCCGGGTCGGCGGACTCGAGGGACGGGTGCACGACGAGCAGGTGGCGCTCGCCGAAGGGGTGCTCGGCCAGGAGACG
>NZ_MUME01000265.1:0-208 GCF_002155915.1 Streptomyces thermovulgaris | reverse complement strand
CGCCGGGCGTGGATCGACTACGCCGGTCTCAACCACCTCGGCTGGGTGCGCGGCCTGCGCGTGGCCGGACGCGACGAACTCCCGCGTCTGCTCGCCGATCCCCGCCTGCTCGGCTCCTTCGAGGAGGGCAGGCTCTTCGGCGCGCAGTGGCTGCGCTCGCTCGGCGCGATCCCCAACGAGTACCTGCACTACTACTACTTCCACCGCG
>NZ_MUME01000264.1 GCF_002155915.1 Streptomyces thermovulgaris | reverse complement strand
GGCCCCTCCCCGGGCCGGGCCCCGGTGTCCGGCCCGGGGAGGGGCCGGGAGCAGCACGCATACACCGTGGAAATGCTCGGTATTTCCTCCGGTGGCACTTCTCCGGCCACTGGTCGAGAATTAAAAATCGTGCGGTCGCATGACGTCATCGCATTCCCGGGACATTTTTTCCAGGTCGCCGACTTCGGGAATCCGCATTCCAGTGCTTCGGACAGGAGGCACGCCCCCGGGAGCCGGTGTGCCGGACCTCGTATCCGCCCTTGCCGGTCCGAGCACGCTCCTCCCGCAGTGTCCGTCCATCCAGCACCTGCTGAGGGAGGCGCAGCGCATGCGTACCACCGGCAGAACAAAATCCCACCCCCATGACGACGCTCCGGACACCGCGCAGGCGTTCGAACGGCTCGCCCGTATGCCGGACGGTCCCGAGCGCAAGACGCTGCGGGACGAACTGGTCCAGATGTGGCTGCCGATGGCCGAGCGGATCGCCGTACGGTTCCGCGGACGCGGCGAGGCCCTGGAGGACCTGTACCAGGTGGCCGCACTCGGCCTGGTCAAGGCCGTCGACCACTACGACCCGGGACGCGGATACGCGTTCGAGGCCTATGCCGTACCGACGATCACCGGGGAGATCAAACGGCACTTCCGCGACCACATGTGGACGCTGCATGTGCCGCGCCGGGTGCAGGACCTGCGCAACCGGGTGCGGCGCGCCACGAAGGAGCTGGCGCAGACCACGCCGGGCCGGGCGCCGACCGTCGCCGAGATCGCCGAGCACGCCCATCTGAGCGTGAGCGACGTGCGCACCGGGATGGAGGCCCTGGACTGCTTCGCGGCGCTGTCGCTGGAGGCGGAGGTCCCGGGCACGGACGGGTACGCGCTCGGCGACGGCCTGGGCGAGGCCGACGCCCGCTACGACCTGGTCGTGGACCGGGTGGCCGTCAGGCCCTGTCTGGAGGCGCTGCCCGAGCGTGAACGCACCATCCTCTACCTGAGGTTCTTCCGTGGGATGACACAGAGCCGGATCGCGCAGCAGCTCGGCATCTCGCAGATGCACGTCTCGCGGCTGCTCAGCGGCTGCTTCGCCCAGCTGCGCGAGGAGCTGCTCACGGAGACCGGCTGAGCGCGCGGACCGGCCGCGCGGACCGGCCGGGCCCGGCGGCGGTGTCCGCCCGGTGCGGCCCCGCGCGCGGGCGGACGCCGTGCGGGCCTCCGCCCGCTCCCGCGGCGTCCGCTCACTCCTGCGGCGTTCCCGGGATCTGGGTGGGACCGCACCGGCCGAGGGCCTTCTCCAGCTCCGCCCGGATCTCCTCGGGCATCTCCCCGGTGCCCCCTCCCCAGGCCAGGACCAGCTCGGCGACGTGGCGGAGCTTGGTGTTGGTGTGCTGCGAGACCTCCTTCAGCACCGTCCATCCCTGCTCCGGTGTGATCCGGCCCAACGCGACCACCATGCCGATCGCCTGGTCCACGACAGCGTGGGAGGTCACGGCTTCCTTCAGCTGCTCGACCTCCTTCTGGAGCTCGCGCAGCCGGTCCGCCGCGTCGCCGGAGTCGTGCGATGCGCGTTCCACGCAGTCCATCGTCGTCACTCGGGCGGGCCTTTGCCAGTGGACCCGGTCGTCCGCCCGGGGTGACCGCCGCTCGTGCCGTTTCGGCGGCGACGCGCGGACACTCGGCAGGCGCCTCCCCGCTGCCGGCCGGAGACTGGTGTAGGACCGGTGGACACCGGTGCACACCGGTCGACGAGACCAGGACATGCCATGAATCACGACAGCACATCTGCCAGCTCCAGCCCCGATGTCGTCTCCACGCATTCGGTGTGCGGCGCACCGTGCTGGGTGAGCCTGATCAGCCGCGACGTGGAGGCCTCGGGAAACTTCTACGGGGCGGTGCTGGGCTGGGAGTGGCGTCCGGCCCGGTGCGGGGACCACTTCCGCATCGCCCTCGCGGACGGGACACCGGTCGCGGGGATCGGAGCGGCGGCGTCCCTGGGGCAGACGGCGGTGGCCTGGACTCCGTACTTCGCCGTGCCCAGCGCGGACGAGGCGGTCTCACGGGCGCAGGAACGCGGCGGTACGGCGGCGGTCGGGCCGATCTCCTTTCCACCGGGGCGGGCCGCGCTGCTCGCCGACCGGGACGGCGCGACCTTCGGCATCTGGGAGGGGGAGCTCTTCACCGACTGGGAGGCCTGGCGCAAGGCCGCGCCGGCCTTCATCCGGCTGCACACCCGTGACGCCTTCGACGCCGCGATCTTCTACGGCGAGGTCCTGGACTGGGCCTCGGAGCAGCCCGGCTGCTGCGAGGTCCGCTACGAGGGCGAGGAGGTCGTGCTGCGCAGCCACGGCGAGGTCGTGGCGCGCATCGAGTCCGGTGCGCTGGAGGCCGCCCCCGATCCCACGATCCGCCCGCACTGGCAGATCCACTTCCGGGTCGCCGACGTCGCCGCCTGCGTCCGGGCCGCCGAGGCCCACGGCGGCAGCGTCCTGCGCGAGAGCCGCCACGAGGCCGTGCTCCGCGACCCGGACGGCGCCCAGTTCACGGTGACCTCGCGCCGCGAGGCCTGAACGCGCCGGCACCCCGGCGGCACACGGACCGGTGTGCGGGCCGGGGCGGACCGGGGGCGTCAGCGGGCGGTTCTCGGGGGACGGGTCAGCAGGACCAGGCTGCGGGAGGCGACACGGAGGACGTCTCCCGGTTTGTACTCCGGCTCGTCCGAGAGCCCCGTGGGCTCGGTCGTGTCGAGCAGGCAGGTCCAGCGCTCGCCGTAGACGGGGCCGGGCAGGCGGAAGCCGACCGGCTCCCAGTAGCCGTTGAGCAGCAGGAGGAAGGAGTCGTCCACCACGGGGCGGCCCTGCCCGTCGGGCTCGGCGATGGCGTCGCCGTTGAGGAAGACCGCCACGGAGTGCGCGTCGGAGCGCTGCCAGTCCTCCTCGCTCATCTCACGGCCGTCCGGCAGCAGCCACACCAGGTCGGGCAGCGGCTGGTCGTCCCGGGTCGCCGTCCCGCCCTGGAAGAAGCGGCGGCGGCGCAGCACCGGGTGGGCGGCGCGCAGACCGATCACGTACCGCGTGAAGTCCATCAGCTCCCGCTGCTCGTCCGTCAGCCGCCAGTCGATCCAGGAGACTTCGTTGTCCTGGCAGTAGGCGTTGTTGTTGCCCCGCTGGGTGCGGCCCAGTTCGTCGCCGTGGCCGAGCATGGGCACGCCCTGGGACAGCATCAGCGTCGCGATGAAGTTGCGCGTCTGCCGGGCCCGCAGCCCGAGCACCTCGGGGTCGTCGGTCTCGCCCTCCACCCCGCAGTTCCAGGAGCGGTTGTCGTCGGTGCCGTCCCGGTTGTCCTCGCCGTTGGCCTCGTTGTGCTTCTCGTTGTACGACACCAGGTCGCGCAGGGTGAAACCGTCGTGCGCGGTCACGAAGTTGATGCTGGCGCGCGGCCGGCGCCCGTGGTGGGCGTACAGGTCCGGGGAGCCGGTCAGCCGGGAGGCGAACTCGCCCAGGGTGTGCTCCTCGCCGCGCCAGAAGTCCCGTACGGCGTCCCGGTACTTGCCGTTCCACTCCGACCACAGCGGCGGGAAGTTCCCCACCTGGTAGCCGCCCTCGCCCAGGTCCCAGGGCTCGGCGATCAGCTTCACCTGGGAGACCACCGGGTCCTGCTGGATCAGGTCGAAGAACGACGACAGCCGGTCCACCTCGTGGAACTGCCGTGCCAGCGTGGCCGCGAGGTCGAAGCGGAAGCCGTCGACGTGCATCTCGGTGACCCAGTACCGCAGCGAGTCCATGATCAGCTGGAGCACGTACGGATGCCGCATCAGCAGGCTGTTGCCGGTGCCGGTGGTGTCGTAGTAGTGCGCCCAGTCGCCGTCGACCAGCCGGTAGTACGAGGCGTTGTCGATGCCCCGGAAGGACAGCGTCGGCCCCTTCTCGTTGCCCTCGGCGGTGTGGTTGTAGACCACGTCGAGGATCACCTCGAGGCCGGCCGCGTGCAGCGCCTTGACCATCGACTTGAACTCGGTGACCTGCTGCCCCCGTGTGCCGTGGGCGGCGTACTCGTGGTGCGGGGCGAAGAAACCGATGGTGTTGTAGCCCCAGTAGTTGGAAAGGCCCCGCCCCTGCAGCACGCCGTCGTGCACGAACTGGTGGACCGGCATCAGCTCGACCGCCGTCACGCCCAGCGAGGTCAGATGCTCGATCACCGCGGGGTGCGCCAGTCCGGCGTACGTCCCCCGCAGCTCGCGCGGCACGTCCGGGTGCGTACGGGTCAGTCCGCGCACATGCGCCTCGTAGATCACGGTGTCGGAGTACTCCCGCCGCGGCGGGCGGTCGTCGCCCCAGTCGAAGGCCGGGTCGGTCACCACGCCCAGCATGGTGTGCCCGGCGCTGTCGGCGGGGTCCGGGCCGCGCGGGGCGCGTTCGTAGAGCGAGGGGTGGTTGTCGACCCGCCCGTCCATCGCCCTGGCGTAGGGGTCCAGGAGCAGTTTCCTCGGGTTGCAGCGGTGGCCGGCCGCCGGGTCCCAGGGGCCGTGCACCCGGTAGCCGTAGCGCTGCCCCGGCCCGACACCGGGCAGATAGCCGTGCCACACGAAGCCGTCGACCTCGGTGAGCGGGATCTCGTGACGGGTTCCGTCGTCGTCCACCAGGACCAGCTCCACGCGCTCGGCCACCTCGCTGAACAGCGCGAAGTTGGTGCCCTTCCCGTCGTACACGGCGCCCAGCGGGTAGGGGTGCCCCCGCCACACGGGCGGGGACACCCTCTTCCTCCGGCGCGTCCGCCCGGTCACCGGGCCTCCTCCGGGGCGGCCCGGTCCTCGCGCGCCGGGGAGGCCAGCGCGGCGACCGGAAGCGCGCGGGGCGTCTGCAGCCGCTCGCGCAGGGCCGGTTCGGGAGCCTTCGGGACCAGCGGGGCGCGCACCCCGGCACGGGCCCGCTGCGAGAACCAGATGACCTTGCTGCCGGTCCGGGAGGCACAGCAGCCCCAGCCGTCGCTCGTCGCCGCGATACGGGCCAGGCAGCCGCGCAGGTCCTGGTCGGGGCGCAGGTCCTGGTTGTTCTCCCCCACCGCGGTGATCAGGTGCTGACCGGTCCACCACATCTCGATGGAGACGCGCTTGTCGGTGGCGTGCTCGTCGATGGCCCTCAGCAGCATCTCGGCGCCGCCGCACACGGGGTCGACGAGGTCCTCCAGACCCCAGAACCGGAGGTGGGCGGCCAGGATGCGCCTGACCTGCCCGGCCCGCTCCGGGCTGACGTCCACGTCGAGGTGGTAGTAGCAGGGCACTGCGGTCTTCATCGTCGTTGACTCCTCACCGGCCGGGCTCGCGCTCCCTCCCCGTCCCTGGGACCGGACCCCGGTCACGGAGCGTGAGCACATCTTGCCTCTGAGTGGGACCCACACTGAGCGCGCTACGCCATTGGTGCAACACGAGCAGGTCAGCGGGCTTGTTGAAGCGCCAACAGGACGCTGAGTCGTTGAACATGCACCATGAGTGAAAGTCTCGAGCGCCGTGAACGGGGCCGTGCTCACATGTGCACGGCCACCGCCCCGGCTGTCGGGGGACCGTGCCCATCGAACGCATCCGAAAGGTGACGGCGCATGCTGCTACCCGCCAAAACCGAAGTCGCCCGGCATCTGCGGCGCTATCGGATGTGGGAACGCGCGATGCTCGCGCGGCCCGACGACCGCGGAGTGCGGTCCACCTTCGAGGACTCGGGCTACACCCTGTGCGTGCTGATGGGGAAGCGGTGTGCGCGGGAGGCCGCGGATGCCGCCGAGCGCTATCTGCGCACCCCTCTCGTCACCTATCTGCGGGAACAGAGCGGCCGGCCGCGCCGCAGCGCCGTCCGCCGGGGCCCGCCGCCGGCGACGGAGCACCACACCCGCGCCGGACGGTAGGGCCCTCCGGCGAGAACCAGGACCCCGGCCGGGCAGCAGCCCGGCCCCGAGCACAGTGGCGGTGACAGGTGACACCCACACGTCCGACCCCGAAACCGGCCCCGTCCGTCGGCCGGATCCCCGTGCGGGACGTCCGGCCGGCCGTGGAGTGCGGCAGACGGCCGGCCAAGGCCGTCGAGGGGGAGACCTTCATGGTCACCGCCACCGTCTTCCGGGAGGGCCACGAGGCGGTCGGCGCGAACGTGGTCCTGCGCGACCCGGAGGGCCGCCCGGGCCCCTGGACGCCGATGCGCGAACTGGCCCCCGGCACCGACCGCTGGGGCGCCGAGGTGACACCGGGGTCGACCGGCCTGTGGACGTACACGGTCGAGGCCTGGGGCGACCCGGTCACCACCTGGCGCCGTGCCGCCGCCGTCAAGGTCCCGGACGGCATCGACGCCGGGCTGATGCTGGAGGAGGGCGCCGAGCTCTACACCCGAGCGGCGGCCGGAGTGCCCGAGGGACCGCAGCGCGACCTCGTGCTCGCCGCCGCCGAAACGCTGCGCGACGACTCCCTGCCGGTCATGACGCGTCTGGCGGGGGCGTTGACGCCG
>NZ_MUME01000263.1 GCF_002155915.1 Streptomyces thermovulgaris | reverse complement strand
GCGGGGCGCTTTGGCGGCGCAGACCCGTGGAAGTGCCAGAGGCAAAGACCGGTGAAGGAGACCGGTGAAGGCGAAGACGGCACGTACCGGAGTGCTGGCCGGAGAGGGGCAACGCGGTCATAGTGGGCGCACAGCTGTGCACGGACCCGCCCCGACGTCGGACACCTGGGGGTCATCCACCCATGAGCAGACCCGAACAGCCGTCCCGCAGATCCGTCCTGGCCGCCGCCGTCGCCACGGCGATGACGGGGGAGGCGGCCCTGGCGGTCGCCGCCACCGGCACCTCCGCCGCCGCACCCCCGGCCGCCGGCGGCCGTCCCCGGACCAGCCCGGCCCGCCTCGTCGACTACCACGCCTGGACGACCCGCACCGACTGGCTCAGCGGCACGGCCCGCGGCACCCACGCCGTCGCGGGCGACCGCCCCGGTCTGAGGATGACGCGGGCGGTGGGCACCACCGACTACACCGATCCGCACACCGGCACCACCGCCACCTGGGAGTACGCCACCTGGACGGGGCCGGTCCACCGGCTCGCCGTGCCCGCCACCGAGGCGGTCGTCTCCTGGAACGCGCACACCCCGGCCGGGACCTGGCTCCAGGTCGAGCTGCGGGGCACCTACTCCGACGGCACGGACACCCCCTGGTACGTGATGGGCCGTTGGGCGGCCGGTGACCAGGACATCAAGAGGACCTCCGTCGACGGACAGGGCGACGGCCGCAGCACCGTCCAAACGGACACCCTCTCCGTCGACGATCCGGCCTTCGGGCCGCGTCTCGTCTCGTACCGGCTGCGGCTCACCCTCCACCGCCGGCCCGGCACCACCCTCACCCCCACCGTGTGGCGGATCGGCGTCATGGGCTCGGACGTCCCCGACCGCTTCACCGTCCCCGCCTCCGCACCCGGCCTGGCCCACGAGCTGCCCGTCCCGCGCTACTCGCAGGAGGTCCACGCGGGCCGGTACCCCGAGTACGACAACGGCGGCGAGGCCTGGTGCAGCCCCACCTCCTCCCAGATGGTCGTCGAGTACTGGGGCGGACGGCTCACCCCCGAGCAGCTGTCCTGGGTCGACCCGTCCTTCAGCGACCCGCAGATCTGCCACGCCGCCCGGCACACCTACGACCACCAGTACGCCGGCTGCGGCAACTGGCCGTTCAACGTCGCCTACGCGGCCACCTTCCAGGGCCTGCAGGGCCTGGTCACCCGGCTCGGCTCGCTCACCGACGTCGAGACGCTGATCGCGGCCGGCATCCCGGTCATCACCTCCCAGTCCTTCCTCGAGAGCGAGCTGACCGGCGCCGGTTACGGCACCGCCGGGCATCTGATGACCGTCGTCGGCTTCACCGCCGACGGCGACGTGGTGGCCAACGACCCGGCCTCACCGGACAACGAGGCGGTACGGCGCGTGTACCGGCGCCGGGAGTTCGAGAACATCTGGCTGCGCACCAAGCGCTACGACGCGAACGGCCGGGTCAGAAGCGGTACCGGAGGAATCTGCTACCTCATCTTCCCCGCCAGGCCGGCACCGGGTCAGCAGCGGGCGCTGCAGCGGCTCGGCATCCGCTGACCCACCGCCGCTGCGGCCCGCACCGTCCGCGACCGCGGGGCCTCCCTCGGCCGCGGCGGCGGACGCCGTGCGTTCCCCCCGGTCACCCGTACGCGTCCGGTGACCCGGACACCGAAACCGTTCCCGGTCGCTGCCGGAAGGTGTCCCGCGGGCCCCGGACCCGGCGGCGGCAGGGCCGGCCGGGCGGGACCGCCGGCCGCGTACGGACGGCCTCGTCCGTGAACCGCCCCGCATATCGGGGTGGCATGTGCTTCCCTCTCCTGGGGACGTCCCGACCCTGCACGGGGCCCGGTCCGGACTCCTCGGGCGCCTTGCCGCAGCGGGGAGCGGTGCCGGCCGGCACCGCTCGGGGCCGGCCGCCCGAGTCCCGTTCCGGCACGAGCCCGGCACTAGGGAGCCTCTGGCGTAATCATCCGGTGATTACAACGCCGTGTCATGTAAAGAAAAAGAAAAAAGTTCTTTTGATATATGAACTGAGCGCTGGGGGGGGGAGCGGACATGCGGGGCCACGGGGACGCGTCAGGGGAACTGTCGGCCGTGGAGTTACTGGACGCGGAGTTCTGCCGGCGCTTGTTCGGCTCCCTGCAGCGCACCGGGCAGCGGATGAAGGCCGAGCGGTACGTCCGAGGGCTGTTGTCGGTGAGCGGCCGCAAGACCCTGCGGCGGCTCGCGGAGGGATTCGAGGGGGCGTCGGCCCAGCAGAGCGTGCACCACTTCATCACCGCCTCACCCTGGGAGTGGAGACCGATCCGGCACGCGCTGGCCCGTCAGGCGCGGCGGCTCCTGGCCCCCGAGGCGTGGGTGATCGGCTCGACACTGATCCCCAAGGCGGGCCCGCACTCGGTCGGCGCCGATCCGCAGCCGACCCCCTTGGGCGTGGTCAACGGCCAGCACGCGGTGGGGACCTGGCTGGCCTCGGAGCATTCGGTGGTGCCGGTCGACTGGCAGCTGCGGCTGTCCGCCCGCTGGACGACCGATCCCCTGCGGACCCGGGCGGGCGTCCCGAAGGACGTCGCCTCCGGCAGTGTCGAGGAGTGCGTGCGGCAGGCGGTGGCGGAGCTGTCGGCTCTTTTGGAGGCGGCCCCGCTGCCCGTGGTCGTGGACGTCGGGGAGACGGAGGGGCTCGCGGTCGCGCAGCACCTCGTGTCCCTGGGGCGGCCGTTCGTGGTGCGGGTGAGTCCGGCGACGCTCCTGAGGATCGACCGGTCGGTGCTGCCCCGCCACGGAAACCTCCAGCGCACCGCGGGTGAGCTGGCCGAGTCCCTGCCCCATCTGCGCCAGCAGGTGGGACAGGGGAGCGGGCGGACGACGGTCGTGGCGGTCCCGGTCAGGGTCCTGCCGTCCGGCCGGGGCGCGCTGACGCTGGTGGCCGAGTGGCAGCCCGGCCGGCGGACCGGCCGGCGGCTGTGGCTGACCAACCTCGCGGCCGACGGCGCCCCGTCCGCACTGCGTCTGGCCCGTCTGACGGCCGTGGTCGAGCGGGATCTCGCGGAGATCTCGGACAGGGTCGGCCTGCGGGACTTCGCGGGGCGGTCGTTCCCGGGCTGGCACCGCCACATCACTCTGGCGTCCGTGGCCCACCTGGTCGTCGCCGCGGCACGGCACCGGGGCCCGGGCGGCCCGGCGGGTCCCCGGAGTGACGTCTCCCACATCAACGGGACTACTGTCCGGTAACTTGACACTCTCCTCCGGCCGGTGATGACTCATTTCCCCTTGCCCCCCTTACTCTCTGGGCGAGCCTCGTCCAGCGCCTTCATCTGCGCCCTGTGAAGTTCCGGCACGGGTTGGATCGGTAGAGAGGAGATTCATGCTCAGCCTTGACCTCCGTCGTGCGACCCCAGCACAAAAAACTCCCCCACCGCCTTTTCAATCCGGCTCGTACGACGCCGTCCTCACCGAAATCTCCTCCCTGCTTTTCTCCTCGCTGTCCCGGAGCGATCAGTGCAGAAAGGCCATGCATTACCTACGCGGCCTGCTCGAGGCGCCGGGACGTAAATCCATACGGAATATCGCCGCATTACTCGGGGATCAGGTCTCGGAGCAGAATCTGCACCATTTCATCTCGGTCTCCACCTGGGACTGGGTCCCCGTCCGCCGGGCTCTGGCCAGTCACTGGATCAGTGCCGTCCCCCTGCGGGCGTGGGTGGTGCAGCCGGTCATCATCCCCAAGACCGGACGTCATTCGGTCGGCGTGGACAAGCACTTCTTCCCGACGCTGGGGCAGGTGCTCAGCGCACAGCGCGCCATCGGGGTGTGGGCCGCCTCGGACGACGTCAGCGCTCCGGTCAACTGGCGTCTCTACCTGCCTCCGGCCTGGCTCACGGACGACTACCGGCGCAGCCAGGTGGCCATCCCGGACGGGGTGCCGGTGGAGACGCTGAGCGAATGCGTGGTGCAGGCCTGCCTGGAAGCGGTGACGTGCTGGCGGCTTCCGGTGCGGCCGTTCGTGCTCGACTCCTGCGAAGTGCATGCCGTCCCGATCTTCGAGAAGCTGCACGCCGCGGGCATGCCCCTGCTGGTGAGCGTCTGCCACGACCAGCCGCTGACCGTCGTGGACCCGGCCCTCCCCTCCGCCGGGCAGGGCCCGCTGACCGCCGAGCAGATCATGCTCATGGCCAAGGACTTGCGGCGGCCCGTCGTGTCCGCGGGGCGCGAGCCGGGCACGACGCCGGTGAGCCACTGGGCCGCCACCGTGCGGGTGGCCGCACCGTCCCTGTCCGAGCCGGGCCCGGACCGGGGCGAGGTCCTGCTGCTCGGTGTCGGCGACGAGGGCGGGCGCTGGCCCGGGAAGCTCTGGCTGACCAATCTGTCCACCACCCCGCCGGCATCGGCGGTCCGGCTGAGCAGGCTGGCCGACCGCGTCGACCGGGACTTCACCGAGATCGCCGACCGGGTGGGCATCCGGGACTTCTCCGGGCGCTCCTTCGGCGGCTGGCACCGGCACACGACTCTCGCATCCGCCGCGCACACAGTGGTCGCCCTCGCCCGGAACAACGCGAACCGACCGTGATTCCGATCTGACGGTCGATCCCCCCACGGCCGGTGGGCGGACGGTTTTCCACCGTCCGCCCACCGGCCGTTGTCGTGCGCGTGCACACGAGTGGAGGAGCAGCAATGACACAGGATTCCAACGGGCGTACGAACCGCGGATGAAAACCATATGTCGCCGCCGACCTGACATACTTGCGGCTACTTGACGGATCCCACGCCACCTGACGGAGTACCACCCGCCTGGTGGTGGCCGCGCGTCCCATGCCGGACGATTCCTTGCGTCGCGGGGATTTCTCTGCCTGTCCTTCTCCTCACTCCCCGCCTTTTCCCTTCGGCCTTCTTTTCTTCCCGCACTTCCGTACAGCCGTCGTGATTGGAGACACCTGTGGACGACGCTCTGCTCGACATTCGATACGGACAGGCGTTACAGCAACCCTCCTGGGAGGACGAGGAGCAGGTGCTGCGGGTACGGAAGGAACTCGCAGCCCTGCCCGCGCTCGTCGAAGCGGAGGACGTGCGCACCCTGCGCTCGGTGCTGGCCCGGGTGGCCGCGGGCAAGGCGCATGTGGTGCAGGCCGGCGACTGCGCGGAGGACCCCGCCGAGTGCACCCCGGGCCATGTGGCGCGCAAGGCGGGCCTGCTGAGCATGCTCGCCGGGCAGCTGGAGATGACCACCGGCCTGCCGGTGGTGCGCGTGGGCCGGATCGCGGGCCAGTTCGCCAAGCCCCGCTCACGCCCCACGGAACGGGTCGGTGACAGGGAACTGCCGGTCTACCGCGGCCACATGGTCAACAGCCCGGAGCCCGACCCGGTGCTGCGGCGCCCCGACCCCGAGCGGCTGCTCGCCGGCTACCGGGCCGCCCGTGTCGCCATGAGCTGCCTGGGCTGGCTCGACGCACCCGGCCGGAACCGCGTGGGCGCCCCCGTCTGGACCAGTCACGAGGCGCTGCTCCTCGACTACGAGGTCCCGATGCTGCGCCGGCAGCCGGACGGAAAGCTGTTGCTCGCCTCCACCCACTGGCCGTGGATAGGGGAGCGGACCCGCCGGCCCGACGGCGCCCATGTCGCCCTGCTCTCCGAGGTCGTGAACCCGGTGGCCTGCAAGGTCGGCCCCGGGATGACGGTGGACGAACTGCTCGCACTGTGCGAACGCCTCGACCCGCGGCGGGAGGAGGGCAGACTGACCCTCATCGCCCGGATGGGGGCCGGAACCGTCGCCGACCGGCTGCCCCCGCTGGTGGCGGCGGTGCGCGAGGCCGGGCATCCGGTGATCTGGCTGACCGACCCCATGCACGGCAACACCGTCACCACCCCGGACGGGCTGAAGTCCCGTTTCCTGGAGACCGTCCTGCGCGAGGTCGACGAGTTCCAGCACGCGGTCGACGCCGCCGGCGGTGTCGCGGGCGGGCTGCACCTGGAGACCACCCCCGACGACGTCACCGAGTGCGTCCGCGACGCGGACGAGGTCGGTCTCGTCGGCACCCGCTACACGAGCTTCTGCGACCCGCGGCTCAACCCCGGCCAGGCCCTGGCCGTGGCCTCGTCCTGGTGGCTCACCGGCCGTTCGGCCCCGTCGGCCGCGGCATAGCCGTCCCCTCGGCCCCCACCGACGACAACCACGCGACAACGATGCGAGAGGACAGCCATGGCGGGCATACCCCCCATTGATCCGTATCCGCTGCCGCAGGCGGACGACCTGCCCGGCAACACGGCCGAGTGGCAGGCCGATCCGGCCCGTTCGGTCCTGCTCATCCACGACATGCAGCGCTACTTCCTGCGCCCGTTGCCCGCGTCGCTGCGCGAACCGCTGGTGCGCAACGCCGCCCGTCTGCGCGAGCGGGCCGTGACGACGGGCGTGCCGGTGGCCTACACGGCGCAGCCCGGCGGGATGACCGACGAACAGCGTGGTCTGCTCAAGGACTTCTGGGGTCCCGGCATGCGGATGGACCCGAGCGACCGCGAGGTCGTCGAACCGCTGACGCCGGGGCCGGACGACCGGGTGTTCACCAAGTGGCGCTACAGCGCGTTCTTCCGTTCGGACCTGCTGGACTGGATGCGTGCGCAGGGCCGCGACCAGCTGGTGGTGTGCGGTGTGTACGCCCACGTCGGGGTGCTGATGACCGCGGTGGACGCCTTCACCCACGACATCCGGCCGTTCCTCGTCGCCGACGCGGTCGCGGACTTCTCCGCCGACTACCACCGGCTGGCCGTGGAGTACGCCGCCCGGCGCTGCGCCGTCGTCACCACCACGGACGTCGTCCTCGGCCAGCTCGGGGCCGCTCACCCGGTCGGAGTACGCGCATGACGGGGAACGGCCTGCTCCTCGACCGGATCCTGTCCGCCCGGCCCGGTCCCTTCGCCCTGCTGCACCGCCCGGAGGCCGGCGGGCCGGACACCGTGGACGTACTGCTCGGCTCGGTCTCGACCCCGGCGACCCTGGCCGATCTGCCCCTGCCCGAGACCCCGTCCGCCGACGGCCCGCACCACGAGCTGCTGACGCTCGTCCCCTACCGTCAGGTCACCGAACGCGGCTTCGCCGGCCCCGACGACGGCGAACCGCTGATCGCGATGACCGTCACCGACCAGGCCGTGCTGCCCCTCGACGAGGTCCTGGACCGTCTGCCGGACAGGCCCCTCACCCTCACCGGCGGCCACTTCGACGTGACCGACGAGGACTACGCGCGGACGGTGCGCCGGGTCATCGACGACGAGATCGGCACCGGCGAGGGCGCCAACTTCGTCATCAAGCGCTCGTTCGTCGCCGACATCGCCGGCTACGGCCCGCACAGCGCGCTGTCGTTCTTCCGCCGGCTGCTGCGCGTGGAGTCGGGCGCCTACTGGACGTTCGTCGTGCACACCGGGGACCGGACGTTCGTCGGTGCGACACCCGAGCGGCATGTCAGCCTCTCCGGCGGCACCGCGGTGATGAACCCCATCAGCGGCACCTACCGCTACCCGCCGGCCGGGCCCGTGCTGTCCGAGGTGCTGGACTTCCTCGCCGACCGCAAGGAGGCCGACGAGCTGTACATGGTGGTCGACGAAGAGCTGAAGATGATGGCCCGGATCTGCGAGTCGGGCGGCCGGGTGGTGGGACCGTACCTGAAGGAGATGGCCCGCCTGGCGCACACCGAGTACTTCATCGAGGGGCGCAGCACCCGCGACCCGCGCACCATCCTGCGGGAGGCGATGTTCGCGCCGACCGTCACCGGCAGCCCGCTGGAGAGCGCCTGCCGGGTCATCGCACGGTACGAGCCCGAGGGACGCGGCTACTACAGCGGCGTCGCGGCTCTCATCGGCCGCGACGCCGAGGGCGGACGCGCGATGGACTCGTCCATCCTCATCCGCACCGCCGACATCGACGCCGCCGGCCGCATGCGGATCGGGGTGGGCGCCACCCTCGTCCGTCACTCCGACCCGGACTCCGAGGTCGCCGAGACCCGGGCCAAGGCGGCCGGGCTGCTCGCGGCGCTCCGGGCGGACGGCCCGGCGGGCGGCCGGAGCACGGACACGCCCTCCCCGCGCTTCGGGGACCACCCGGACGTACGCGCGGCCCTGCGGCGGCGCAACACCACGCTCGCGGGGTTCTGGCTGGCGGACGGCAAGGAACCGGAGCGGGCCGTACCGGAATTGGCGGGCCTTCGGGCGCTGGTGGTGGACGCCGAGGACACCTTCACCTCGATGCTCGACCACCAGCTCCGGTCCATGGGCCTGGCGGTGACGGTCCGCCGCTTCGACGAGCCGTACTCCTTCGACGGACACGACCTGGTCGTCATGGGGCCGGGCCCCGGCGATCCGCGTGATGCCGGGCACCCGAAGATCGCCCATCTGCGGTCGGCGATCGACACCCTGCTCGCCGAGCGGCGGCCCTTCCTCGCGGTCTGCCTCAGCCACCAGGTGCTCAGCACGAGACTCGGCTTCCCGCTGGTCCGCCGGAAGGTGCCGAACCAGGGCGTGCAGCGGGAGATCGACTTCTTCGGCACCCGCGAACGGGTCGGTTTCTACAACACGTTCGCCGCCCGCAGCACCGAGGACAAGGCCGAGTGCGAGGGGGTGGGCCTGGTGGAGATCAGCCGTGACCCGGACACCGGTGAGGTGCACGCCCTGCGCGGCCCCCACTTCGCCTCGATGCAGTTCCACGCCGAGTCGGTGCTCACCGAGGACGGCGTACGGCTCACCGGCGCTCTGCTGACCGAGGTCCTGGGCATCCGGCGGTGAGCCCTCGGCGCGGGCCGGCCGCCCCGAGCACTCACCGGCCGGCCCGCGCGGCCTGCCGCCGGGACCACCGGGCCACCCCGCCCTTCTTCCGTCCCCGGCCTTCGGGACGGGCCGCACCGTCCGTTTCCGGACTCCGCAAAGAGACGCAGTGAGAACGAAGGAGAGCCGTTGAGCAGGTTGCGTTGGTTGACCGCGGGGGAGTCCCACGGACCGGCACTCGTGGCGACGTTGGAGGGGTTGCCGGCGGGGGTGCCGGTGACCACGCGGATGGTGGCGGAGCATCTGGCCCGGCGGCGTCTGGGGTATGGGCGGGGGGCCCGGATGACG
>NZ_MUME01000262.1 GCF_002155915.1 Streptomyces thermovulgaris | reverse complement strand
CCGCGCTCTCGGCAACCGCTACAGCCTCGTCGTGGGAGCCGCCGCCGTCCTCGGCGTCTGGGAGCGGCAGGACGGCACGGACCCGTTCCTCACCGACCCCGCCTGGGCCGTTCTCGCCCTGTCCCGGCTCGGCGAGCGGCTCGGAATGCCGGTGCCCGAACCGCCCCGCGACTGCCGGGAACACGTACTGGACGAGCTCCTTCGCCGGTACCGGTCGGGCCGCGGCTACGACCTCCACGCCACGGCGCTCGCCCAGTGACACGGAAAGGTGGACCCTTGACGGAAACCGAGCCGACGACCACCGGCCACCGGCCGGCCGGAACACCCCTTCCGGAGCCGGGCGGCGCCGACCGCATCAGCACCCCGGTCCACGTCGGCGGACCCGACGGCCCCTGGCACCAGGTGTGGGAGGACATGGAGCAGCGCGGCAACGCGGTGGTGCACACCACCTGGGGCGAATGGCTCGGCGCGACCGTCGCCCACCCCGCGCTGCGCCCCCTGCTGGGGCGCGACTGGCAGCGCTACCGCGGCATCCCCGACCCCGCCGTCCGCCACCGCTTCGCCGCCTCCCGCCTGGCCGTCAAGTTCACGGCCGCCGCCGTCCTGGAGGCCGACCCCGCCGACCTGGACCTGGCGTACCGGATCGGCGGGCGGCCCTACCTGCGCGGCCTCGACCAGATCGACGTGAACCTCACCCACACCGAGGAGCTGATCGCCGTCGGCGTCAGCCGCAACGGCCGGATCGGGGTCGACGCCGAACCCGTGGACCGGGCGACGGACGTCGGCCTCCTGCAGGGCCACATGTGCACCCCCGCCGAACGCGCACGGCTGGAACGGCTCCCCGAGGCGGAGCGGGCGGCCGCGCTGCTGCGGCTGTGGACGCTGAAGGAGGCCTACACCAAGGCGCTCGGCCAGGGCATGCGGCTCGGCTTCACCGAGTTCGGCTTCGGCGCCGACGGCAGGACCCTGCACGCCCCCGACGGCGCCCCCGCCGCCGGCGACGAATGGGCGTTCGCGACCCGCCGTGTCCTCGGCCGCTACCTGCTCAGCATCGCCTGCCACGACGCGGGCCTGGACACCTCCCGCGGCACGGCCGCGCACACCATGGCCGACGAGGGCCTCATCGGCGCCGTGGCGGACCTGCTCGACCCCTGACGGGCCGGCCCCGCGGCCTTCCCGGCCGCCTGAGAGACGCTCGCGGAACCTTCCAGAACCGCTGGAGAAACCGGGACGGACCCCCGCGCGCCCACTACCGTGCGGATGACGGGTCCGGGCGCGACGACGAGGAGGCCGCGGTGGGAATCCCCGGTGCACCGGCACCGCACCTCTTCCGGCGCGCCCCCGTCCCCGCACTCCCCGGTTGCGCGCCGCCGTCCCCCGCACGGCGCGCGACCGGGGCCGCGGCCCGAGCACTGCGAAAACCGCCCGGCCGCCCCGATCGCCCCCGCACGCCGGCCACGCGTCCGCGCCCGGGGGCCGCACACCGCCCACCGGCCCGGCCGCGGCGCCGACAGCCCCCGCCATCACCCCCGCACAGGCGCCGCACCGGACCTCCAGGAGCGGACCTTCGCACACTCGTCCAGTGCTCAGAAGAGGGGAGGGAGGGGTTCCTCCGCAACCGCGGGCGAAGGCCGGACACACCGGCCCGCCGCACCCGCGGCCACCGGACGGGCGCGCCCCGGACAGACGATGACCGACGGCCACTCCTCACCCGTACCACCGCAGCTCCCGCCGCGGAAGGGGGCGCTGACCGTCGTCATCGACCCCGGACGCCCGCCCGGTGACGCCCCCGTCCTCGAACTCAGCGGTCCCCTGGAGACCGCCCGGCTCGAGGCGGCGCTCGCCCGCCTCGCCGCCGCGCACACGGGCGCACCCGCCTGGCACCACCGGGTGCACCGGCACGGGCCCGGCCGCCACACGCTGCGGCTCACCACGCACGGTGCGACCGCCCGGGAGGCCTTCCCGGCCGGCCGGCTCGCCGACCTGCTCACCCACAAGGTCCCGGACACGCCGACCGCCCGCTCCTTCCCGGCGCCCCCGCTCCAGCGCGAACTGATCGCCGACGCCGACGCCCACCCCGGCACCGACCACCAGGTCGAACAGCTCACCTGGGCCTGGTACGGCCCCCTCGACCTCGAACGCTTCACCTCCGCCTGGCAGTCCGTGGTCGACCGGGAGAGCGTGCTGCGCGCCGCCATCGACGACGGACCCGAGCCGCGGATCGTCCTGCACGACCGGGTCACGGCCGACGTGGTGCGGGTCCCCCACGGCGCCGTGGCCTGGCACACGCTGGTCGGACGCGACCGCCGCCGCGGCATCGACGTCCGCCGCCCCGGCCCCCTGCGCATCACCGTCCTGGGCGGCGGACCCGCGGGCCGGGACGGCGGCGCACCCGCCCGGGTGCTCCTCACCTACCACCACGCCCTGCTCGACGGCTGGAGCGCACGCCTGCTGGTGCGGGAGTTCTACCGCGCCTACCTGGCGGGCGGCCGGCTGCCGGGCGGCGAACGGCGCCCCGACCTCGGCGACTACACCCGCTGGCTCGCCGGCCGGGACACCGCACCGGCCCGCGAGCTGTGGTCGCGGATCCTGCACCCGGGGCCGGCGGCCACCTGGCCCGCCCGCCCCGAGGCCGGCGGCGGCACCGGCACCGGCCGCACCCGGCTGAGGCTCACCGCGGACCAGACCGAAGGGCTCACCACGTGGGCGGCGCACTGGGGCAGCACCGAAAGCGGCGCTCTGCAGGCCGCCTGGGCCCTGCTGCTGTACCGGTCCGGCGGCGCCCGGGACGTGGCACCGGTCCGCTTCAGCACGACCGTGTCCGGCCGCGGCATCCCCTTCGACGGCGTGGAGTACATGCCCGGCGCGCTGCGCAGCCCGCTTCCGCTGTCCCTCGTGGTCGACCCCCGCTCCAGCGTGCCCGAGCTGCTCGCCCAGGTGCGCGACCGGGCCCTGGACATGGCCGCCTACGAGTGGGTGTCCGCCGGTCAGATCCGCTCCTGGACCGGGGACGCCGGCGATCCCGGCGACACCCTGCTCGTCGTCGAGAACCCACCGCGTGGCACGGACGGCCTGGCCGCCGCGTGCGCCGCCCAGGGATTCGCCGTGGACCCGCCCGAGTCCCTGGGCGTCCGCACCGCGTTCCCGCTCACCGTCGTCGCCCACCACGACAGCGACGGCGGACTCGTCCTGACCGCCTGCCACGACCGCGCCCGTCTCGCCGACGCCACCGAGGTGCTGACGCACAGCGCACTGCTGCTGGGCGAACTCCCCCGCAGGGCCGACCCGTACACGCCCCTCGCCGAGATCCTGGAACTCCTGCCCGCCGCCCCGCCCGCGGTTGGCATGCCGCCGTCCGGAAGATTCCCGCCGGCCGGCGTCCCACCGCCCCCGCCGCACACCACGGCGCAGGAGGAAACCCCCGCAGGACCCGGCACACCGGACCCCGCCCGGGACGGCACCTTCGCACCGCCCGCCCTGGTGACGCTGCGCCACGCCGCGCACCCGGACGCGGGAGCCGTCTGCCTCGTGCAGAGCCCGGGAATCCCCCGTTCCCTGTACGACCGGCTCGCCCGGGCCTACAGGGGCCCCGAGGAGATCGTCCTGCTGCCCTCCCCGCCCGGTGGAGCAGCGCACGCCGGCTTTCGCGCCCTGCGGCCCCTGACCGAGGCGGGCCGGCTGCTCGTGCTGGGCGGGTTCTCCGGCTGCGGAGCCGTCGCGTACGAGATCGCCCGGCTCGTCGCGCTGGAGGGTGTCAGGCCCCCGCTCGTGGTCCTCACCGATGCCACGGCCGGCACCGCTCTTGCCCGGACCCTGCGCACCGTCGCCGAACGCATCGGCTGACCGGACGGTCCGCACCGGACCACCGGCACGGACCGTCCGGCCGGCCTCGCCGCCGGCCGGCACGGCACACGACTGCCCCACCCAGCCGCACAACCCCTTGCAAGGGGGAGCGCCCCCGGGTCAGGGACGGCGCGATACGGAGGCCGAAAACCCCACCGCCCTGGAGGCCGGTGAAACCCCGGCCCGTGCACGACAGACGCGACGACGGAAGTCCGCATGATCCGACGACGCGGTCCCGCAACGGCAGCCGTCGCCGAGGCTCCACGATGCGAGGACCCGCGCATCCGGCACACGGCCGTCACCGCACAGGTGACGCGCCGCCGGCCGGTACGCCCGCCAAGAAAGGGTCACGCATCCGGCAGGAAGACGGGCAGGGGCTCCGGAACCGTGGAGCCGTCGGCACAGCCGGCGAGTGCACCGATCAGGGCCCGGTCGCTTCCGGAGGCCGCGACGAGGCTGAGCCCGACGGGACCGGCCGGACCCCGCACCCCGGGCAGGGTCAGGACCGGCAGACCCGCCACGCTCGCCGCACAGACCAGCTGCACGGTCGCGGTGCGCAGCGCCACGCCGGTGACGGCCGGGCCGGGCGGGGGAGCCTCCGTCGGGGTCGCCGGCTGCACGAGCGCGGTCCCGGGCGGGATCAGCTCGGCGAGCACATCCCGCGCCCGGCTCACGGTGTCCCGCGCCCACGCGAGATACTCGGCCGGCATGTCCTCGCCCGCGGCGACGGCACTCGCGACAAGAGGCGAGACGGCCTCGTGGTGCGCCTGCAGCCAGCTGCCGTGCAGATGCCACATCTCTGCGGCCTGGAGGACCCCCAGTGCCTCCGCCCACTCCTCCAGACGGGCGGCACAGGTGCTGCTCCCCGGCTGCAGCGGGACGGCCAGCCGGTCCGCCCACGCGCGGGCCGCATCGAGCAGCGGCTGCCGCAGCGCCGGGTCCACCAGGTCGAACAGGTCCATGGCCAGGAGCAGCCGTTCGACCGGCCGAGCGGAACACCGCGGAAGAAGCACGTCGGACACCCGGCCGAGCAGGTGTGGCGTCCGGGTGATCCAGCTCACGGTGTCGAACGAGGGAGCGAGACCGATCAGGCCGGTGTCCGGGACCAGACCGTGGGTCGGCCGCAGGCTGTACAGCCCGCAGTAGGAGGTCGGCACCCGCACCGAGCCCGCCGTGTCGGTGCCCAGGCCGATGTCGGCCAGCCCCAGGGCGACGGCGCTGGCCGGGCCGCTCGACGACCCTCCGGGCACCCGCCCGGGAGCCGCGGGGTTCGGCGGCATCCCGTAGTGCGTGTTGATCCCGGACAGGCCGTAGGCCAGCTCGTCGGTCCGTGCGACACCGGCGATGTCCGCCCCCGCCCGCAGCAGGACCTGAACGGCCGCGGCGTGGGCGGACTCGACCGGCGCCTTGCGCAGCCACGCCGGATTTCCCGCCCCGATCGCATGGCCGGCGACGGCGAAGAGATCCTTCACCGCGACCCGCAGGCCGGACAGCACGCCCTCCCCGGACGCCGCGACCAGCGGATCCCCGGCAACACGCCAGACCAACGAGTTGATCTCCCCCGGAGCCGGCTTCCCCGGAGCAGGGACACCGCCGCAGGGGGCGTCTGCCGTCCCACCGCTGCCGCGACGAGGCAGGACCGGGGGCGGCGCGCCGGCCACGGCAGGACTCGGCTGCTGGGCGGGCATGAGCGACCTCGGCGTGATCGGCGGGCAAGTGCGTACCCCCCTTTGTACAGGGGACGAACCGCGCTGTGCCGCTCAGGCCTCCGCGTCACCCTGCTTGATCTTGATCCAGTCGCGGGAGCGGCGTCCGGGCAGATAGGGGCTGGTGAGCCGTTTGGCGACCACGCCGTCGAAGCCTTCCCGGACGGCTTGCTCGAAAGCCTCGGAGGCGAGCGCGGGCCACGCGGCGGGTACGGCGACATTGGGCCCGGCCAGATTGAGATCGTCCAGCAGATCCCGGCGCGAGGTGTAGGGCAGCTGCACCGTGGGCTCACCCAGGTAGAGGATGTCGAAGATCGTCAGCTGGACGGGCAGATCCCGGGTCGCGTGGGCGACCGCATCCGGATGGCGCAGGCTCATCCGCTGCTGCAACCGCTCCACCGAGGGACGGCCCCGGCCGTCCAGAGCGACGATCTCGGCGTCGAGCACCGCCTCCAGAACGGGCAGCGCGGAGGCCAGCGACCGGAATTCCGGGTACTGGGCGGTGACGTCCAGCCCCGTCGCCGAGAGCAGGCAGACGGTGCCGTCGCCGGGCAGATGGACGAGGACCCGGGCACCGTTCCACAGCGTCTCGTACGCATACTCCGCCTCGGTCTCCGGTGGGGGCAGCGGACCGATCACCGCATGCATCGGTGACAGAAGAGGCAGTACGTCCCGCGAGGCCGACGACGAGTGCACACTCATGGCTGTTTCCACCTGACTCCCGTGAGGCGTTGCCGACCGCCCTGCTCGGCGACGAAGAGGCTGCTCGGATGCCGTGTGGCGCCGGCCGGCCGCCCGCGCGCCGCACACAGCGCCCCGTGCGGCGCCGCATCCGTGCGGCGGATGCCCGTGACCCCGCACGGGGCCTGCGTCACGCTCCCGGGCCGGCGCGCGGTCCTCGCGTCGTCACCGGACGCCGGGCGCTGCCTGAGCGCCCCGCACCGCTCGACCAGCTCTCGCAGGAGCGTGGGATCCGCCCTCAGCACGCCGGCCGCCTCCGTCCTCGCCAGCCCCGTACGTCCCCCTCACCCATACGGTCGCAGTCATTGACACAAGCCGCACCTGGAAGCCGGCGGCCGCCTTCATTCAGGCCACTCGGGCGCCCGCTTCCCGAAGAAGGAGGCGATGCCCTCGCGGGCCGCCGGGGACTGGGAGGAAGCGGCCATGACCTCACCGGCGATCTCGTAGGCGTCGCTCTCCGGGCGGTCCAGCTGGGCGTAGAGGGCCCGTTTGCCCAGTGCCTTGCTGGCCGGGCTGCCGCGGGTGGCGCGCAGCAGCAGCTCTTCGACGGCCGTGTCCAGCTCCTCGTCGGGGACCGCCCGATTGACCAGTCCCCAGTCGGCGGCGGTACGGGCGTCGATCACGTCGCCGGTGAGGGCCATCTCCATGAGCCTCTTGCGCCCGATCGAACGGGCCACCGGAACGGCGGGGGTGTGGCAGAACCAGCCTCCCCTGCCCCCGGGAAGGGCGAACCCGGCGGACTGCCCGGCCACCGCCAGATCGCAGGTCGCCACCAATTGGCACCCGGCAGCCGTGGCCAGTGCGTGCACCCGGGCCACCACGACCTGCGGCACGCAGTGGATCAGCTGCATCACACCGGTGCACAGCTCCAGCAGCTCCCGGATGCCGTCGGAGTCCGCGGCAAGGACGTCGGCGAAGTCGTGCCCGGAGCAGAAGACCGGCCCCTGCGCCGCCAGCACGACACCCGTGGCCGGGGAATCGGCCACCTCGGTGAAGGCCTTGTGCAGCTCCTGGAGCATGCCCCGGCTCAGGGCGTTCCTGCGCTCGGGGTGATTCAGGGTGACCCGGGCACATCCTCCGTGAGCCGCCACCGTGAGGTGCTCGTACGCGGCCATGACCCCACCCTACGCCCGGTGAACGCACCACGCGCCGGCTCCCCGTCTCCGACGAGGAGCCAGGATTTCCTGCACGTGTTCCACTCAGGCAGCAGGGGCCGGCGCAGACGCCGGCCCCTGCGCGCACGGGAGCGGGAGTTACTCGGTGACCTCGTGGCCGTGCCCCTCGTGCAGGCCGCCGCCGCTGCCCGCCGAACCCTTGGTGTTCCGCGGCTTCACCGGCTTGCTCAGGATGCTGGTGTCCCAGGCGTACTGGCCCACCGCGTTGGCGATGACGTCGATGTTGACGTCGAACGCCTTCATGTTGATGTTCTTCAGCGTGTCGCACGCCTCGTGGTAGCAGGGGTCGTACGCGACACCGGCCTTGCCGCCGTACACCTTCGCCTGCTCGGCCGTCTTGATGCCCTCGGCACCGGTGAAGGTGCCGCCCGAGGGGATGCCCGCCTCGATGAACGGCCCGTAGTCCGACCGGCCGGTGAAGTCGGTGCCCTCGTACGGGATGCGCCGGCTGTCCAGGTAGTCGGTGATCTGACGCTCCAGCTGCGCCGAGCCCTCCGGGCCGGGACCGGCACCGACCTGGTCGGAGTCGTCGCCGTCGTAGACGAACTGGACGTAGTTCGGCGAGGCGATCATGTCGAAGTTCAGATACAGCTTGATCTTCGCGCGGTCCGCCGCCGAGAGACTGCCGACGTACGCCTCCGAACCCAGCAGACCGAACTCCTCGGCCGACCACCAGGCGAAACGCACCTTGTTCTTGGTCTTCTGGTGGGCGAGTTTCAGGGCCACCTCGAGGATGCCGGCGGAGCCGGACCCGTTGTCGTTGATGCCCGGCCCCTCCGCCACCGAGTCCAGATGGGCACCGAACATCACCACATTGCGAGGGTCGCCGCCCCTGGTCTCGGCGATCACGTTGTAGGTGCGCCGGGTCTCCACGAAGGTGCGGATCTCCAGGTTGACGGTCACAGTGCCGGCAGCGGCCTTGGCCGCGAGCTCCTCGCCGTCCTTCTGCGTGACACCGCCGACCGGGATCCTGGCGACGGACGGTTCTCCCAGGGTGCCGTTGAGCGCGCCCTCGGTGTTGTTGTAGACGATCGCACCGACCGCACCCGCATCGGCGGCGGCCGCCTGCTTCTCCGCAAAGGTGCAGCCGCCGCGCCGGATCAGCGCGATTTTGCCGGTGAACGTCCCCGAGGCGTAGTCCTCCGGCTCGCAGCCGGTGGTGTCGTCGACCGGCACCACCGCGACCGGAGCGGTGATGCCGCCGACCGGGCTGCTGGCGGAGTACGTCATGGCGTTCACCGGGATGTCCTGCTGCTGCGGCGACACCACCCGCAGACTCTGCGCCAGTGTCTCGGAGAACGGGTAGTCGAACGCGTGCCGGGTCACCGAGTACCCGGCCTTTTGCAGCAGTCCTTCGACGTACTGGGCCGACTGCCGGTGCCCCTCCGACCCGGCCACCCGGGTGTTCCCGTTCCTGTCGGCGATTTGCTGAAACTGTCTCAGATGTCTGTAGGCATCCTGGGCGTTGCTCTTCTTCACGAGTTTCCTCGAGAGCTTGGCAGCCTCCTTGGCGGGGGCACTGTGGGCGGAGGCGGTGCCCGCCCCGATCAGCAGCAGCGGCGCCATGAGCCCTGCGACGGATACGGCGGCTACCGTGGTGCGGCATTTCCGAGCGTTCAAGACGCTTCCTTCCGGCGGTCCGAGAGATAGGCGTGATGGCTGAAAACAGGCTGAACGGTGTGCGGCGGTACTCCGGGCAGGCAGGAACGACCGGATGACTCCGTCCTGCCACCGGCAAGAAGAAAGGTATCTGCTCAGCAAGCGCTTGATAATGGATTGACGTGAATCTTCGGTGTCGACATCGCCCACGCGGATGCCGAACACACCGATCTGCCGCTGCTCCAACCACAGTTGACCGAAAGTCACCGCAGCCGACCAGCGCTCAGGACACGTCGAGGGCAGACGCCGCCCACCGCCCGGAGCAACCGAGAACCACGCCCCCCGACGAACCGTCACCCGCAAAGCCGCGAACGCCGTGCACCGCAACAACGGCCCAGCCCACGGCAGCCGACGCCTCGCGCCCTGCGACAAGAACCGCCACACCGGCCGCCGCGCCCCGACCCGACAGCGAGACAACGACCTCCCGGACCCCGGTCCTCATCACCCGCGAGGAAGCAACCCCGGCACTCGACGCTCAAGCAGGCCGACGCCTGGAAAAGACCACCGCCCGCCTGCGGCCGGCGGCCCTCCGTGCTCCAGCACAAGCCACCCGGCACAGTGCTGCTGCGCCCTCTGCGTACCGCACGCCCCGATCATTGGCCCCGCACCGCACTCGACGGAACCCCGCCCTCACACCCGCCTGCGGTGCGAGCGCCGGACGGACTGCCCGTCCCCACCCTTGACCGCCCCGACCCGAGCCCAGCACCCCGAGCGCGCCGGTGACCGCTCTACTGGACGATGCGGCCCCCTCCGAGACGGCCCGGACGACGTCACAGGCAGCCCCTCCGGGGGCGTTTTCTGCCTCAAGGAAAAGGAGCCCTCCGCCAACTTTCACGAACGCAACGACCGAGCTCCTCGAATCGGACCTCTACTCGTCGCCCCAAACCCCCAGAAAGTCACAAGCAAGATTACTAAAGCAAACAATTAACTGATGCCATGCTCAGGTGGGATACGGGTCGTAACAGTCCAGAGCCGGGTGGTACAGCACCTGCCAGGTACGCCCCTTGATGACACCGTTCTGCGGCAGGCCGTGACAGCCCTGGATCCACTTGATCTTCTTCAGCATGGCCGAGTCGAACACCCCGTCGAGGGCCAGCTTGGGCGGCTCACCTCCCCACCTGTTGCTCAGGCACTGCGCCTGCTTGACCGCCGCACCGGTGTCACCGTGCGTAAGCGTGGGCTGATACGTCGGTGATGTGTAGGAACAGCGGTCGGGGGTGGCGAAGGCGGGATGCGGTGCCGCCGGCCCCAGTGCTGCGGCCGTGCACAGCCCTACCGCCAAAGTGAGCAGTCCGCGCTGTTTCATGCCGTTCTCTCCGATCCGGCCACTTGCTGGAAAGACCCGGCGTCTGGGGCGATCTACACCTTCATGATGCCCACGATCAGCAATGACCGCGAATCGGCCGGCACCCCGATGGCATCGAGGCCATCGGGAACCTACGCACCCACGAGAGACGGCGGCCCCGCGCGGACAGGTCAGCCCGCTGCCCTCACCGGCAAGAACAGCGGCGGAACCACCGCACCGCGGCCTCGCCACCACGGGCGGAGTTCACAGCCAAAGCGCCTTTGCAAAAGACTTCCGCTCCTTCACGACCACCCACCGCACAAGCACCCCACACGCGCCCCTCCTCACGGACACCCGGAACCGACGAAGCCGATTGCCGACGACCCACCAGGAATCCGACCGAGCGATGTGGCGGTGACGCAGCTCCTCAGCGCAGGATACGAGCCTCGCGCGCAGCCGCCAGCCAGACGGGGAACTCCCCGAGAAGACGGTCGTACAACAGCTGGTCGTCGACGGCGCGGGGATCACGGCCGGCATGGAAGAAACCCGCGTTGTCCACGACACGACGCCCCGGTACGGCAAGGTCGTCGAGCTTGCGCAGAAAGGCGAACTCGTTGTCGTCCGGGTCGCCGAACCCGATGAACTGCCAGAACAACGGAAGCCTCGCGGCCTTGCACAGGAAACGCTCGGCAGCAGGCCGGCTCGTGGGTCCGCCGTCCGTCTGGAAAACCACCAGAGCCGGAGCGTGGCTGCCGGAGCCGAGGTAGTGGTCGATGACCGCGTCCATGGCCCAGTGGTAGTTCGTGCGACCCATGTGCCCCAGGCCCTGGTGCAGCTTTTCGATACGCCCCTCGTGGCCGCCGAGCTCGAGAGTGGTGACGCCGTCGACATCGGTGGAGAAGAACACCACGGGCACGGCTCCGTCGTCGTCGAAGTGCGCGGCCAGGCTCAGGACCTGCTCGGCGAGGTGCTGAACGGTGCCGTCCTTGTAGTACGGACGCATGGACCCCGAGCGGTCCAGCACGAGATACACCGCAGCGCGCAGCCCCTCCAGCCCATGGTGACGGATACGCGCACCGGCTGTCTTGTAGAGATCGACCAGGCCGGGTGCCACATCCTGGACCTTGGACAGGCTGATGGCCGCAGTGCGTTCGCTGCCGTTCATCTCGCTCACTCTCTCGATCTTGTTATGCGCCCCGACGGAGCAGCTGCTGCAGAGGCTTTGTACACGAGTCTCGGTTCCTTCAGGCGCTGGCGGGCACCGCAGGCCCAGCCACGGCCGATGCCCCGGAGCGACGGAAGAAGCGGTGCTCCCCACCGAGGTGAGCCGGACTCCCCTCGATCACGGTTGTCGTGGCACCGTCGGCAAACGACCGTGGTGGCTCAACCGCGGGAAACAGCTGAGCCACCACGACTCGGCGAGAAGACAGCCGCGCCCATCTCCTCGGAGGCGGACAGCGGACCGAGTACTCTGCACGACGTTGGTTGCTGCACCGCCCTCAAAGGCACCGAGAAACGGTTTCGGCCCCTACGCGCACTCAGAACGGTCCGGTCTCAGCCACGGCTGCTGAACCACTGACCGGAGGAGAGGTCCACTCCGAGCAGCCGCTCGGGAAGCGGATGCCGAATGACCGCGGCCGACTTACGGGACTCCGGGACCTGGCAGAGCGCCTGGACGATGTGTTCGTTGATGGCATCGTCGATCGGACTCGGCTCCAGCGCCGTGCCTTCTTCATTGAGGCGCTGGTACTTCATCAGGTTCCAGCCCATGGCGAGCTGGCGCTTGCCGTCACGACTGGACAACGCGATCGTGCCGGCCCCGAAGACCGCTCCGTCATGCCCCCAGAAACGACCGCAGCCGGGCAGATCTATCACATAGATGCCGAGGCCGTAGTCGATGCCGGCCCCGCCGCCGACGCTGACGGGAACCGTGCGCAGCATCTCGTTCAGAGCGGCCGGTCCGATCAATTTGCCGGTCAGCAGAGCGCGGTAGAAGCGGTTCAGATCGTCGGTGGTCGAGACGATCGCTCCCGCAGTGGACGCCCAGGACATGTCGTAGACGCTGTAATCACGGGGCGGGTCGATCAGACCGTAGAACGACTCGTACATCCGGGAGTGCGGACCCTTGATGTACGGGGTGCGCGGATAGAAGGTCGCACGCAGCCCGGCCCGGTCTATGACGTTGCGAGTGATGTACGTCCCGGCGTCCTGACCGGTGACCTTCTCCAGAATCAGCCCCGCGATCACGTAGTTGGTGTTGGAGTACGACCCCGGCTGCTCGCCGGGCCGCCCCGTGGCGGGTGCCGCCAGACCGAGCCGCACCAGTTCCTCGGGCCGGATGGAACGGAAGCGTTCTTCGTCGAGACTGGCCGTGGAGCCCTCGGCGAGAGACGGGAAGGCCCCCAGAAGGTAATCGCCGATCCCACTGGTGTGGTTGAGGAGCATCCGCACGGTCACCTCCCGGCCCCGCTCTCCCCTGACCAGCTCCGGAAGATACTCACCGATCGGCGCGTCAAGCCGGATCCGTCCCCGCTCCACCTGCTGGAGAATCGCGACGGCGGTGAACGTCTTGCTGATGCTGCCCACGCGGTGCCGCATGCCGGGTCCGACCGGACGCCCGGTGTCCACGTCGGCAAGCCCGGACGCGCCGGTCCACCGCTCGGTTCCCTCACGGACGGACGAGTAGCTGCCGTACATGCCCGCCTCATGGACGGCATTCAGCGTAGTGCGCAGAGCGGCACGATCTAAGGGTCCGGCCGCCGGCGAAGCGGTTACCGCAGTACCGGCCGACGCCGTCGGCACCGCGGTGACCATGAACAGCGCAGCGCCGAGGACTACTCCGACAAGTCGTTTGATGCGCAAAGCTTCCCCTCTTGTGTGACCCGCTTTCCGCTTTCGAAGTAATCCTCGCGGGTCGCCAACGTGCCTTACATCATCCCTGCGGATGATCATTGACACAGTCGATGTCCTGACATCTCCTCACCTCACAGGACTCCTCCAACAGCTGGGGCATCTGGCGGGCTCGCATGGAGCGGCACCTGCTCCGACAAGTCACAGTGACAGGAAGAAAGAGGCAGACAAGGGGCCGAAGAAATGACTCGTGGCAAGAACGGAGCTGAGCAGCGAAAGCCGCACGACTGGACGACGCAGCAGCAGCCGGCCCCCTGAAAGAAGAGGCGTGGGTGAGGGGGGCGTCAGTACGCAGCGAACCGGTATGAACCGGCATTGTCAGTGCCGCCTGACATGGTTCTGATCATGTTCGACGGACTTCATGACATCGACTGGGCGTCGATGAAGCACGCATACGGCTCGGCTGAGGAGGTACCGGCGCTGCTGCGGGCGCTGCGTTCCCCGGATGCTGAAGAACGCCACGAGGCCCTCAACCGTTTCTACAGCGCGGTCCACCACCAGGGCAGCGTGTACCCGCCTACGGCAGCCAGCCTGCCCTTCCTGTTCGAGCTGGCCACCGACGATGCCACGCCCGACCGAGCCGCTGTTGTCGCACTGCTGGTCAGCATTGGCCGGGAGTCCCTCGACCGGGGCTTCGAAGACGACGGCACCGAGATCGAGTACTACCCCCCGATGGGTTGCGCGCAGGCCATTGCCTTCCTGCGTGAGCGGAGTGCGAAATTCGTCGAGCTTGCCCGTGACCCCGAGCCGGACGTGCGCTTGGCCGCGATCCCTGGTCTCGGGCTCTTCCTCGACGACGCCGAACAGGCCCTTGCGGTACTGCGGGAGCGGCTGGTCGCCGAGCGCGACGTCGAAGCGCGGCTGCGGATAGTCGAGGCGGCGGCCATCTCGGCACTACGTCTGCCGGAAGCTTTTCACCAGGTGATGGAGTGGCTCGCCGGGCTCGCTGCTGACCCGGCTCAAGGACCGGTGACCCGGCTCGCGGCCCTTGTCCAGCGCACCCGCTGCGCCCCGGACAAGATAAGCGAAGATGTTGTACCGACTGCTGTTGATCTGTTGCGCGAGATCAACCGCACCACACCGGCGCGGGACATCGCACCGACTCCGAGCCGCCCGACAGTATCCACAGACACAGTTGCGCCCCAGATCGTCGCTGCCTTCGAAGATCTTGATCGACACACACGCGTACACGCACCGACCACGGCTCTGCTACGCACCTTTCACGAAACCCTGGAAGCCCGGGTATTTGAGCGTGTGGCGGTGTTGGCAGAGCAGCTGCGCAGCCCTGATGCTGGTTCGCGTTTGGATGCGATTCGTATGTGCGGGGAGCTGGTCCATGCATGGCGCGGGGATCACACCCGGCTCCTTTTGCTGGTTGCTGATCAACTCACTACAACTGATCAGGAGGTTGCCGCCGAGGCTGCGGCTGTTTTGAATTCCTGTCACCCGATCGCTGCTCCTGCCCGGGAAGCTCTTGCCGCCTACATCAATACTCAGCGCGCGGTGCACGGCCCTGGTGTGTGGGCCACATCCGATCCACGGGTCCGCAGGGGCCACCAGGAAGCCGTTCAGGCTTTGGCACGTCTTGGTGATGTGCGTGTGCTGCCAAGTTTGCTGGCTGCGCTGGATGGCGATGTTGATGCCTGGCGTGCGGTTCAGGTTGCGGGGTGTTTGCCGCAGGCGGCCGACCAGATGGTACCCCGGCTGTGCGACCATTTGCGTCGGGTTGATCTTTCCCAGCAGTGGACTGAGATGACCGCTAATGCGATCCTCTCCGCTTTGGCCAAGTTGGCTGATCCGGCTGCAGTTCCGGTGATGATGGATGCGCTCGGTGCTGCGATGCGTTATGAGCAGCGCAGCGTTATACGGTCGGCTTTGAAAGCGTTGAGGGTGTTCGGTCCTGCTGCGGCCGGTGCGCGGGATGCGGTTCGGTCGCTGGCTACTACTACGGATCCGCATGTACAGCCTGCTGCTGTTGCCGCACTGTGGGCTATTGACGGTGACCTTGCTGAGGTTATGCCGTTTCTGCTTGGTTTCCTTGATGATGAGGTTACTTTCCGGGTGTGTGATGCGGCTGATCTGCTTGGTGAGATTGGTCCGCCTGCTTCTGCTGCGTTGCCGCGTTTGCGTGGTCTTTTGACGCACGATTACGAGTGGGTTCGGGTGCATTGTGCAGCTGCACTGTGGGAGATTGGCGGTGAAGCTGAGGCGCCGGCTGTTTTGGATGTTCTATTGGGGGCTATGGTTTGGAATCCTGTGACGGCTAATCATGTTGTGGCTTGTCTGGATCGTATGGGTTCTTTTGCGGTGTCTGCTGTGCCGTTGCTTCGTGAGCAGTTGGCTCTGCCTCGGCGTGGTGGCTGGTTCGAGAGCGTTGAGAGTGATGAGGAGCTTCAGCGGATCGGTCGTGCTCTCATCGCCCGGCTTGGCTCTTCAGCATCTGGAGCGGGGAAAGAGGATCACTCCGAAAAAACAGAGCTCTGAAACCTTGAAAGCAGTCGACCTTTCCAAGCTCCGAGCCGGACTACAGACCAACTCCCTCCACTAGCAAGGCATCTGACGCTACACCACCTATCCAGCCGGCAAGACCGCGCCACCTCAGCACACCCTCTCCTGTAGCCGGCCCAGGTCCGATCGCGGAGCGATCGGACCTCCAACCCACCCAGCCACTAACCAAGTTGCACACAGTCAACTAAGGGCTGTCCCGTAAA
>NZ_MUME01000261.1 GCF_002155915.1 Streptomyces thermovulgaris | reverse complement strand
CTCCGCCCCGGACGCCCTTCACCGTGCCGTCGGGCGCCAGGAAGACGGGGTCTCCGCCGGGGACCATGCCGAGTTCCCGCGCACGGCGCTGAAGGGCGTCCGGGGCGGAGTAGGCGTCGATGTCCCGTTGCAGGGCCTGTTCCTCGTCGGTGAGGTTCTTGGTCTCCTTGCGCAGGTCCTCCCGCCGGAACGCGCCCTCGCTGAGCGCGGAGTTCAGCATCAGCAGCGCGATGAGGCCCCCGCCGAGCAGCAGGACGACCAGGAGGACGAAGGGCGTGCGGGCGGCCTGGTTGCGGTGCGGCGGAAAGAGCCGGGCGAGCCGGGCGGCACGCCCCCTCAGTTCGGGTCTTCTGCTCAAGGGTCCCCCCTGCCTCACTCGACGTCCTCCCTGATGCGCTCGGCGGCGCGCAGCCGGGCCGGTGCCGCCCTGCGGTTCTCGGCGATCTCCTCCTCGGTGGGAAGTTCGGCACCGCGCGTGAGCAGCTTGAGCCGGGGCTGGTAACGCTCGGGCACGACCGGAAGCCCGGGGGGCGCACTCGGTGCGGCACCGGCTGCCAACACCTGCTTGACCAGGCGGTCTTCGAGTGAGTGGTATGACAGTACGGCGATCCGACCGCCGACGTCGAGCGCCTTCACCGCGGCCGGGATCGCCCGCTCCAGAGCGGCGAGTTCGCCGTTGACCTCGATGCGCAGCGCCTGGAACGTGCGCTTGGCCGGGTTGCCGCCGGTGCGCTTGGCGGCCTGCGGCAGCGCGTCACGGATGAGCTCCACCAGCCGGGCGCTGCGGGTGATCGGCTCCTTCTCCCGCTCGCGCACGATCGCGGCCACGATCCGCTTGGCCTGCTTCTCCTCGCCGTACGTCCGCAGGATGCGCACCAGTTCCCCGGGCGGGTAGGTGTTGAGGACCTCGGCGGCGCTGATGCCGGTGCTCTGGTCCATGCGCATGTCCAGGGGCGCGTCCTGGGCGTAGGCGAAGCCGCGTTCGGCCTCGTCCAGTTGCATGGAGGAGACCCCGAGGTCGAACAGGACGCCCCGCACGCGCGCGATGCCCAGCCGGCCGAGCACGTCGGGCAGCTCGTCGTAGACGGCGTGCACCAGGGTGGCCCGCTCGCCGAAGGGGGCCAGCCGCTCGCCGGACAACCGCAGCGCCTCCTTGTCCCGGTCCAGGGCCACGAGCCGCACTCCGGGGAAGCGGGTGAGCAGCGCCTCGCTGTGCCCTCCGAGGCCGAGGGTGCAGTCGACGACCACCGCTCCCGGCTCCTGGAGCGCGGGCGCCAGCAGCTCCAGGCACCGCTGGAGCATCACGGGGACGTGCCGGCCCTCGCTCCCCCGTCGCCCGTCGCCGCCCTTGTGCGGAAGCGCTTCGCGCCCATTCATTTTTTCGGGACCCTCTCAGCCTCGGCGCATCCCGCACGCACCGCCGGGTCCCCCGCCGCTCAGGAACGAAAAGCCTGCCGGCGCCGGAAGCGTCGGCCGACCGGAAGCGGGAGGAGGCCGAGCCGTACGTACGCGCCGCGCACGTGTCGGACCGCCGGCCCTCGGGCCGGGGCCCTGGAAAATGCAGTCCAGCAGGGAGAACCACGCCTCCCGCTTCGCGTCACTTTAGTCCACCCTGTCTCGCGGTCAATCAATCGGCCTGCGCGTCGCACGACAGAGTGCCGGTGACACCGGAATTCACGGAGATTCACCCGTGCGGACAGAATTTTCCGTCTGTGTGGGGTCACTCACAACCGGCCACGATGGGATTCTTTGTCCGCTCCCACCGCAGGACTGCGGCGGGCACGGCCAGTACCGTCGTGCCTATGACGACATCCGCACCGGTCCCTTCCGGGGACGAGGACGCCATGGAGGACATGGCGGCAGGCACGGTCACCGACCGTCTCGTGGAGGCCAACCTGCGCTATGCCGCGGCGTTCACCGACCCGGGGATGGACGCCCGGCCCGTGCTGCGCGTCGCGATCGTGGCCTGCATGGACGCCCGTCTCGATCTGCACGCCGCGCTCGGCCTGGAGCTCGGTGACTGCCACACCATCCGCAACGCGGGCGGCGTGGTCACCGACGACGTCATCCGCTCGCTGACCATCAGCCAGCGCGCCCTCGGCACCCGCAGCATCGTGCTCATCCACCACACCAACTGCGGCCTGGAGTCCCTCACCGAGGACTTCCGGCACGAGCTGGAGATGGAGGTCGGACAGCGTCCGGCCTGGGCCGTGGAGGCCTTCCGGGACGTCGAGCAGGACGTGCGGCAGTCGATGCGGCGCGTGCGCACCTCGCCGTTCCTGCTGTACACCGACGACGTGCGCGGCTTCGTCTTCGACGTCAGGACGGGTCTGCTGCGCGAGATCGACCCCGCCTGACCGCCGCCCGCGCCCCGGCGTCCGGTGCGTGCCGCGCCTCCGCCGCCGGCGGAGGGCCCTCACCGGCGGAAGGCCGCAAGAGCCGACTTGTCGTGGCCAGTTGTCCGGAGGCGAGTGACACGAATCGGTAACGGCGGCAAGAATGCGGGATGTGGCCGCCCGCGGAATCCGTTCGCGAAGCGGCCGTGACAGGGAGCGGGCCGGACCGCGCAGCGAGGAACCGGCCCGGAGGTTTCTGGGGTATCCCCCTGCTCGGCAGAGGGCTTGGGGAAAGGCCGAGGAGGGCCGGGTGACGACCTATGACGAGCGAGCGAGCCAGGGGGGTGTCCCCGCTCGGGCGGAATCGGGAGCGGGGGACGATCTGACCTCCGTCGTCGAACGGGTGCGCAGTTCGGTGGAGGGAGTGATCGAGGGCAAGCCCGAGGTCGTACGGCTTTCGCTGACCGTACTGCTCGCCGAGGGGCATCTTCTGATCGAGGACGTTCCCGGAGTGGGCAAGACGATGCTCGCCAAGGCGCTGGCACGGTCCATCGACTGTTCGGTGCGGCGCATCCAGTTCACTCCCGACCTGCTGCCCTCGGACATCACCGGGGTGTCCATCTGGGACCAGCAGCGCCGGGACTTCGAGTTCAAGCCGGGCGCCGTCTTCGCGCAGATCGTGATCGGCGACGAGATCAACCGCGCCTCGCCCAAGACCCAGTCGGCCCTGCTGGAGTCCATGGAGGAACGGCAGGTCACCATCGACGGGCAGACCTATGAACTGCCCGCGCCGTTCATGGTGGTGGCCACGCAGAACCCGGTCGAGATGGAGGGCACCTACCCGCTGCCCGAGGCCCAGCGCGACCGGTTCATGGCCCGGGTGTCCATCGGCTATCCGAACCCGGACGCCGAGCTGCGGATGCTGGACGTGCACGGCGGGGTGAACCCCCTGGACGGCCTCCAGCCGGTCGCGCACGCGCACGAGATCGTCAAGCTGATCGAGGCGGTGCGCGAGGTGCACGTCGCCGAGAGCGTGCGGCGCTATGTGGTGGACCTGGTCGCCGCCACCCGCACCCACCCCGACCTCAGACTCGGCGCCTCGCCGCGCGCGACCCTGCACCTGCTGCGCGCGGCGAAGGCGTCCGCCGCGCTGGACGGCCGGGAGTACGCACTGCCCGACGACGTCCAGGCGCTCGCCGTGGCCGTTCTGGCCCACCGGCTGCTGCCCACCGCCCAGGCCCAGCTCAACCGCCGCACCGCCGAGCAGGTCGTCCAGGAGATCCTGCAGAACACCCCGGTGCCCGCGGGGCCCGGGCAGTCCGGAGGCTTCGGCCCGGGCCGCGGCGCACCGGCGTACGACCGGCACACGCCCCGGAGGCTGTGATGACCCGTGCGGGGGCCGCGCACGCGGAGAACGACCGGGAGGGGCGGGGCGGTGTCCGCACCGCGCTGGCCGGCCTGACCACCCGGGGACGCTCCTTCCTGGCCGCCGGGATCGCCGCCGCCCTCTGCGCCTACGTCCTCGGCCAGCTCGATCTGCTGCGGATCGGTCTGCTGCTCGCCGCCCTCCCGCTGGTCTGCGCGACCGTGCTGTACCGCACCCGCTACCGGGTGGCCGGCAGCCGCCGGCTCTCCCCCGCGCGCGTGCCCGCCGGCGGCGAGGCCCGTGTGCACCTGCGCGTGGACAACGTCTCCCGGCTGCCCACGGGGCTGCTGATGCTCGAGGACCGGGTGGCGTACGTGCTCGGGCCGCGGCCCCGCTTCGTGCTCGACCGGGTCGAGCCGGGCGGGCGCCGCGAGGTGTCCTACCGGGTCCGCTCCGACCTGCGGGGCCGCTATCCGCTGGGCCCGCTGCAACTGCGGCTGAGCGACCCGTTCGGGATGTGCGAGCTGACCCGGTCCTTCTCGGCCTACGACACCCTCACCGTCGTGCCGCGCGTGGAGCCGCTGGCGCCGGTGCGGCTGAGCGGCGAGTCCAAGGGGTACGGCGACGGGCGGCAGCGCTCGCCGGTGCTGGCCGGCGAGGACGACATCATCCCGCGCGGCTACCGCTACGGCGACGACCTGCGCCGGGTGCACTGGCGCTCCACCGCCCGCCACGGCGAGCTGATGGTGCGCCGCGAGGAGCAGCCGCAGCGGGCCCGCTGCACGGTGCTGCTCGACACCCGGGAGCTCGCCTACCGGGGCTCCGGCCCCGACTCGGCCTTCGAGTGGGCGGTGTCCGGCGCGGCCTCCGTGCTGGTGCACATGCTGGAGCGGGGCTACTCGGTGCGGCTGCTGACCGACACCGGCAGCCCGGTGCCCGACGGGACCCTCGACGGCTTCACGGGGGCCGGCCAGGAGTCGGCGGACGCGGCCGGGCTGCTGCTGGACGCCCTCGCGGTGATCGACCACTCGGACGGGGCGGGTCTGTCCCGCGCCCTCGACGCGCTGCGGGGCGGCCTGCAGGGCGGCACGGAGGGACTGCTGGTCGCCTTCCTCGGCGACCTGGACGAGGTCCAGGCCGCGGTGGTCGCCCGGATGCGCCGGCACAGCGGCGCGGCGGTCGCGTTCGTCCTGTCCGGCGCGGCCTGGTCCCACGAGCCGGCCGGCGCCCCCGCCCCGGACGACCCCGCCGAGGAGCGTCTGCGCCTTCTGCGCGAGGCCGGCTGGACGGCCGTCGCCGTGCCCCGCGGCGCGGCGCTGGACGAGATGTGGCGCCGGGCGGACCACGAACGCGCGGTCCTCGGCGCGACGGGCGGCACGGCCTTGGGCGGGGGATGGTCATGAGCGCCCCGGGGATCCGGGGCGCGGGGCGCGGGCGGCCCGGCGGGGAACCGGCG
>NZ_MUME01000260.1 GCF_002155915.1 Streptomyces thermovulgaris | reverse complement strand
GGGGGGGGGGGGGTGGGGGCGGGGGTGGCGGGGGGCATGGGGGCTTCACCTTCGCTGGTCTTCCGCCGCGGCGGCGATCGGCCGGCACGGCGGGTTCGGGCGGTGCCGAACAAATCCGGGCATCGTGCTGCGGACACGCAATGGACCCGCGGGCACAGGCCCACGGGTCCCTTCGGTCGCGCCGGCCGGGAGCCGGCGCGGCGATCACGCAGCCTTGGGCGCGTTGACGTCGCTCGGCAGAGCCTTCTGCGCGACCTCGACGAGCGCGGCGAACGCGTTCGCGTCGTTGACGGCCAGCTCGGCCAGGATCTTGCGGTCGACCTCGATGTTCGCGGCCTTCAGCCCCTGGATGAAGCGGTTGTACGTCATGCCGTTGGCGCGGGCGGCGGCGTTGATGCGCTGGATCCACAGCTGACGGAAGTCGCCCTTGCGCTTCTTGCGGTCGTGGTAGTTGTAGACCAGCGAGTGGGTGACCTGCTCCTTGGCCTTGCGGTACAGGCGCGAGCGCTGACCGCGGTAGCCGGAAGCCTGCTCGAGGATCGCCCGGCGCTTCTTGTGGGCGTTCACTGCCCGCTTGACGCGTGCCACTTGTTCAACTCCTTGTAGCGGGGCCGTGGTGGTGGTCGCACGGCCCGGAAACGACTGGGTCCCGGTTCTGACGTGAGGCGCGTGGGATCAGCGGATCACACGCCGCCGTGTCACTTGCCGAGAAGCTTCTTGATCTTCTTGGCGTCGCCCGGGGCCATCTCGGCGTTGCCGGTGAGGCGACGTGTCACACGGGACGACTTGTGCTCGAGCAGGTGGCGCTTGCCGGCGCGCTCACGGAGCACCCTGCCGGAGCCGGTGACCTTGAAACGCTTCCTGGCACCGCTGTGCGTCTTGTTCTTCGGCATAGCGCCGTTCTCTCCTCGTAGGTGCGCTCCGGTGCCCGGTCGCGAGAACCGGGCACGGTGGAGCGTCGCTCTTGTATCGGGTTACATCCTGGGACGCGCGTCCCGAGATCACGCCTCGGCGGGCTCCTCGGACGACGCCCCCCTCCGGGAGGCTGCGCCCCGCCCCTGACGCCCGGCCTTGCGGGCCTGCTGCGCCTGGCGGGCCTCGGCCATGGCCTCGGTCTTCTTCTTGTGCGGACCGAGAACCATGATCATGTTGCGGCCGTCCTGCTTCGGGTTCGACTCCACGTAGCCGAGATCCTGGACGTCCTCCGCGAGCCGCTGCAGCAGCCGGTAGCCCAGTTCGGGCCGGGACTGCTCGCGACCACGGAACATGATCGTGATCTTGACCTTGTCGCCCTGCTTGAGGAACCGGACGACGTGACCCTTCTTGGTGTCGTAGTCGTGCGGGTCGATCTTCGGCCGGAGCTTCATCTCCTTGATGACCGTGTGCGCCTGGTTCTTGCGCGCCTCACGGGCCTTCATGGCCGACTCGTACTTGAACTTCCCGTAGTCCATGAGCTTGCACACGGGCGGACGGGCGTTCGCCGCGACCTCGACCAGGTCCAGGTCGTACTCCTGCGCAAGCTCCAGTGCCTTCGCAAGCGGCACGATGCCGACCTGCTCGCCACTGGGACCGACAAGTCGCACCTCGGGAACGCGAATCCGGTCGTTGATGCGGGGCTCGGCGCTGATGGATCCTCCTCGGTAGCACCACGCGACGGTCTGGCGGACAGTCGCGTACGTCTTGATTCGTTAGACCTAACCGCGCCGAAGCAGAAAAAATGCCCCGGACGATCACAGGCGGAGCTCCTCGAACTACCGGAGCAACCGCCGCGAGGACCGCGGGGCGCGCTTTCGGGCGGTTTGCCACTGTTGAGTGCGGGACCGCCTGACCGGTGACCCGCCGCCCCGGAAGGCGGTCAGGTGGGAGTTCGAAGCCTCCACTTGTGGGCCGGACTCGTGTCGCACGCTCATGCCTTCCTTCGCATGAGGTGCGGCGGACGCATCCGACCGGTCGTCACACAAGGTTAGCAGCATCGAGGGGGGAACGACCAATCGGAACGGGACAGGGCTTGATGAGGGCGGATGTCCGCCCTGCCCCTATCGTGTGGGGCATGAGTGAGACCCCCTCCGAGCGTCCCGAGACCGCCCAGACCCCCGACTTCGACGCCATGACCCGTGACATCGCCGAGGTTCCGGCGGTCGAGGTGATCGTGACGGTCGCCGTCCACCTGATGAGCGCCGCCGCCGTCAAGCTCGGGCTGAGCGAGGAGGGCGACACGTACAAGGACCTGGACGAGGCGCGCAAGCTGGTGCACGCGCTCGCGGGACTGCTGGACGCGAGCACGACCGAGATCAGCTCCTTCCACGCGGCGCCGCTGCGGGACGGCCTGAAGTCGCTGCAGCTGGCGTTCCGCGAGGCGTCGCTCGTCCCGGACGAGCCGGGCCAGGGGCCGGGCGAGAAGTACACCGGACCGGTCTACGGCTGACCCGCCGCCGTCCGGCGCTCCCGCCCTTTGCCGCCCGCTCCTGCTTTTCCCGCCTTTCCCGCTTTTCTCATTCCTTCACGTACAAGGGCTCGCCCGGCGGCGTGGCCCCGGCCGGCAGCAGTGCCAGGTCGAGGCCGCGCACCAGGCGGGCCCTCAGTGTGTCGCTGGCGGCGAGCCGCTCGGCGAGGGCGCGGACGGTCTCGGCGGGGGCGTCGGTGACGGACGGGTCGAGGACGAGGGCGAGGGTGCCGTCGGCCCGTCCCGGTCCGAGGTGGGCGCGCAGCACGGCGGGCTCGGCGGCGACGGTCTCCCGTACGGCGTCGATCACGGCCGGGTCGGCCAGCGGGTCCGTCGTCGTACGGCCCTCGGCGAGGGCGAGCAGCGCGGGCCCGGTCAGCTCGAACGGCACCGGTCCGGCCATGTCCAGCACCACGGTGTCCGCCTTCTCGCGCGCGGCGGCCTCCAGTGCCTGGTGCAGATGGACGGCCACGGGGCGGGCCTTGGGGTCCCAGCGGGCCAGGGAGTCGACGGAGGTGAAGGCGGGCAGGGCGGTGCGGCCGCCGGCCTTCAGGGTGGGGACGGCCATCTCGCTGGTCTTCTCGCGCCGCAGTCCGTTCTCGTCCTCCTCCACCTCGCCGAGGACGGCCACGACGGGGACGAGGAGCCGGGTGCCCTTGAGCGCCTCCAGGACGGGTTCCACGGCGGTGCGGTCCTTGGCCCAGGCCTCGAGCGCCGCGCTCAGCCGGGGGTCGGGGGAGCCGTCGTCGTCGGCGAAGGGGGACGGGGGGATGTTCTTCTTGGC
>NZ_MUME01000026.1 GCF_002155915.1 Streptomyces thermovulgaris | reverse complement strand
CGGCATGGAGGTCACCGTCATCTGGTCGTGCAGGGACGGCGACGGCGGCGGGAAGGCGGGCGGCTGGTTCTGCGCGGGAGGCGCGTCCGACGGCTGGGGCGGTGCGGACGGGTTCTTCTCCAGCGAGGGCTTGTCCGCGGGCGGCGCCCAGGGGTTGTCCTCGGCCCCCGTGCTCCCGCCGGTCTGTATTCCGTCCGTCATGTACCTGTCTCCCCCCATCGGTCGTTGGCCCGGCCATGCTATCGGCCTTTCCGCCCCGGCTCCGACTCCGGGGGAGACCCGGCGGCCCCGGCCGGGCAGGACGGGGCGGACGGGGCGCCTACCATGGCCGTGCTCACCGATCAGCCGATCAGCCGCGCCGCGCCCGCGGCGCCCGTCCCGGGGAGGGGACCCTTGACCGCCCAGCACGCACCGCGCGACCGGCATGCCTTCATCGCCGGTCTGCCCAAGGCCGAACTGCATGTGCACCACGTCGGCTCCGCCTCCCCCCGGATCGTCTCCGAACTCGCCGCCCGTCACCCCGACTCCAAGGTCCCCTCCGACCCCGAGGCCCTGGCCGAGTACTTCACCTTCACGGACTTCGCCCACTTCATCGACGTGTACCTGTCGGTCGTGGACCTGATCCGCACCCCGGAGGACGTCCGGCTGCTGACCTACGAGGTGGCCCGCGACCTGGCCCGCCAGCAGGTGCGCTACGCCGAGCTGACCGTCACGCCGTTCTCCTCCACCCGCCGCGGCATCGACGAGCGCGCCTTCATGGACGCGATAGAGGACGCCCGCAAGGCGGCCGAGGCCGAGTTCGGGACCGTGCTGCGCTGGTGCTTCGACATCCCCGGGGAGGCCGGGCTGGAGTCGGCCGAGGAGACCGTCCGGCTCGCCACCGACGACCGGCTGCGTCCCGAGGGGCTGGTGTCGTTCGGACTCGGCGGGCCCGAGATCGGCGTACCGCGGCCGCAGTTCAAGCCCTACTTCGACCGCGCCCTGGCCGCCGGGCTGCACTCGGTCCCGCACGCCGGCGAGACCACCGGCCCGCAGACGGTGTGGGACGCGCTGCACGAGCTGCGTGCCGAGCGCATCGGCCACGGCACCAGCGCCGCGCAGGACCCGAGGCTGCTCGAGTACCTCGCCGAGCACCGGATCGCGCTGGAGGTGTGCCCGACCTCCAACATCGCCACCCGGGCCGTGCGCACCCTCGACGAGCACCCCCTCAAGGAGTTCGTCCGCGCCGGACTCCTCGTCACGATCAACTCCGACGACCCGCCGATGTTCGGCACCGACCTCACCAACGAGTACGCCGTCGCCGCCCGTCTCCTCGACCTCGACGAGCGGGGGATCGCCGAGCTCGCCAAGAACGCGGTGCACGCCTCCTTCCTCGACGAGGCCGGCAAGGCGCGCATCGTGGAGGAGATCGACGCCTACACCGCGCAGTGGCTCGCGGCCGGCCCCCAGGTCCCGGGCCCCCGGACGCCATGAGCCCCGTGCGGACCGTGACGGCCGTGGCGCACCGCGGCGACCCCTACCGCTTCCCCGAGAACACGGTCGACTCGCTGCGTTCCGCGCTCGACCGGGGCGCGGACGCGGTCGAGATCGACGTGCGTCTGACCCGGGACGGCGTTCCGGTGCTGCTGCACGACGCGTCGCTGAAACGGCTGTGGGGGCACGACCGGCCGCTGGAGTCGCTGTCCGCGCAGCAGGTGCGCGAGCTGACCGGCGGCCGGGTGCCCACGCTGGAGGAGGCGCTCGCCGCGACGGACGGCAGCCGGGTGCTGGTCGACCTGCCGGGCCCGGCCCGTCCGCGGGCGCTGCGGCGGATCGTCGGCGTGGTCCACGCGTGCGGGGCCCAGGAGCGCGTGTACTACTGCGCGGGCGCCGAGACGATGCTCGCGATGCGCGCCGCCGACCCCCGTGCCGAACTCGCCCTGACCTGGACCACGCTGGCGCCCCCGCGTGCCGGGCTGCTGGACGCGGTGCGCCCGCGGTGGCTGAACTACCGCTTCGGCCTGGTCACCCGCGAGCTCGCGGCCCGTGTCCACCGCGACGGCTGTCTGCTGTCCGTCTGGACCCCCGATACCCGCCGCTCCCTGCGGCGCCTCCTCGGGCTCGGTGTCGACGCGATCACCACCAACCGCGTCGACCTGCTGTGCGCGCTCCTTCGCAGGCCGGCCGCACCATCCGCCTGACCGCGGCCCGCCGCGTCCTCGCCCCGGTCGCCGGGCCGGTCCTCAGCTCCTGCTAAGCAGGCGGCGGGCCACCGTGTGCGACGCCACGGTGGCCGCGCCCGCCAGCCCGAGGCCGAGGGCCAGGTCCCGGGCGCGGGTGGGGCGCAGGACCCCGGCACGGCGCAGCCGGGACCGGGCCCAGAGGGCGAAGGGGACGACCACGACGGGCGAGGTGGCCGATCCCGGTGTGTAGCCGCGGAACGCGGCGGCCTGGGCCAGGTGGGCCAGACCGTGCAGCCCGAAGCCGTCCAGGGCCGTCTGGAAGGCGGCGGACCGGCCGCCGGTCGCCGCGCCGGCGGCGGACACGGCGGCGACCATCGTGCCCATCACGCCCACGGCCGCGGCGAACTGCCGTCCGTCCAGGGACTCGGCCCGCCGCCACACCGCCTCCGGCACCGCGGGGAACCGTTCCGCAGCACCGGCACGTTGCGCCGCAGCCATCCCGGCACGGCAGCCAGCTCCTCGAGGTCGTGCAGGGCCCAGGCCGCCGGCAGTCCGAGGGTGACGGCGGGGCCCACGTGGTGATCGCTCGGCTTGTGCGTCATGGAGCGAGTCTGCAGCGGTTCTCCGGTCCGCGGGGCCGCAACGGTCTACATGCCCACGATCGCGTTCCAGCGCTTGGTGAACTCCCTGCGTTCCCCGGGGGCGATGTTGCGGGCGACGGCGAGACGTCTGCGCAGGTCGGCGTCGGGGAAGATCAGCGGGTTCTCGGCCAGGGCCGCCGTCTCCTCGTCCTTGGAGCCGGCGAGCACGTCCCGGGCCGCCGGGACCGGGCAGATGTAGTTCACCCAGGCGGCGAGCCGTGCGGCGACCTCGGGCTCGTAGTAGTAGTCGATCAGCCGTTCCGCGTTGGCCTTGTGGCGGGCCCGGTTGGGGATCATCAGGGAGTCCGACCACAGTTCGGCACCCTCCTCGGGCACGACGAAGCGGATGTCGGGGTCGTCCGCCTGGAGCTGGATCACGTCGCCCGAGTAGGCCTGGCAGGCCAGGACGTCGCCGCTGACCAGGTCCTTGGTGTAGTCGTTGCCGGTGAAGCGGCGGATCTGGCCCCTGCGGACCTGCCGTTCCACCTGGTCGCAGACGGTGTGGAAGTCGTCGGCCGTCCACCGGGTGATGTCCACGCCGTTGCCCTGCATGAGCAGCGCGAACGCCTCGTCGACCCCGGAGAGCAGGGTGACCCGGCCCTTGAGGTCGCTCGCCCACAGGTCGGAGACCTGGCGGATCTCGCGGCCGAGCCTGCGGCGGTGGTAGGCGATGCCGGTGATGCCCGACTGGTAGGGCACGGTGAATCTGCGGCCCGGGTCGAAGGCGGGCGAGCGCAGCAGCGGGTCGAGGTGCCGGGTCACATGGGGCTGGCGGGAGCGGTCCATCTCCTGCACCCAGCCCAGCCGGACGTAGCGGGCGCACATGTGGTCGCTGACCACGATGAGGTCGCGGCCCGTCTGCCGGCGGTTCATCAGCGAAGGGCTGATCTTGCCGAAGTACTCGTCGTTGTCGTTGATCTCCTCGATGTAGTCGACGGAGATGCCCGTGCGCTTCTCGAAGGCCTCGAGGGTGGGCCGTTCGGCCGGGTTGTCGTCGTCGGTGTCGATGTACAGCGGCCAGTTCGCCCAGACCAGCCGGCGGTCGGTGGCGGAGACGTCCGGGACCGCGCGGTCGCCGGGTTCGACGTAGGCGGAGGGCACACCGCATCCGGCGAGCGCGCCGAGGGCGCCGAGGGCGGCCGTCCGGCCCAGGGTGCGCAGCAGGAAGCGGCGGGTGGGTGCGGGCGTCGTCGGGGTCCGGGGCACGTCGTGACCTTCTTGTGCGCGTTCTTGTTCGCGTTCTGACAATGGGCGCGGTGGCCGGCGGCCCCGGACGAGGCGGACGTCCTGCCGGTCCCCCGCGGCGCGAGGGCACGGCCGCGGCCCCGGACGGTCCGTGCTCCGTCCGGGGCCACGGGTGCGCATGCCGGTGCGGCCGGCCGGCCGCACGGTCACCGCTCGTCCGGCCGCCGTCGGCCGGTCCGCCGGCGGATCAGGCGTTCAGCGACGTCATGACGTGCTTGATCCGCGTGTAGTCCTCGAAGCCGTACGCCGACAGGTCCTTGCCGTAGCCGGACTTCTTGAAGCCGCCGTGCGGCATCTCGGCGACCAGCGGGATGTGGGTGTTGATCCACACGCAGCCGAAGTCGAGCCTCTTGGACATCCGCATGGCGCGGGCGTGGTCCTTGGTCCACACCGAGGAGGCCAGGGCGTACTCGACGCCGTTGGCCATCTCGACGGCCTGCTCCTCGTCCGAGAAGGACTGGACGGTGATGACCGGGCCGAAGACCTCGTTCTGGATGATCTCGTCGTCCTGCTCGAGGCCCGAGACGACGGTCGGGGCGTAGAAGAAGCCCTTGTCGCCGACCCGGTGGCCGCCGGTCTCGACCTTGGCGTGGGCGGGCAGGCGCTCGATGAAGCCGGCGACCCGCTCGAGCTGCTGGGGGTTGTTCAGCGGGCCGTAGAGGACGTCCTCGTCGTCCGGCTGCCCGGTCTTGGTCTCGGCGGCGGCCTTGGCGAGCGCGGCGACGAAATCGTCGTGGACGGACTCGTGGACCAGCACACGGGTGGCGGCCGTGCAGTCCTGGCCGGCGTTGAAGAAGCCGGCGACCGCGATCTCCTCGACGGCCTTGTCGATGTCGACGTCCTCGAAGACCACGACCGGGGCCTTGCCGCCGAGCTCCAGGTGGACCCGCTTGAGGTCCTTGGCGGCGGACCCGGCGACCTCCATGCCGGCCCGTACGGAACCGGTGATGGACGCCATCGCCGGGATCTTGTGCTCGACCATCATGCGGCCGGTCTCGCGGTCGCCGCAGATGACGTTGAAGACGCCCTTGGGCAGGATCGAGCCGAGGATCTCGGCGATCAGCACCGTGGAGGCGGGGGTGGTGTCCGACGGCTTCAGCACGACCGTGTTGCCCGCCGCGATCGCCGGGGCGAACTTCCACACGGCCATCATCATCGGGTAGTTCCACGGCGCGACCTGGGCACAGACACCCACCGGCTCACGGCGGATGATCGAGGTCATGCCCTCCATGTACTCGCCGGCCGAGCGGCCCTCGAGCATCCGCGCCGCACCCGCGAAGAAGCGGATCTGGTCGACCATCGGCGGGATCTCCTCGGTGCGGGTCAGCCCGACCGGCTTGCCCGTGTTCTCCACCTCGGCCGCGATCAGTTCCTCGGCGCGCTCCTCGAAGGCGTCCGCGATCTTCAGCAGGGCCTTCTGACGCTCGGCCGGGGTGGTGTCGCGCCAGCCCGGGAAGGCTGCCGCGGCGGCGGCCATGGCGGCGTCCACATCCGCCTGTCCGGACAGCGGCGCGGTCGCGTACGCCTCGCCCGTCGCAGGGTTCACCACCTCGGTGGTCCGTCCGTCGGCGGCGTCCCGGAACTCACCGTCGATGTAGTTGCGCAGACGACGCAGCTCGGTGCTCACTGCCGGCCCTCCTGATCCTGTTCAAGCTGTCCAGTGGCTGAGACATCCACCCTAGCCCGCGCTCTGACGTTTTCAACAGCCACGCCGCTGGAACTTCTGCGAAATCCGCAAGTCTCAGTCTCATATACAACGGATTTCATTGAATCAACCTTGCGAAACTGACGAGACCTCGTGCAGAGTGTGGTCGTGCCCAGTCGAAGCGCAGACTCCAAGGACTCCCGTGAACCGCGGAACGGCCACCACCTGGACGCCGTTTCCCTCGCCATCATCGAGCAGCTGCAGGAGGACGGCCGCCGGCCGTACGCCGCGATCGGCAAGGCCGTCGGCCTGTCCGAGGCGGCCGTGCGCCAGCGCGTCCAGAAGCTGCTCGAACAGGGCGTGATGCAGATCGTCGCCGTCACGGACCCGCTCACCGTGGGCTTCCGCAGACAGGCGATGGTCGGGATCAACGTCGAGGGCGACTCGGAGGTCGTGGCGGACGCGCTGACCGACATGCCGGAAGTCGAGTACGTGGTGATGACCGCGGGCTCGTTCGACATCCTCGCCGAGATCGTCTGCGAGGACGACGACCAGCTGCTGGAGGTCATCAACAAACGCATCCGGGCCCTGCCCGGCGTGCGCTCCACCGAGAGCTTCGTCTACCTCAAGCTCAAGAAGCAGACCTACATGTGGGGAACCCGATAACCGTGAGCAAGGATCTCAGCCGTACCGCGTACGACCACTTGTGGATGCACTTCACCCGCATGTCCTCGTACGAGAACTCCCCCGTGCCGACGATCGTGCGCGGTGAGGGCGCCTACATCTACGACGACAAGGGCAAGCGCTACATCGACGGTCTCGCGGGTCTGTTCGTGGTCCAGGCCGGTCACGGCCGCGCGGAACTGGCCGAGACGGCGGCCAAGCAGGCGCAGGAGCTGGCGTTCTTCCCCGTCTGGTCCTACGCCCACCCCAAGGCCGTGGAACTCGCGGAACGCCTGGCCGGCTACGCACCGGGCGACCTGAACAAGGTCTTCTTCACCACCGGCGGCGGCGAGGCGGTGGAGACCGCCTGGAAGCTCGCCAAGCAGTACTTCAAGCTGATCGGCAAGCCCACCAAGCACAAGGTCATATCCCGTGCGGTCGCCTACCACGGCACCCCGCAGGGCGCCCTGTCCATCACCGGCCTGCCGGGCCTGAGGACGCCGTTCGAGCCGCTGGTGCCGGGCGCGCACAAGGTCCCGAACACCAACATCTACCGCGCTCCGGTCCACGGCGACGACCCCGAGGCCTTCGGCCGCTGGGCCGCCGACCAGATCGAGCAGCAGATCCTCTTCGAGGGCCCGGACACGGTCGCCGCGGTCTTCCTGGAGCCGGTGCAGAACGCCGGCGGCTGCTTCCCGCCCCCGCCCGGCTACTTCCAGCGGGTCCGCGAGATCTGCGACAGGTACGACGTCCTGCTCGTCTCGGACGAGGTCATCTGCGCCTTCGGCCGCCTGGGCACGATGTTCGGCTGCGACAAGTTCGGCTACGTCCCGGACATGATCACCTGCGCCAAGGGCCTGACCTCGGGCTACTCCCCGCTGGGCGCCTGCATCGTCTCCGACCGCCTGGCCGAGCCGTTCTACCGGGACGGCAACGTCTTCCTGCACGGCTACACCTTCGGCGGCCACCCGGTCTCCGCGGCGGTGGCCCTGGCCAACCTCGACCTGTTCGAGCGGGAGAACCTCAACCAGCACGTGCTGGACAACGAGGCCGCCTTCTTCTCCACCCTGCAGAAGCTGCACGACCTGCCGATCGTCGGCGACGTCCGCGGCAACGGCTTTTTCTACGGCATCGAGCTGGTGAAGGACAAGGACACCAAGGAGACCTTCGACGAGGAGGAGACCGAGCGGATCCTGTACGGCTTCCTGTCCAAGGCGCTGTTCGACAACGGCCTGTACTGCCGCGCCGACGACCGCGGCGACCCGGTCGTCCAGCTCGCCCCGCCGCTGATCTCCACCCAGGAGACCTTCGACGAGATCGAGCAGATCCTGCGCGCGACCCTGACGGAGGCGTGGGCCAAGCTGTGACCGGCACGCCTCTTCCGGCACGGGTGTCTGCCGGGAGCAGTCGGCCAGGTACCTCCGATCAGATGATGATCGCGGCCCCGGTGCCCGCCGTTCGTGTGAGAAACGGCGGCCCGGGGCCGTGTGCTGTCCGGGCTCCCGGTGCCGGCTGCCTAGCGTTCCGGTAACCGATCGGCTCCGCCTTCGTTCCCCCGGACGGGGGATTCGCAGGAGGGTCCCACGGGCCCGCGCGGCATCCGCGCGACGGTCCGCGCGGCATTCGAGCTCCGAACCGAGGTGTACGCCATGGACGCCCCACCGGACAACGACGTGCTCTGGGCGCGTGCCCTGCACTACACCCACAAGGACGGCTCGCCCGGCCTGGAGGACGTCTCGCTCGACGTCCGGCAGGGCGAGATCCTGGCCGTCGCCGGACCGCGCGGCAGCGGCAAAACGACTCTGCTGCGGTGCCTGTCCGGGATGGAGCGGGTGCGGCAGGGCGAGGTCTGGTTCGACGGCGCTCCTGTGCACACCCTCGGTCCGCTGGCCCGCGAGCGGCTGCGCCGCAACCGGTTCGGCTGGATCGACCCCGTGCCGGTGCTCGTGCCGGAGCTGACCGTCTGGGAGAACACGGCCCTGCCCCTGATGCTGCGCGGCGCCGGCCGGCGCCAGGCCAAGGCGACCGCCCAGGAGTGGCTGGACCGTCTCGACATCGGCGACCTGGCCCGCAAGCGCCCGCACCGGCTGCGCCAGGCCGAGCGGCAGCGCGCCTGCATCGCCCGCGCGCTCGCCCCGGCCCCCACGGTGCTGTTCGCCGACGAGCCGGCGGCCCCGCTGCACCGGGCCGACCGCGTCCATGTGCTGCGCACGCTCACCACGGCGGCCCGTTCGCACGGCATCACCGTCGTGCTCGCCACGCACGACCCGGAGACCGCGGCCGTCGCCGACCGCACGGTGGCGCTGCTCGACGGGCGGCGCGTGCAGAGCGTGCACCTGCCCCCGGTGGACGACGCGACGGAAGGCCGGGCCACGTGCTCGCTCTCCGTCTGATCCACCTCGCCCGCCCGGCCGTCCAGCTGCGCCGTCTGGCCGTGGCGGCGGCGTCGGCGGGCACGGGTTTCCTGCTGCTGTGCTGCCTCGGTTACGCCCTGGGCCACCCGGAGCAGTCGGCCGCCGCGGTGCGGCGCCTGTCCTGGTGCGTGATGCCCCTGGCCGCGACGGTGTATCTCGCGATCGCGGTGGCCCGCACCGACCCCGGCACCCGCCCCCGGCCCGGACTGTCGGCACTCGGGCTCGGCCCCGGCCGTCTGATGGCCGTCTCGGCGGCCACGACGGCCCTGTCCTGCGGGTTCGGCTCCCTGCTCGCGCTGCTGGCCTTTCTGCGTCTGCGCGGCGACCTGACGGGCCGGCCGTACCAGGGCGCGGGGGCGGACGCCCTGGCCGCCGGGCACCCGCTGCCGGTGGCGGGGACGCTGACCCTGCTGGCCGTCGTCCCGGTGCTCGCCTCGGTGGCGGTGGGGCTGGTGCTGCGGCCGCGGGAGGACCGCGCCCGGCCCCCGCGCCGCTCCGCGGGCGGCGGTACGGCCGACGCCCCTGCCCCCGCGCACGCCGGCCGGGCGGCACATCCGCGTGTCGACGCCCTGGCCCGCGTTCCGGCGGGCGGCCCGGCACGGATGTCCCCCGACGCCCCGGCACAGGTGTCCTCCGACGACCCAGCACAGGTGTCCTCCGACGAC
>NZ_MUME01000259.1 GCF_002155915.1 Streptomyces thermovulgaris | reverse complement strand
GCGGTGTCGATGGATCCGCAGCAGCGGCTGGTGCTGGAGACGTCCTGGGAGGCCCTGGAACGGGCCGGCATCCGACCCGAGTCCCTGAGCGAGAGCCGCACCGGGGTCTACCTCGGTGCCATGACGTCGGACTACGGCCATCAGGGACATGACCTGGAGGCTCTCGACGGCTACACCAGCACGGGTTACGCGTCCAGTGTGGTCTCGGGCCGGGTGTCCTACACCCTGGGGCTTCAGGGGCCGGCGGTGACGGTGGACACCGCGTGCTCGTCCTCTCTCGTCGCCCTGCACCTTGCCGTCACCGCGCTGCGGCAGGGCGAATGCGACCTTGCCCTGGCCGGTGGTGTCACCGTGATGAACACTCCCGCGCTGTTTGTGGAGTTCTCGCGGTTGAAGGGGATGGCTCCTGACGGGCGGTGCAAGTCCTTCTCGGCGCGGGCTGATGGTGCGGGCTGGGCTGAGGGTGTTGGGGTTTTGGTGCTCAAGCGGCTGTCGGCTGCCGAGCGTGACGGTGACCGGATCCTGGCGGTGATCCGCGGCAGCGCGGTCAACCAGGATGGCCGTTCCCAGGGCCTGACCGCGCCCAACGGCCCCTCGCAGCAGCGGGTGATCCGTGACGCACTGGCCGCTTCCCGCCTCACGCCGGCCGACATCGACGCGGTCGAAGCCCACGGCACCGGCACCCCGCTGGGCGACCCGATCGAAGCCGGCGCGCTGGCCGAGGTGTTCGGCCCGGGCCGGGATGCGCAGCGGCCGGTCTATCTGGGCTCGTCGAAGTCGAACATCGGGCACACGCAGGCTGCCGCCGGTGTGGTGGGTGTGATCAAGATGGTGCTGGCTCTGCAGCACCAGATGCTGCCGAAGACGCTGTACGCCGACGAGCCCAGCCCGCACATCGCCTGGGAAGGCAGCGGCCTGAAACTCCTGGACGAGGCCCGGCCCTGGCCGCGTGAGGCCGGCCGAGTACGCCGAGCCGGAGTGTCCTCGTTCGGGCTGTCGGGCACCAACGCGCATGTGGTGCTGGAAGAACCCCCGGTGCGAGAGACCACCAAGGCGACACCGAACGGCACCACCCGAAACGGCACCGCTGGAGGCAGCACCACTGAGGACGGTGCCACCCGGAACGGCACCACTGAAAACGGCACTGCTGGGGGCGGTGCTGTTGAGGGTGGTGTTGTGCCGTTGGTGGTGTCTGGTCGGGATGTGGGGGCGTTGCGTGCGCAGGCTGGTCGGTGGGCGGAGTGGCTGGCTGGTTGTGGTGATGCGGTGTCGTTGGTTGATGTGGCGGCGACGGCGGTGTGGGGGCGGTCGCAGTTTGAGTATCGGG
>NZ_MUME01000258.1 GCF_002155915.1 Streptomyces thermovulgaris | reverse complement strand
GCTTCGACGGCCAGCAGCCGTACACCCCGGACGAAGTACGCGAAGCCCTGCAGATCGGCCCGGACATCCCCATCATCACCACCGACGCCCGGCACCGCGCGGACGCCAAGGCGACACTGATCACACTGGTCGAACACGCCCTCATGGCCCGGCTCAAGTAATGCCCGAGAACCATTCTCGGTAGCCGCCAAGTCGGCGAAACTGTACGGCAGTTGTCGTAGCCACATCGGGGTCGGCTGTGTCCTTTGACACGGCCGACCCCGATGTTCATAACGTTTCGGCAGAGGAATCGACGGGTATGGCCACGCGTCGCGCACATATGGTGCCGCTGCGCGCACGTTCTCCCGGCTTTTTGCCGACGCTCGTTCTTTATGACCGTTTTATCTGGGGCGCGCAAGCGCATACTCCGCTGGACCCCACTGTTTGGAAGAGTCCATGCTGACGTGCTGGAATGCCTGAACTGCCCAATGGTCAAAGACGTACTCGGCTGTACTGGGTCGTCGATGGCGGACAGGGTTCTGAGACACTGCGGCACGATGTAGGTGCCGACCGCCGAGAGGTTGTTGGTCGAGTGAGGCGAAGCAAGAACGGTCCCGAGCCGTCGGTCCGGGGCAATTTCACCCCGCCACCGCGCGGAAAGGCGCCTTCGAGTGCGCCGGGTTCGGAACCGACGGCCGCTCCCGTCCCGAGCGGCGGCCGTTTCTCTCCGCGCAACTGGCGGGTACCGACCCGGCTGAACGCGATCCTGCTCCTGCCCGTACTGGTCGGCCTCGTGATGGGCGGCTTCCAGGTCAAGGGGTCGATCGACACCTGGCAGGAGGCCGAGGACGCCGAAAAGGTGGCCCTTCTGGTGCGAGCCGCCAAGGACTACGGCCAGGCCCTTCTCAACGAGCGTGACCTGACCGCCGTCGACCTGCTGCAGGGCAACAGGAACTCCAAGCAGGTCAACGAACTGCGGGCACGCACCGACGCGGCCAAGGAGGAGTTCGACCGCGTCGCCCAGGACATGCCGCGCACCGCGGCCCTGGAGCGCCGGATGAAGCTCTTCCGCTCCAACGAGACCGCTCTCCCGCAACTGCGCGAGGCCGCCTACACGGCCGCCATGGACCCGGTGAAGACCGAGGAGGGCTACGTCGCGGTCCAGCACTCGCTGATGGAGTTCGCCAACGAGCTGGGAGTGGGCACCAGCAACGTCACCAGCTACGGCCGCACGGTCTACGCCGTCTCCCTGGCCAAGGCGGCCGCCTCACTGCAGCGCTCCATCGGTGTCCACCTCCTGGTGCGCCCCGCCGAGAAGCGGGACGCCGCCCAGCAGCAGCGGGTCTCCCTCGTGTCGTACCGCTACCTCGAGGGCATCGCGATCAACGAGTTCGTCTCGTCCGCCACCGAGGACGACGTGACCCGCCTCGACGACGTCATGGCCGAGAAGCGCCGGGCCGTCGGCGACAAGGGCACCGCGGTCGGCGCCGGGCAGAGCTCCTCCACCCAGGGCGGCGCCTACTCGGCGATGCCGGGCGCCGACAACATGCTCCAGGGCGTCGCCTCCGGCGCCTTCACCCCCGAGGAACTGGCGGCCAGGGGCGTCACCCCCAAGACCTGGCTGGGTGCCTACACCGCGAAGTTCGAGGGCTACAGCCAGGTCGAGAGCGAGCTGGTCGACAAGGCCGTGGCCGAGGCGCAGAACCTCTCCGACGACGCCAGGCGCGACGCCGTCATCACCGGTGCCGTCGTCGTCGTGACCCTGCTCGCCGCGTTCATCCTGGCCGGCATGGTGGCCCGCCAGATGAGCCGCTCCATGCGCAAGCTGCGCCACGCCGCCCTGGGCATCGCCGAGCAGCGTCTGCCGATGCTGGTCGACCAGCTCTCGCGCACCGACCCCGGCCGGGTCGACACCCGGGTGACGCCGATTCCGATCACCTCGACCGACGAGATCGGCGAAGTCGCACGCGCCTTCGACCAGGTCCACCGCGAGGCCGTCCGGCTCGCCTCCGAGCAGGCCCTGCTGCGGGGCAACATCAACGCGATCTTCACCAACCTCTCGCGCCGCAACCAGTCGCTGATCGAGGGCCAGCTGGCCCTGCTCACCGAGCTGGAGAACAACGAGGCCGACCCGGACCAGCTGGAAAACCTCTTCAAGCTGGACCACCTGGCGACCCGTATGCGCCGCAACGGCGAGAACCTGCTCGTTCTCGCCGGCGAGGAGCCCGGCCGCCGCTGGGACCAGCCGGTGCCTCTGATCGACGTGGTACGCGCGGCCTCCTCCGAGGTGGAGCAGTACGAGCGCATCGAGCTGTCCGGCATCCCCGACGCCGAGATCCACGGCCGCGCCGTGACCGACCTCGTGCACCTGCTGGCCGAGCTGCTGGAGAATGCCACCACGTTCTCCTCCCCGCAGACCAAGGTCCGCGTCACCGCGACCCGTCTCCCCGACGGCCGGGTGATGATCGAGATCCACGACAAGGGCATCGGTCTGACCCCCGAGGACTTCGCGGACATCAACCACAAGCTGGCCAACCCGCCCACCGTGGACGTGGCGATCTCCCAGCGCATGGGCCTGTTCGTGGTCGGCCGCCTCGCCGACCGGCACGGCATCCGCGTCCAGCTGCGCCCCTCCGGCGAGCAGGCCGGCACCACCTCGCTGGTCATGCTGCCGGACGCGATCACCCACGGCGGTGGCGGCGAGCAGACGCTGGAGCAGGAAGAGTTCACCGTCTCGCAGATCATCCCGGAGCAGCAGTTCCAGGGTGAGGACTTCAACGCCTCGCAGCCGGTGCGCACCGCCGCGGAGCTCGGCTTCGACGACAGCCGGTACGAGGTCCCGAACGACGCCAGGGCGCTGGACCCCATCGGCCGCTCGCTCCAGCGCGAGGAGCGCCGTGCCGCCCTGGAGGCGCAGGCGCAGAGCCGGAAGCAGGAGTCGCAGGCGGACGGGTCCGCCGACCACTCCGCCCAGCCCGCGGAGCAGCAGCCGGCGTACGACACCGGCCAGACGCCCTACCCCGAGCAGGGCGGATACGACCAGCAGCAGGGGACGGCCTACGACGAGACGGGCCAGTCCTCGTACGACGGGACGGGACAGCCGTCGTACAACGAGACGTACTACGCACAGAACGGTGGCCTGCCGGACGCCGGCGGCTCCTACTCGTCCGACGGCGGTTACCCCGACTCCGCCTATGCGGAGTCCGGACAGCAGGAGCACGCTCCGGCCGACGCCTCGGCGTCGGGGGCGTACACCGGCTTCCAGGAGCAGTCCTACCAGGGCGACTGGTCCCAGCAGGACGGCTACCAGAACGGCTACCAGGGTCAGTACGCTCCGGAAGCGGAAGCCACGCAGGCCACTGACGGAAACGAGACGAACCGCGTAGGCTTCGAGCGTCCGGGACCGGCCCCCTCCGCCGTCCACGAGCTGACCGACGCCGGTCTGCCCCGCCGCGGAACCACCGCGAGCGGTTCGAACGGCACGCGGCCCGTGAACAAGGAAACGCCGTCCCGTACTCCGGAGAACAGCGGCGACAGCAACTGGCGTTCGGCGAACGACGAGCGCTGGCAGCAGGCCGCGCAACTCCGCAAGCCCAAGGCCGGCGGGGTGACCTCCTCCGGTCTGCCACGGCGGGTGCCCAAGGCCAATCTGGTCCGGGGCTCCGCGGAATCGACCCCGCAGGGCGGCCCACAGGTCTCCCGCGCCCCCGAGGACGTCCGAGGCAGGCTGAGCAACCTGCGCCGGGGCGTCCAGCGGGGACGCAGCGCAGGAAGTGAAAAGAACGGCCAGGGCTTCGGTCCTGACAGCACCTACAACCAGGAGCGTTAGTGTGAGCCCGATGAGCCAGGCGGCACAGAACCTGAACTGGTTGATCACCAACTTCGTGGACAACACCCCCGGGGTGTCCCACACGGTGGTGGTCTCCGCCGACGGACTCCTTCTGGCGATGTCCGAAGGCTTTCCCCGCGACCGCGCCGACCAGCTCGCGGCCGTCGCCTCCGGTCTGACCTCACTGACCGCCGGTGCCTCGCGCATCTTCGAGGGCGGTAACGTGAACCAGACGGTTGTGGAGATGGAGCGAGGGTTCCTCTTCATCATGTCCATCTCCGACGGTTCGTCCCTCGCGGTCCTCGCACATCCGGAGGCGGACATCGGTCTCATTGGGTACGAGATGGCGCTTCTGGTCGACCGGGCCGGAACGGTCCTGACTCCGGATCTCCGCGCGGAGCTTCAGGGAAGCCTTCTCAACTAACAGCCAGACGGTGCGTTTCGGCGTCCCGAAGCCCTAAGGTTTCGGGACGCGGCTCCCCCGGAGCCATCGGGTGCCCGGCACAGTCGGAGGAGGAGAGAAAGTGGCAACACCCCCAGGCGGTCCGTCCTCGGGCAACTGGCCGTACGGCCCTGTCCAGGGTCAGGGCGACGCTTCGGCGAGCCCCTATTTCCCCTCCGCTCCGCACCACCAGCAGCCGTACGTGCCACAGGCCCCCGGCCCGTCGCCGTACGAGCAGCCACCGGCTCAGCCGATGCAGCCGATGCAGCCACAGCGACGCACCCCTGAGCCGGCGCCCGCCGGGGCGTCGAGCAACCCCCTGGTCCGCCCGTACGCCATGACGGGCGGTCGCACCAGGCCGCGGTACCAGCTCGCCATCGAGGCGCTGGTGCACACCACCGCGCAGCCGCACCAGATGCAGGGTCAGCTGCCCGAGCATCAGCGGATCTGCCAACTGTGCCGCGAGATCAAGTCGGTGGCCGAAATCTCGGCCCTGCTGTCGATTCCTCTCGGCGTGGCCAGGATCCTCGTCGCCGACTTGGCGGAGGCGGGCCTGGTCGCCATCCATCAGCCCGGCGGCGACGAGAACGCCGGTGGCCAGCCAGACGTGACACTGCTCGAAAGGGTGCTCAGTGGACTTCGCAAGCTCTAGCGGCGGTCCTTCCCGCTCCACCACCTCCGCCAAGATCGTGGTGGCGGGCGGCTTCGGCGTGGGCAAGACCACGTTCGTCGGCGCCGTCTCGGAGATCAACCCGCTGCGCACGGAGGCCGTC
>NZ_MUME01000257.1 GCF_002155915.1 Streptomyces thermovulgaris | reverse complement strand
CGGCGGCTCACTCGACGACGTGGCGTCCCTCCGGCCGTGCGCTGCACGAGGCGCGGAACGCGCAGTGCGCGCAGTGCTGCCCGGCCGTCGGGGTGAAGCGTTCGTCGAGGACCTTTCCGGCGGCGGTGGCCAGCAGCTCGCCGATCCACTCCCCCTCCAGCGGCCCCTGGGTCTGCACCTTGGGCAGGCCGTCGCCGCCGTCCCGCTTGGCCGCCCCCTGGCGCAGCTGGACGAGTTCGGCGCCGCCCGGCTCGGGGCGTGNNCGGCGAGCTGGTAGACGGCCAGCTGGGGATGGCGGGCCACCTCCGCCGCGGTGGGGGCCTGCTTGCCGGTCTTGAAGTCGACGACGTAGGCGCGCCCCGCGCCGTCGGTCTCCACACGGTCCATGGAGCCGCGGATGCGCACCTGGTGGTCGCCCGCTTCCAGGGTCACGTCGAAGGCGTGCTCGCCGGCCACGGGAGTGCGGCCGGAGCGGTCCAGGACGTGCCATCTCAGGAAGCGTTCGAGTGCCGTGCGCGCGTTCTCCTTCTCCTGCTCCGACTTCCACGGCGCGTCGAAGGCGAGCGCGTTCCACACCGTCTCCAGGCGTTCCATGAGGACCTCGAGGTCGGCGGGGGTGCGTCCGGAGGCGACCTCGTCGGCGAGCACGTGCACCACGTTGCCGAAGCCCTGGGCGGCGCTCGCGGGAGGGTCGGCCCTGACCTCGCGGCTGAGGAACCACTGCAGGGCGCAGGTGTTGGCGAGCTGGTCCAGGGCGCTGCCGGACAGGACGACGGGCTGGTCGCGGCTGCGCAGCGGCACCTTGTTCTCGGTCGGGTCGGCCATGCCCCACCAGCGGTAGGGGTGGGCCGAGGGCACCAGCGGCCGGCCCTCGTCGTCGGCGAGCGCGGCGAGCCGGGCCAGCCGGTGCGCGGCGGCCCGTCTCAGGGCGGCGGAGGCACGCGGGTCGACGGTCGTGGCCCGCAGTTCGGCGACCAGCGCCGCCACGGACAGCGGGCGGCGCGGACGGCCGGTGACGTCCCTGGCCTCTACCCCGAGTTCGGCGAGGAAGCGGGAGGGCTGGTCGCCGTCGTCCGCGGGGGCCTTCACGGCGGTGACGACGAGACGTTCGCACGCGCGTGTGGCGGCGACGTAGAACAGGCGGCGCTCCTCCGCCAGCAGTGCCCCCGGGGTGAGCGGCGGGGCGAGTCCGTCGCGGCCGATGCGGTCCGCCTCCAGCAGGGAGCCGCGGCGCCGCAGGTCCGGCCACAGCCCCTCCTGGACGCCGGCGATCACGACCAGGCGCCACTGCAGGCCCTTGGCGCGGTGCGCCGTCATCAGGCGCACCGCGTCGGGGCGTACGGCGCGCCGGGTGAGGGTGTCGGCGGCGATGTCCTCGGCCTCGATCTCCTCCAGGAAGTTCAGGGCGCCCAGGCCCCCGGTGCGCTCCTCGGCGCGGGCGGCGGTCGCGAACAGCGCGCACACCGCGTCCAGGTCGCGGTCGGCGTTGCGTCCCGCGGCGCCGCCGCGCCGGGCGGCCCGTTCCAGGCGGGCGGGCCACGGGGTGCCCTCCCACAGGTCCCACAGCGCCTCCTCGGCCGTACCGCCGTTCGCCAGGCGCGCGCGGGCCTTTCTGAGCAGCGCGCCGAGACGCTGGGCGCCACGCGCGTACGTGGGGTCGTGCGCGACCAGGCGTTCGGGTTCGGCCAGGGCCCGGGCGAGCAGTTCGTCCGAGGGCGGGGGCAGGGGGTTGCCGGCGGCGCGTTCCTCCTCGCGCAGCGCACGGCCCAGGCGGCGCAGGTCGGCGGCGTCCATGCCGGCCAGCGGCGAGGTGAGGAGGGTGAGCGCGGTTTCGGTGTCCAGCCAGCAGGCGTCCTCCTCGGACCGCTCCCCGGACCGTCCCCCGGCCCGTTCCTCGGCCTGTCCCCCGGGCTGCTCCGCGGACCGCTCCCCGGGGCGCCCTTCCGGTTCCCCGTCGGCCGCCTTCGCCGCGCCGCGCCGTGCCGCTTCCGCGGTCGCCACCGCCCGCAGCGCCGTCAGCAGGGGGGCCACCGCCGGTTCGTGGCGCAGCGGCACGTCGTCCCCGTCGACGTCCAGGGGCACCCCGGCGGCCGTCAGGGCGCGGCGCAGGACCGGGATGGTGCGCGCACCGGCGCGGACCAGGACGGCCATCTCGCTCCAGGGGACACCGTCCTCCAGGTGGGCCCGGCGCAGGATGTCGGCGATGTTGTCCACCTCGGTGCCCGGTGTCGGGTACGTGTAGACCTCGACACGGCCGCCGGCGCGCACCGGGGCCGGCTCGCGGTGGGCGCGGACCTGCTCGGCGGGGAGGCGGGTGAGCGGCATCCGCCGGGTCAGCAGACGGGTCGCGGCGAGCAGCGCGGCGCCGGAGCGGTAGGAGGTGCGCAGGACCTGTATGGGGGCCGGGCTGCCGTCCGCGCACGGGAAGGTCCGCGGGAACTCGAGGATGCCGTTCACGTCCGCGCCCCGGAAGGCGTAGATCGACTGATCGGGGTCGCCGAAGGCGAGCAGGGTGCGGCCGTCCCCGGCGAGCGCGCGCAGCAGCCGCACCTGGGCCGGGTCGGTGTCCTGGTACTCGTCGACGTAGACCGCGTCGTACCGCGCGGCGAGCTGTTCGGCGACCTCGGGGCGGCGGGCGAGGAGCACCGCGCGGTGGACGAGTTCGGCGTAGTCGAGGACCCCCCGCAGATCGAGCACGTCGAGGTACTCGGCGAGGAAGGCGGCCGCCGCCTGCCAGTCGGGGCGGCCGATGCGGCGCGCGAAGGCCGCCAGGTGCCCGGGGTCGAGGCCCAGCTCGCGGCTGCGGGCGAGGACCGCGCGGACCTCGTCGGCGAAGCCGCGGGTGGTCAGGCAGGCGCGCAGTTCGTCCGGCCAGCGCACCGTGCCCAGGCCCAGGCGCTCCAGGTCGATCTGGCCCGCCAGGAGCTCGCGGACGGTCACGTCCTGCTCGGGCCCGGACAGCAGCCGCAGCGGCTCGACGAACAGGTCGCTGTCCTGGTGGGCGCGGACCAGGGCGTAGCAGAACGAGTGGAAGGTGGTCGCCTGCGGGGCGCGGGCCGCGCCGGTGCGCAGCGCCATGCGGTCACGCAGGTCGACGGCGGCCTTGCGGCTGAACGTCAGCACCAGGATCCGTTCGGGGTCCCCGCCGCGGGCGATCCGCGCGGCCACGGACTCCACCAGGGTGGTGGTCTTGCCGGTGCCCGGACCCGCGAGGACGAGCAACGGTCCGGTCTCGTGGTCAACCACGGCGCGCTGGGCGGCGTCCAGAAGAGGGGGGTCCGGTCTGAGAGGCGGGGTACGCACCAGCCGGTAGGCGCCGCGGTTCTCCTGGCGTGCCTGGGGGTGCGGCAGGCGTCTGGTGGAGGAAGAGGAGCTCACGTGGTTCGCCGGTCCTGGTGGATGTGCGGGGGTCTGTCACGGCCGACGCGCGGCACCGTCGTCGCGGGGACGCGCGGGCCGACGGGGGAAGCGGTGGCCGAGGGGTGAGGAGGACGCACGCAGCCGGCGCCGCACCGGGGACGGGCGGGAAGGAAGGGCTTCCCTCTCTTCCCGTGCTCCTCCCTGTGCGCAGCCGTCACGTGTGTCCCTCGGTTCACGAACGTACGACATCGCGTACACGTGTCCCGATTCACCCGTACGGACCATGGGGTCCTCGCCGGTCCCTCGAATGGCGGAAGCTGTCAGGTGTGACCCTGCGCATGTTCACCGCCGTCCCACCGGGCCCGCCGCATGTCGAGGCGCGGCAGATGCCCCTCGGCCGCCCTGCCCGCCTCCTTCAGGGGCGTGCCCTCGGCACGGTAGTGGGCGAGGGCACGCAGCTCGTGGCCCGGGAGCAGAACGCCGTCCGCGCGGACGACCCGCCACCACGCGACGGCTCCGCCGTAGAGGGCCATCACCCGGCCCACCTGGCGGGGGCCGCCCTCCTGGAGCCATTCGGCGACGTCCCCGTAGGTCATGACGCGTCCCGGCGGTATCAGGTCGACGACCTCGAGGACCCGCTCGGCGTACTCGGGCAGCGCGTCGGCGTGTCCGGGGCGTTCCGGACGGCCGTCGTTCGAGGGGCTCGCTGTGCTCATCCGCCTCATCCTGCCCCACCCCGCCGACAGCGGAAGGCGCCCGGACGCGGGGGCGTGCTCTCGCTCTCGGGGGGAGCTTCCGGCAGACTGTGCGCCCCGCACATGCACCCTGCCGCCTTCGTGTGTCGGTGGGACATGCCACCATCGTGCGGGCGGTGACCGGTGATACGAGACCGAGAAGAGAGCATGAAGCAACAGGGTGTGCACCCCGACGGCGTGGAGGGCACCTCTGGGGCTTCGTCGCGCCCGGGCACCGGGGACACGAACGACCCGAAGAGGGACAGCTCGGAAGAAAGGCCAAAAAAGGAGCAGAAAGAACAGAAGACCTGTAAGACGCAGAAGGCGAAAACAACAGGGAAGGCGGAGAAGGCGGACAGGAAGCCCGCCGAGAACAGGGACGTGGCCCACATCGACGAACTGGAGGGCGACGAACCGCTGCTCCCCGCGCGCGTGCACCGTCCCTCGGACCTGATGCGGCTGCTGGTGGGCGTGCTCGCCATCGTGGTGCTGCTGGCGATCGCCGCGTTCGCCCATGGCACCACCTCGGGTCTCGAACAGGACATCAACAAGGGCACCGGTCAGGCACCCGACCTGCTGATCAAGATCGCCGGCCTGGCGTCCAGCATCGCGATCCTGCTGGTTCCGGTCGCGTTCGCGATCGAACGGCTGATCAAACGGGACGGGCTGCGGATCGCCGACGGCGTGCTCGCGGCGGTCCTCGCCCACGGAGTGACGCTCGCCACCGATCTGTGGGTCGCCGAGAGCGCCCCCAGCTCCATCCAGGAGGCGCTCACCCAGCCCTCCCCCGGCGACCTGCACTCGCTGACCGATCCGGTGCACGGCTATCTCGCCCCTGTCATCGCATACATGACAGCCGTGGGCATGTCCCGGCGGCCGCGCTGGCGTGCGGTGCTGTGGATCGTGCTGCTGCTCGACGCCTTCTCGATGCTGGTCACCGGCTACACCACACCGTTCTCGATCATCCTCACGGTGCTGATCGGCTGGACCATCGCCTACGGCACCCTGTACGCGGTCGGCTCGCCGAACGTCCGTCCCACGGGGCGGACCCTGGTGGCGGGGCTGCGGACCGTCGGCTTCCACCCGGTGAGCGCGGCCCGCGTGGACACGGCGGAGAGCGCCGACAACGGCGACCGCGGCCGGCGCTACTTCGTCACCCTGAAGGACGGCCCCCCGCTGGACGTCACGGTCGTCGACCGCGAGCAGCAGGCGCACGGCTTCTTCTACCGTCTGTGGCGCAACCTCACACTGCGCGGTTTCACCACCCGCAGCAGCCTGCAGTCGCTGCGCCAGGCCCTGGAGCAGGAGGCCCTGCTCGCCTACGCGGCCATCGCGGCCGGCGCCAACGCGCCCAAGCTGATCGCGACCTCCGAGCTGGGCCCCGACGCCGTGATGCTCGTCTACGAGCACATCGACGGGCGTACGCTCGACTCGCTGGCGGACGAGGAGATCACCGACACCCTGCTGCGCCGCACCTGGCAACAGGTGCGGGCGCTGCAGTCACGGCGCATCGCGCACGGCAGGCTGGCCGGTGACGCGATTCTGGTGGATCGTTCCGGCAGGGTGTTCCTCACCGATCTGCGCGGCGGCGAGATCGCGGCCGGTGATCTGCTGCTGCGCATGGACATCGCCCAGCTGCTGACGACGCTCGGTCTGAGGGTGGGCGCGGAGCGCGCCGTGGCCTCCGCGGTCGGCGTCCTCGGGCCCGACGCGGTCGCCGACTGCCTGCCCATGCTGCAGCCCATCGCGCTGACGCGCTGCACGCGCGCGACCCTGCGCCGGCTGGCCCGGGAGCGGGCGCAGCGGGAGCGGGAGGCCGTCCTGGCGGCGTCCCGGCAGAGCAGGCTGGCCCGGCTGGAGCAGTCCGCCGCGGAGGCCGGCCCCGGGAAGCCGGACCGGAAGGACAAGAAGACCGAGCGGGCGGAGGCGCGGGCGGAGAAGCGGGCCATCGACGAGGCCCTGGAGGAGGCCCGCGAGGACGACCTGCTCACCCAGATCCGTCACCAGGTGCTGCGGATCAGGCCGCAGGCACCGGTCGAGCCCGCCCGGCTGGAACGGGTGCGGCCGCGCACCCTGATCAGCTTCATCGCGGGCGCCATCGGCGCGTACTACCTGCTGTCGCAGCTCACCCACATCGAGTTCGGCACGCTCTTCGCGAACGCCCAGTGGGGCTGGGTGGCGGCGGCGGTGCTGTTCTCGGCGCTCAGCTATGTCGCGGCGGCCATGGCGCTGCTGGGCTTCGTGCCCGAGCGGGTGCCGTTCGTGCGGACCGTGGCCGCGCAGGTCGCCGGATCGTTCGTGAAGATCGTGGCACCGGCCGCGGTCGGCGGGGTGGCCCTCAACACCCGTTTCCTGCAGCGTGCGGGCGTACGCCCCGGGCTGGCGGTGGCCAGTGTCGGTGCCTCGCAGCTGTTCGGGCTGGGCTGCCACATCCTGCTGCTGCTGTCCTTCGGCTATCTGACCGGGACCGAGAAGACGCCGTCGCTGTCGCCGTCCCGGACGGTCATCGCGGGGCTGCTGACGGTCGCGGTGCTCGTGCTGGTGGTCACCTCGGTGCCGTTCCTGCGGAAGTTCGTCGTCACCCGCGTGCGCTCCCTGTTCGCGGGGGTCGTGCCGCGCATGCTGGACGTGCTGCAGCGGCCGCAGAAGCTCGTCACCGGCATCGGCGGCATGCTGCTGCTGACCTTCTGCTTCGTGATGTGCCTGGCCGCCTCGATCCGGGCGTTCGGCGACGGGACGACCTCGATCAGCATCGCCAGCGTCGCCGTCGTCTTCCTCGCCGGCAACGCGCTCGGCTCGGCCGCCCCCACGCCGGGCGGTGTGGGCGCGGTCGAGGCGACCCTCACGGTCGGTCTGATCGCCGTGGGTCTGCCCAAGGAGGTGGCCGCACCGGCGGTGCTGCTGTTCAGGCTGCTGACCCTGTGGCTGCCGGTCCTGCCCGGCTGGCTGGCCTTCAACCACCTGACACGCAAGGACGCTCTGTAGGGGCCCTTCGCGCAGGGGCCCTTTGCGGGGCCGCCTTCCCGGAGCCGCCCTTCGGGGAACCGCCCCTCCCCCGAACGGTCTTCGGCCCGCGCGCGGACCGGCCGACGGCGCGAGGATGAGACCATGCGGAATCCCCGCGGACCGCGTGCCGCCTCCCTGACCGTGACCGCTGCCCTGCTGACCGCCCTGACGGCGGGCTGCGGCGGTACGACGGGTGCGGACGCCGCGGGCGGGGGCACGACGGGCGGAAGCCTGGCCGCCCAGAAGCTGACCTGGAAGGACTGCCCGGCACCGTCCGCGTCCGAGGGCGGCCCGACGCCCTCCCCGCCGCCGAACGGCGGCACTTGGCAGTGCGCCACCATGAAGGCGCCGCTGGACTGGAGCAGGCCCGACGGCGACACGATCGACATCGCGCTGATCCGGGCGAAGGCCACCGGGCCCGGCAGGCGGATCGGCTCGCTGATCTTCAACTTCGGCGGACCGGGCGGCTCCGGCACCGACACCCTGCCGCTGATCGCCCAGGACTACGCCAAGCTCGCCACCCGCTACGACCTGGTGAGCTTCGATCCGCGCGGGGTGGGCCGCAGCACGGCCGTGAAGTGCGAGAGCGACGCCTGGCTCGACCGGTACTTCCAGCAGGACTCCACCCCGGACGACGCCGCCGAGCGCACCACGCTCCTGAACAGCACCAAGCAGTTCAACGCCGCCTGCGAGAAGAACTCCGGCAGGCTCCTCCCCCACATGCGCACCACCGACGCGGCCCGCGACCTGGACCTGATGCGCCAGGTCCTCGGCGACTCCAAGCTGCACTACTTCGGGATCTCCTACGGCACCGAACTCGGCGGGGTGTACGCCCACCTGTTCCCCCGGCACGTGGGCCGCGCCGTCTTCGACGCGGTCGTCGACCCCACGCAGAGCCCCGAGCAGGTTTCGCTCAGCCAGGCCAAGGGCTTCCAGACGGCCCTGGACAACTTCGCGAAGGACTGCGTGTCGAGGGGCGCCGACCAGTGCCCGATCGGCAGCAGCGCACAGGACGTCCAGAACCGCATCGCCGCCCTGCTCGAAAAGCTCGACGGCAACCCGATCCCCGGCATCTTCCCGCGCCGGCTGACCCAGAGCGCCGCGACCACCGGCATCGCCCAGGCCCTGTACTCCAAGGACCTGTGGCCCGCCCTCACCGAGGGGCTGCGCCAGGCGTACGCCGGCGACGGCCAGATCCTCATGCTGCTGTCGGACGCCCTGAACGGCCGTGACGAGAACGGCACGTACGACAACCTCGTCGCCGCGAACACCGCCGTCAACTGCGCCGACCAGAGGCAGCGGTACACCCCTGCCGACGTGGAGCGGGCACTGCCCGCGTTCCGGGCCGCCTCTCCGGTGTTCGGCGACTTCCTGGCCTGGAGCATCCTCAACTGCACCGGCTGGCCGGTGCCCGGAGCCGGCGACCGCACCGAGGTGAGCGCCCCCGGCGCGGCACCGATCCTGCTGATCGGCAACACCGGCGACCCGGCCACCCCGTACCAGGGCATGAAGAGGATGGCGCAGGCCCTGGGCAAGGGCGTCGCCGTCCAGCTCACCTGGAAGGGCCAGGGCCACGGCGCGTACAGCAGCAAGGACCCCTGCGTCCAGAACGCGGTCAACAGCTATCTCCTGGACGGGAAGCCGCCCGCGGACGGAACGGTCTGCTCCTGAGGGAACGGCCCGACGCCCGCAGTCCGTCCCGGAAAGCCCGTCCCCGGGTCCGTCCGGACGGCCACGGCCCCGCACCGCCCGACGGGGATCCGGTTCCGCGCGGATGCGGCAGGCCGGAAGGTTGTCCACAGGCCCGCACGGGGTGCGACGGGATCCGCCTACCATGACGTGACCGCTCCCGCGGCCGATCCGCGGGAGCCCGTGAGGGGGGACGTCACGTGTCACGTCTGACGCAGTGGGCGGCCGCGCTGGCCGCCGCGGTGCTGCTGGCCGGATGCAGTGGAGGGCCGTCCGGCGCCGGCCGGGACGAGGGAAAGGGACGGTCCGCCCCGGCACCGGCACCGTCGGCCACCGCACCGGCGTCCGGACTGCCCTCCTCGCTCACCTCCCAGCGGCTCGACTGGGGCCGCTGCAAGGCCGCCGCCGGCTCCCCCGCACCGGGCGGCGACTGGCAGTGCGCGACGCTCGAGGTGCCCCTGGACTGGTCCCGGCCGGACGGGGAGACCATCGACCTCGCCCTCATCCGCGCCCGGGCCACCGGCAGGCGCATCGGCTCGCTGATCTTCAACTTCGGCGGGCCCGGCGGCTCCGGCGTGGACACGATGCCGTCGTACGGCTCCGTGGTCGGCGCCCTGCGGCAGCGCTACGACCTGGTGAGCTGGGACCCGCGCGGGGTCGGCCGGAGCAAGGGCATCCGCTGCCGCAGCGACCGGCGGATCCAGGCCGCCGAGACGGTCGACACGACACCGGACACCCCGGCCGAGGAGCGGGCCTACTTCCAGGACGCGGCCGACTTCGGCCAGGGCTGCAAGAAGGCCGCGGGCAAGCTCCTCGCACATGTCTCCACGACCGACACCGCCCGCGACCTGGACCTGATGCGCCAGGTCCTCGGCGACTCCAAGCTGCACTACTTCGGCTTCTCCTACGGCACCGAACTCGGCGGGGTGTACGCCCATCTGTTCCCCCGGCGCGTGGGACGGCTGGTCCTGGACGCGGTGGTCGACCCCACCGCGGACTCGGTGGGCCATGCACGGAACCAGGCCCGCGGCTTCCAGCGGGCGTTGAACGGCTATCTGAAGTCGACCGGACAGGATCCCGAGCAGGGCTCGCGCAAGATCGCCGCCCTGTTGGAGCGTCTGGACGCCGAGCCGCTGCCCACCTCCTCCGGGCGGAAGCTGACGCAGACACTGGCGTTCACCGGCATCGCCCTGGCGCTCTACAGCGAGAGCAGCTGGCCGGCCCTGACTCTCGCCCTGTCGGCGGCGGAGCGGGGGGACGGCTCCGCACTGCTGGCCTTCGCCGACGCCTACAACGAACGGGACAAGTCGGGCCGTTACGGCACGACGACCCACTCGCAGCGGGCCATATCGTGCCTGGACGCCAAGCAGCGGCCGACCCCGGAGCAGGCACGGAAGCTGCTGCCCGAGTTCAAGAGGATCTCACCCGTGTTCGGCCCCTTCATGGCCTGGGACACGGCCGGCTGGTGCCACGCCTGGCCGGTGCCCGGCCAGCACGACACACCACCGGTCAGCGCACCGGGTGCGGCACCGATCCTGCTGATCGGCAACACCGGCGACCCGGCCACCCCCTACGAGGGCGCCCGGCGGATGGCCGACGAACTCGGCAAGGGCGTCGGTGTGGTGCTCACCTGGAAGGGCCAGGGCCACGGGGCCTACGGCAGCGGCAGCGACTGCGTGGACTCGACGGTGAACGCATACCTGCTGCACGGCACGGTGCCGAAGGACGGCAAGGTCTGCTCATGACGACGACCGGGGCCGCCTGCGGTGCTCCTTCCGCCGCTCAGAGCTTTCCCCGGATGCGCACCGCCCGGTGACCGCCGAGCACCTGGGCGAAGTCGTCCAGGAACCGGGGCGCGAAATCGGGCCAGTTCCAGCACTCGAGGCCCAGATGGGCGAACGCGTAGTAGTCGTCGGCCCACTTCCAGGCGCGGAGGTCGGAGGCCGACGCGCAGTGCGGGCATGTGACGGTCGCCTCTCCGGTCGCGTCCCAGGTGCGGATGGCAGCGAAGAACGGCTCGTCGGCGCCTTCGATCTCCTTCCAGGTCTCGGTGCAGAAGCAGGTCCGCTCGTCGTACTGCGGGCAGACCGCGTAGTGGGCGCCGCCCTGTCCGCCGTGGAAGACCGTGCGCCCGATCTCCGCATCGAGGCCGTCCGCCGGCTCCCGGTCCGGCTCGGCAACGGCCTTCGCCCAGTGCTCTTCGGGCGGATTTCCCAACGGCGCTCCGAGCACGCAGTCGGTCCGCCCGGCGCGCACGATCCCCTCCCGCACGAGCCGGTCAAGAGCGCGTTCCGCGAGCGCCGGGGCCTCGGCCGGCGTGGCATCGAGGTCGACGACAGTCTGGACGTAATCGCCCACGGCGCCGACGACAGAACCCGCCGGCGACAGGGCCGCCCTTGCCGATCTCGACCGGCGACCATCTGGAACGCCTGGCCGGTGAGCCGTCCTTCACGGCCCCGTGCGGCACCAGCCCCCGCCGAGGCGCCCTCCGGCAGGAACGCCCCCGCCGGAGCGGCTTGCCCTCGGCCGCGAGGGCTTCACCGAGCCCGCGCCGCTCTGCCGCTCGGACCGGGGAGCGGATCACATGAACAAGAGAGGCGGGGCCAGTGGGCCTCGACGCGGAACGATCAGCGCGCATCGCTGCCACGCAGGAAACCCGCCCGGCCGTCGTAACCCAGAAGGCACGCGAACTGGCTGCCGGGGCGCTGGACTTGGAACGTACCGGTATGCAGGCATCTACTGAATCCAATAAACATCTGAACCCATTTCCGAACGCTTCAGGTGCGTCTCGGGCGCAGATGACGGGAGGCTGCTAGACATGAGGACAGCCATGTCGCCTCAGAGCGGTCGATGATCAGGTCGGCCACAGTGATCATCCCTTCCAGGACTCCGTCGAGCCGTATTGAATGATCACCGACCCGGACCATCTCCCAGTCCGCGTCACTGTGCCAGAGCCGGGCGGTTTTCTCACCCCATCGCTGGGCGAAGACGAGTTCCTCACCATGCTCGTTCACAAAGTAGCCGACATAGTCTTTGTCACTAATATCACCACCGCAAAGTCTCGCCAGAAGCGACTCAATTGCGGGAGAGTCGTCGTTCATACCGTGCCTCCCTCAATATGACCGGAGGTCTGCCCAGCAGACGAAAGTGCAAGCATCCGCTCCGCAGACTCCAGCAAGGTCTCGTAAGTGATCACTTCTATACGTGCCATATGCGTGTTGTAGGTTCGCAGCGTGTCCGCAACCTGCTGGGGTGTGATCCCCCCGCTTATGTACTGCGGATGCCCGATCACGACAGTCGCGGAGGCTCTGCGCGTGTCGATCCCGTACTGGGCAAGTATGGATTCACGGCCTTCATCCAAGGTCCGCAGGTAGTTCTGCGTCTGCGAGACCGCACGGTGGACCGGGGCGCCCAGCATGAGGTGGCCGCTGGACCGGATAACCAGTTTCTTGATGTTGGCGCGCTTGAGTTCCACCACATGCAAGGAGCCGTCTCCTCGCAGCAGCGGAATATCGAGAATGGTGTCCAGGGTGTACTGGCGGCGTGCCAGCTCAGCCACAAAGGCACCACCGAAGATCCACTCCTGATTCTTCAGACAGGCATGGAGGTCACTCTCCGAACTCTCGGGACGATTCACTGCAGCACGCAGGGAGGCGAGGCCCGCCCGTCTAGCCCGCAGTTCCAGCAACTGGGCCAGCATTCCAGCGTCCGCATCTTCCAGGAACTCGCTCATGATACGGGCGGCCTCAGCAGAGGCTGGCCGAGGCAGATCCCGAAGGATAATTTCCATATACCCGAATTCTTGGAGGCGCTTGAGGTCCTTGACGGACAGTTGGATTCCGCCCTCACCATCCCCGATACCCAGATGGTCGGTGGATCGGGCGATGCCACGGAAGAGAGCAAGGGCATCTGTGACACTCGCATTGGGCTTCTCTGCGTGTAATGCCTCCAGGACGGACACGGCACGATTGGCACCCAGGGCAGCCATTCGCCGCATGAACTCCTCGCTCCGCTGCCGCGCCTTCACGTCGTAGTAATTCTCAACAATATCGAGGTAAAGCTCGCCACCTGCGTAGCCGGCGAACCTCTGGAAGCGCTGAGCTAAGGGCTGTCCCGTAAA
>NZ_MUME01000256.1 GCF_002155915.1 Streptomyces thermovulgaris | reverse complement strand
CCCCCGGGAGAGGAGGGAGGGGTGTTCCCGGGAGAGGAGGGAGGGGTGTTCCCGAGAGAGGAGGCGGAGGTGCCGAGTGGCGGGGCGGCCGTCGGCGGGCAGGATGGGACCATGAGCGTAGTCAAGATCAATGTGCTGACCGTGCCCCCCGAGCAGCGCGAGACGCTGGAGAAGCGGTTCGCCTCCCGGGCCCACGCCGTCGAGAACTCCGACGGGTTCGAGTGGTTCGAGCTTCTGCGCCCCGTCGAGGGCACCGACACCTACCTCGTCTACACGCGCTGGCGCGACGAGGAGTCGTTCCGGGCCTGGATGGAGGGGCCGATGAAGGCCGCGCACCACGGCACGGCCGAGGGCGGGGAGCGGCCCCGGCCCGCGGCCACGGACGCCACCCTGTGGTCCTTCGAGGTGGTGCAGCAGGCCGGGCCCAAGGGCGCCTGAGCGCCGGAAGGCCGAGGGCGCCCGGGCGCCGTCCGGGAGACCCGTCCGCGGGAACTGCCCGGGAGGAGCGGGGACTGCCCCGGGACGAGGACGCCCCCGGCGTCCGTACGGCGGGTTGCGGTACGGACGCCGGGGGCGTCGTGCGTTCGGGGCCGGGCGGCCCGGCCGGCTCGGGGCCTACTTCACCGGCTCGGGCTCCGGCTCGCTCTCGCTCTTCTCCTCGCCCGCCGGGTCGGCCGGGGTCTTGACGGAGTCGAGCAGCAGCTGGGCGACGTCCACGACCTGGACGGACTCCTTGGCCTTGCCGTCGTTCTTCTTGCCGTTGACGGAGTCGGTGAGCATGACGAGGCAGAACGGGCAGGCGGTGGAGACGATGTCGGGGTCGAGGGAGAGGGCCTCGTCGACGCGCTCCTCGTTGATGCGCTTGCCGATCCGCTCCTCCATCCACATCCGCGCGCCGCCGGCGCCGCAGCAGAAGCCGCGCTCCTTGTGGCGGTGCATCTCCTCGTTCCTGAGGCCGGGCACCTTGCCGATGATCTCCCGCGGCGGGGTGTAGATCCGGTTGTGGCGGCCCAGGTAGCACGGGTCGTGGTAGGTGATGATGCCCTCGACCGGCGTGACCGGGACGAGCTTGCCCTCGTCGACGAGGTGCTGGAGCAGCTGGGTGTGGTGGATGACCTCGTAGTCGCCGCCGAGCTGCGGGTACTCGTTGGCGAGGGTGTTGAGGCAGTGCGGGCAGGTGGCGACGATCTTCTTCGCCGACTTCGGCTTGCGCGACTCGGGAGTGACGTTGCCCTCGTCGTCCGTCTCCTCGCCGAAGGCGGCGTTCAGCGTCGCGACGTTCTCCATGCCGAGCTCCTGGAACAGGGGCTCGTTGCCCAGGCGGCGGGCGGAGTCACCGGTGCACTTCTCGTCGCCGCCCAGGATCGCGAACTTCACGCCCGCGATGTGCAGCAGCTCGGCGAAGGCCTTGGTGGTCTTCTTGGCGCGGTCCTCCAGGGCGCCCGCGCAGCCGACCCAGTACAGGTACTCGACCTCGGAGAGGTCCTCGATGTCCTTGCCGACGATCGGGACCTCGAAGTCGACCTCCTTGGTCCACTGCAGACGCTGCTTCTTGGCCAGGCCCCAGGGGTTGCCCTTCTTCTCCAGGTTCTTCAGCATCGTGCCCGCCTCCGAGGGGAAGCTGGACTCGATCATCACCTGGTAGCGGCGCATGTCGACGATGTGGTCGATGTGCTCGATGTCGACCGGGCACTGCTCGACGCAGGCGCCGCAGGTGGTGCAGGACCACAGCACGTCCGGGTCGATGACGCCGCCTTCCTCGGCGGTGCCGATCAGCGGGCGCTCGGCCTCGGCCAGCGCGCTGGCGGGCACGTCCTTGAGCTGCTCGGCGGAGGCCTTCTCCTCGCCCTCCATGGTCTTGCCGCCGCCGGCCAGCAGGTAGGGGGCCTTGGCGTGGGCGTGGTCGCGCAGCGACATGATCAGCAGCTTCGGCGACAGCGGCTTGCCGGTGTTCCAGGCGGGGCACTGCGACTGGCAGCGGCCGCACTCGGTGCAGGTGGAGAAGTCCAGCAGGCCCTTCCAGGAGAAGTGCTCGACCTGGGAGACGCCGAAGACGTCGTCCTCGCCGGGGTCGCTGAAGTCGATCGGCTTGCCGCCGGAGGTCATCGGCTGCAGGGCGCCCAGGGCGGTCTCACCGGTGGCGTTGCGCTTGAACCAGATGTTGGGGAAGGCCAGGAAGCGGTGCCAGGCCACGCCCATGTGGGTGTTCAGCGAGACCACGATCATCCAGATGAACGAGGTGCTGATCTTGATCATGGCCACCAGGTAGACCAGGTTCTGCAGCGTGGCCGTGCTCAGACCGTCGAAGGCGAGGACCAGCGGGTAGGAGGCGAAGTACGAGGCCTGGTAGCCGTCCACGTGGTGCAGGGCGCCCTCCAGGCCGCGCAGCACGTAGATCGCCAGGCCGATGGTGAGGATGACGTACTCGACGAAGTACGCCTGCCAGGCGGTGGAGCCCGCGAAGCGGGACTTGCGGCCGGCCTTCGAGGGCAGGCTCAGCAGGCGGATCACCATCAGCACGACGATGCCGATCACCGTCATGGCGCCGATGAACTCGATGTACATCTCGAACGGCAGGAAGCCGCCGAGCACCGGCAGGGTCCAGTCGGCCTGGAACAGCTGGCCGTAGGCCTGTGCCAGGGTGGGCGGCAGGGTCAGGAACCCGATCGCCACGAACCAGTGGGCGATGCCCACGATGCCCCACCGGTTCATCCGGGTGTGACCGAGGAACTCCTTCACCAGGGTCACGCTGCGCTGGTAGGGGTTGTCGGTCCGCGAGCCGGCGGGAACGGGCTGGCCCAGCCGGAAGTACCGGACGAACTGGCCGATGGCACGGGCGAGCAGCGCGACGCCGACCACGGTCAGCACCAGCGACACGATGATCGCGACGAGTTGCATGGGGGCTCCTGGGGCGGCCTCGAAATTACTAAGCGGTAACTTATGTAGTTCGTCTGAGACTACCCCCATCTTCCGTCGCAATGCAGCCGACTGCGGGGTGATCTGGGTCGCTGAGGGTTGCCTGAGCGCCCGCCGGGCCGGTCCGGCGGGCGCTCAGGCAACC
>NZ_MUME01000255.1 GCF_002155915.1 Streptomyces thermovulgaris | reverse complement strand
GTAGCTGCGGGCGGTGGCCGCCCTCCCCACCCCGGTCAGCGCGGCCACCGCCCGCAGCTACCTCGCCTCCCTCACCGTGGCCGCCGAGAACCGCACCGGCTACAGCCGCGACCTCTTCCCGCACTGGATCACCATCAGCGGAAGCTGCAACACCCGCGAGACCGTCCTGAAGCGGGACGGCACCAACGTCGTCACCAACTCCTCCTGCGCCGCCACCAGCGGCACCTGGTACTCGCCGTACGACGGCGCCACCTGGACCTCCGCCTCCGACGTGGACATCGACCACGTCGTGCCGCTGGCCGAGGCCTGGGACTCCGGGGCGAGCGCCTGGACCACCGCCCAGCGCCGGGCCTTCGCCAACGACCTCACCCGCCCGCAGCTCATCGCCGTCACCGACCGCGTCAACCAGGCCAAGGGCGACCAGGACCCCGCCACCTGGGTCCCGCCCCGGTCGGCGTACGTCTGCACCTATGTACGCGCGTGGGTGCAGGTGAAGTACTACTACAACCTGTCGGTCGACCCGGCGGAGAAGAGCGCTCTGCAGAACCATCTCGCCGCCTGCTGACCCGGGAGTCCCGCCGTCTCCTGCCACCGCTTCCGTCGCCCCGGGCCGCACGGGGTGACGGAAGCGACGGGGCCGGGGCGGGCCGCGCGGGCATCCGGGCGGCGGTGCCCGGCCGGATGCCCGGCCGTGCCCGGAACGGGCGGAAACCGGACAGAGGGAACGGAGCCCGGACCGGCCCCTGAACGAACAGGTGACCCCCGGTGAAACTTCTGTCACACTCCCGGCTACGCTGTAGGGCCGTTCGAGGCCGCTTCTGCCGCTCCCCCGCGACACGCGGCACGGTCGGCGGTCCACGGGGGGATGACAGGGGGAAGGGCTTCGGTGCTGGAGAGTCTGGCGCGGGTGGGGTCGCTCACCGGCGCGCCGTGGATCTACGCCGTGGTGGCCGCGTCCGTCCTGCTGGACGTCTTCCTGCCGGTGCTGCCCAGCGGGGTCCTGATCGCGACGGCCGCCACGGCGGCAGCGGCCGCGGGCACGAGCGCGGCGACGGGACAAGTCCCGCAGGACGTACCGGACATCCTGGTCCTGTTCCTGTGCGCGGCCACGGCCTCGGTGCTGGGCGACCTCGTCGCCTACCGGCTGGCCCGGCGGGGCGGCGAGCGGCTGGACCGCGCGCTCTCGCGGTCGCGGCGGCTGAGCAGGGCTCAGGAGCGGCTCGGCGAGGCCCTGTCACGGGGCGGCGGCGCACTGGTGGTCCTCGCCCGCTTCGCCCCGGCCGGACGTTCGGTGGTCTCCTTCGGCGCCGGTGCCGCGCATCGCCGCGTCCGGGAGTTCCTTCCCTGGTCCGCCCTGGCCGGTCTGTCCTGGGCCGCCTACAGCGTGGCCCTCGGCTACTTCGGCACCCGGTGGCTGGGTGCGGCGTGGCTGGCCACGGGACTGTCGGTGGCGGCGCTGTTCGCGGCGGGAGCGGGAGCGGTGTATCTGATGCGGCGCACGCCGGTGCCGGCGGAGGCGTAGGGAACGCACGCGACGCACTCCGCCCGCCGCGGGCTCACCCGGCCTTCCGGGCGGTTTGCCCCCGCACCTCCAGTCCCGCCAGCAGCTCCTGCGTGGCCCGCGTGATCACGTCCACCGCGTGGTCGAACACCTCGCGGTTGTGCGCCGCCGGCGTCCGGAATCCCGAGACCTTCCTCACGAACTGCAACGCGGCGGCGCGCACCTCCTCCTCCGTCGCCTCCTCGGGCAGGGCGGGCGGACGCAGCGTCTTGATGCTTCGGCACATGCCTCAGTGTCATCACGCCCCGCGCACCGGGTGCAAGCGTCCTCGGCCGGTGGACCGCCCGGACCTCCGGCACCGCGTGAAGCGGCACCCCGCACGGTGCGGGCCCGGCCCCGGCCGGCGGCACGGGGGACGAGGGGGGTGAACGGG
>NZ_MUME01000254.1 GCF_002155915.1 Streptomyces thermovulgaris | reverse complement strand
GAAGCCTGCTTCGAGATGAGGACTCCCACCCACTTGATGGGGTAAGGCTCCCAGTAGACGACTGGGTTGATAGGCCGGATCTGGAAGCCAGGTGACTGGTGGAGGTGACCGGTACTAATAGGCCGAGGGCTTGTCCTCAGGTGCTCGCGTTCACTGTGTTGGTTCTGAGACCGCGAACGGCCTTTGCTGGTTGTTTGAGTGTTTCATAGTGTTTCGGTGGTCATAGCGTGAGGGAAACGCCCGGTTACATTCCGAACCCGGAAGCTAAGCCTTACAGCGCCGATGGTACTGCAGGGGGGACCCTGTGGGAGAGTAGGACGCCGCCGGACAAGTTTTGAGGGGGTTGGACCCGGACTTCTGTTTCGGGTCCAACCCTTTTTTGTTTGCCGTCACATGGCGTTAACGCACTCCGGTCAGCATCCCCCCATGGGTATCGCCGCACTGCTCAGGGCGGCCGGTATCGGAGCCGGTGACGAGGTCGTCGTGCCGGCGTTCGGCAACGCGGAGGTCGCCGAAGCCGTGACCCGGACAGCTGCGCTGCCGGTGTTCGCCGACATAGATCCGGTGACGTACTGTCTCGATCCGTCTGCCGTGAAGGCCGCCGTAACTTCCCGTACGGCGGCCGTTGTTGTCGTGCATCGCTTCGGCCGGCCGGCCGACATGGAGCGGCTGCACGACATCGGCCGGCGGCATGGACTGCTGGTACTGGAGCAGAGCGAGGCGGAGGAACCGTACGACGAGGTGGCACAGCGCAGGGAGCGTGCCGCCTACCTGGACGCGAGGCTGCGAGGCGTACGGACGCCGGACGGAGGTGTCGGGCACACCTACCAGCAGTACGTGGTGCGTGTCCCCGGAAACGGCCGACCGGACCGGGACGCCTTCGCGCGAGCCGTACGGGCCAAGGGAGTCGACTGCCGAGTGCCCGTGAAGACGCCCCTGCACCGGACACCCGGGTTCCGTCGGCGCGTGTCCCTGCCGGAAACCGAGCGGGCCGCCGAGGAGACGCTCGCACTGCCGGTGCATGCCGCACTGACGCGGAGGGAGCTGCAGCGCATCGTTTCGGTGTGCAATGCGCTGGGCGGACCGATCATGGTTGGGAGCACGGCTCTGTTCGGGGTATGATCTCTTTCGTTGCCGCGGGGAAAACCCCGGAAGGCGACCGGCCCCTATAGCTCAGTCGGCAGAGCGTCTCCATGGTAAGGAGAAGGTCAACGGTTCGATTCCGTTTGGGGGCTCCAGCGCCAAGGCCCTTGCCCGTCCGGGCAAGGGCCTTGCGCATGTCCTGTGCGTACGACCGCCTACTTGGGCGGACCCGGGACACGCATGGCGAGGATCGCCATGTCGTCGGACGGGGCGTCCGAGGCGAAGCGCTCCACCGCGCGCATGATGCGGGCCGCCACCGCTCCCGCCGTCAGACCCGTGCAGGTGGTGAGGACTTCCGCGAGGCCGTCGTCGCCCAGCATGCGTGAGCCCTCGCGGCGTTCGGTGACGCCGTCCGTGACGCACAGCAGGACGTCACCGGGTTCCAGCGTGACCGTCTGCTCGTACAGCTCCAGGTCCTCCAGGACACCGAGGAGCGGCTGGGGGTCGGCGGCCGGTTCCACCGTGCCGTCCTGGCGCAGCCGCAGCGGCGGCGGGTGGCCGGCGCAGACGACCTTCAACTGGGCGCTGCCGTCCTCCTGCGGCCGCAACTCGCCGTACAGAAGCGTGAGGAAGCGGCTGCGGGCGCCCTCGTCGAGGATGGCGGAGTTCAGGCGTTCCAGTACCGCGGGGCCGCCGAAGCCCTCGCGGGCCAGCAGTCTGAGCGCATGCCGGGCCAGGCCGGTCACCGCGGCCGCCTCCGGGCCCGTGCCGCAGACGTCGCCGATGGCGAAGCCGTAGGTGCCGTCCCGGATCGGGAAGAGGTCGTAGAAGTCGCCGCCGACCTCGTTGCCCTCGCCGGCCGCGCGGTAGATGACCTCGACCTCCACGCCCTCGATCCGGGGAAGGCCCGGCGGCAGGAGACTGCGCTGGAGGGACTGGCTGATGGCCGTGCGCTCCGAGTACAGGCGGGCGTTGTCCAGCGCGAGGGCGGCACGGCGGCTCAGGTCCTCGGCGAGTTCCAGGATCTCCTGGCGGAAGTGCTCCTCGGAGGGCTTGCCGAGCGTGAGCATGCCGATGACACGGTTGCGGGCGACCAGCGGCAGGACCACCGTCTCGCCGCCGACCGCGGCGGCCGTGGCCAGCGTCGGTCCGACGGCCGTACCGATCTGGTGGTGGGACTCGCCCAGGCTGAGGCTGCGCATGGAGGTGCGCAGGGCGGCCTGGTGGGCGGCCTCGCGGGGCGCGTTCCACACCCGGGCGCCGGGGGTGGGGACCGGGTCCGGCGGCGGAATCCGGGACAGCAGGGACTTGATGCCGTCGATCAGTTCCTCGTCCTCGTGCAGGACGTAGGACAGATAGGGCTCGGAGGCCTGGTCGGCGATCGTGTAGACGGCGCACCAGGTGGCCAGGGTGGGGACCGTCATCTGGGCCATCAGGGCGAGGGTCTGGTCCCGGTCCAGGGTGCCGGCCAGCAGGTCGGACGCCTCGACGAGGAAGCTGAGGGAGCCGCGGCGCAGCCGTTCCAGCTCGCCCAGGCGGGCCGACTCGACGGCCAGGGCGATGCGGTCGGCGGCGAACTGCAGGCGCAGTGCCTCCTCGTTGGAGTATCTGCCGGGTGCCTCCGCGGCGACGCCGAGGGAGCCGGTGAGACGGCCCTCGACCTTCAGCGGGACCGTGACGACCGACCGCATGCCGGTGCCGTTGAGGAGGGGGACGGCACCGGGGACGGCGGTGAGGTCGTCGTGGACGGCCGGCATGCGGGCCGAGCCGTAGCGGCCGGGGCCGGCCTCGACGGGGACGCGGGCGAAGCGCTGGCGGGCGGACGGCAGACCGGTGGAGGCGCGGACCTCCAGCTCCGTCTCGTCGTCGGTGGCCAGAAGGAGGAAGGCGGCGTCGCCGTCGAGCATGTCGCGGGCGCGTTCGACCGTGCGCTGCAGCAGGCTGTCGAGGTCGTCGGGGGCGGGGGAGCCGATGAAGAGCTCGAAGGGATCGGTGCTCTTCGCGCCCTCGGCGGCGCCGTTGGCGTCGCTGGTGGCCGCCGGACGCAACGGTGTCTGCAGAATGGCCCGTTCATGGTCCCTGACGAGCAGGCAGACGGTGGAGGGCTCGCCGTCCGTGTCGCGTACGCGCAGGTGGGAGGCGTAGACGGGGACGACACGGCCGTGGGAGTCGCGGATGCCGTAACTGCCCTCCCAGCGGGAGAGCTGGAGCGCCTCGGCGATGCCCGTGCCGGTGCCGGGGGTGTGCGGCCAGGCCGCGAAGTCGGTGAGCGGTTTGCCGGTGACCTGGTCGGCGGCGTGGCCGAAGAGTTCCTCGGCGTCCTCGTTCCAGGCGGTGATGGAGCCGTTGCGGTCGATCTGGACGACGGCCACGCGGACCCGGCCGTCGGCGAGCGGAAGGAGGTCGGCGGGCAGGAAGGGGCCGGCGGTGCGGGTGCCGACCGGGCGTTCGGGCAGGTCCAGCTGGAACCAGACCTTCTTGTGCGTGGGCGTGTACTCCACGCCCCAGCGGCCGGCCAGGGCCGCGCACAGCTGCAGGCCGCGTCCGCCCTCGCGGTCGGGGCTTCCCATGTTGACCGCGGAGCTCTGGACCGGGATCTCCCGTTCCGGGTAGCGGTCGGACACCTCGACCCGCACCCCGCCGTCGCTGCGCAGGCACAGGACGTCGGCGGCCGTGCCGGCGTGCACGACCGCGTTGGTGACCAGTTCGCTGGTGAGGACCACGGCGTCGTCGACGATGTCGCCGAAGCCCCAGCCCTGGAGGGTGTCGCGAACGAAGGAGCGGGCGGCCGCGACCGATCGTCCCTGGGGCTCGAAGCTGGCGGCCGCGCGCGCGGTGATCACAGAACTCCTCGTCCGGTTGTCGACGTGCAGACCCAGGTGGCCGACGGGCTCATGCCGCTGCTCCGGCAGCTGCGGACCCTTCGGCCGTGGCTCCGGGGACTGCCCCCCGGGGATCACTCCCGTGGTCATGTGTGCGGCCGCCTCCATGCCCGTTCGTTCCCGTGCCACCCCCAGGCCGGACGGAACCGGCGTGGCTGGACAGCCCCATGCAAGGTTACTTACCTTCGCGGTCCATGCTGATGCCGGTCAGCAGTGATTCCGCCCGGAGAGTGTGCGGAAGCTTGCAAAGCTGCCGAACTGTTATGGCCTGGTTCGGCAAGGGTGAAACACTGGGCAGGCATCTGGTGAAGGTCGGAGCAGGCTGAGTGTGTTCTCCGCGCCCGAGGCGGCATCCCTCGGCGTGGCCGATCGCATCGGGCGGATATACGCAGCAGCAACGGATACGCCGAACAGCACTACCGGTGCACAGCAGCAACGGTCGACCCCTGCGGGAGGGACACAGTGGAGTCTGGCGCAGCGACGCGAAGCACCAAGACGCGCGCGAAAGGCGGACAGTCCCTGAAGAACCAGCGCAAGGCGCGCAAGGGGACAACAGAGGTGGACACGGCCGCCCTGGAGCGACTGCTGGCTGCGCTGACGGCGATGCGGGACGGCAATTTCCGCAAGCGGCTCACGGTGTCCGGGGACGGCGTGATGGCGGAGATCGCGGCGGTCTTCAACGAGGTCGCCGACCGCAATCTGCATGTGACGGGCGAGCTGGCGCGGGTACGGCGCGTGGTGGGGCGCGAGGGGAAGCTCACCGAGCGGCTGGAGACGGGGCCCTGCGAGGGTTCCTGGGCGGCCGCGATCGAGAACTCCAATGCGCTCGTGGACGATCTCGTGCGTCCCGTCTCCGAGGTCAGCCGGGTGCTCTCCGCGGTCGCCGAGGGTGATCTGTCGCCGCGCATGGAGCTGCGCGCGTACACGCCGGAAGGGGTCGGGCAGCCGCTGCGCGGCGAGTTCCTGAAGGTCGGGCGGACGGTCAACAACCTGGTCGATCAGCTGTCGGCGTTCACCGACGAGGTCACGCGGGTGGCCAGTGAGGTCGGCACCGAGGGCAAGCTGGGCGGTCAGGCGCGGGTGCGGGGGCTGTCCGGTTCGTGGAAGGACCTCACCGACTCCGTCAACACGATGGCGTCCCGGCTGACCGCCCAGGTGCGGGACATCGCGCTGGTCACCACGGCGGTGGCCAAGGGCGATCTGTCCAAGAAGGTCACCGTCGACGTGGCCGGCGAGATGCTGGAGCTGAAGAACACCGTCAACACGATGGTGGACCAGCTCTCGGCCTTCTCCTCCGAGGTGACGCGGGTGGCCCGTGAGGTGGGCACGGACGGCATCCTCGGCGGTCAGGCGCATGTGCCGGGCGTGGCGGGCACCTGGAAGGACCTCACCGACTCGGTGAACCAGATGGCCGGCAACCTGACGGCCCAGGTGCGCGGGATCGCGCAGGTCACCACCGCCGTCGCCAACGGTGACCTGTCGCAGAAGGTGACCGTGCCGGCGCGGGGCGAGGTGGCGCAGCTCGCCGAGACGATCAACCAGATGACCGAGACGCTGCGGATCTTCGCGGACGAGGTCACGCGGGTGGCCAACGAGGTCGGCGCCGAGGGGCGGCTGGGCGGTCAGGCGAATGTGCCGGGGGTGGCCGGCACCTGGAAGGACCTCACGGATTCCGTCAACACGGTGTTCCGGAACCTGACCACCCAGGTGAGGGACATCGCCGCCGTGACGACGGCCGTGGCCAACGGTGATCTGTCGCAGAAGGTCACCGTCGACGTGGCCGGCGAGATGCTGGAGCTGAAGAACACCGTCAACACGATGGTGGACCAGCTCTCGGCCTTCTCCTCCGAGGTGACGCGGGTGGCCCGGGAGGTCGGTGTCGAGGGCGAGCTGGGCGGCCAGGCGTATGTGCCGGGCGCGGCGGGGACGTGGAAGGACCTCACGGACTCCGTCAACACCGCGTTCCGCAACCTCACCGGGCAGGTGCGCAACATCGCCCAGGTGACGACGGCCGTGGCCAACGGTGATCTGTCGCAGAAGGTCACCGTCGACGTCTCCGGCGAGATGCTCCAGCTGAAGAACACCGTCAACACGATGGTCGACCAGCTGTCGGCCTTCGCCGACCAGGTCATCCGGATGGCCCGGGACGTGGGAACGGAGGGCCGCCTGGGCGGTCAGGCCGTGGTGCCGGGCGTGTCCGGCACGTGGAAGGAGCTCACCGACTCCGTCAACTTCATGGCGGGCAACCTCACCTCCCAGGTGCGGCAGATCGCCCAGGTGACGACGGCCGTGGCCCGCGGCGACCTCTCCCAGAAGATCGATGTCGACGCGCGCGGGGAGATCCTGGAGCTGAAGAACACCATCAACACGATGGTGGACCAGCTGTCGGCCTTCGCCGAGCAGGTCACGCGGGTGGCCCGTGAGGTGGGCACCGAGGGGCGTCTGGGCGGTCAGGCGCAGGTGCCCGGGGTCGCCGGTGTGTGGCGGGACCTCACGGATTCCGTGAACGGCATGGCGGGCAACCTCACCGACCAGGTGCGCAACATCGCCCAGGTCGCCACCGCCGTGGCCCGCGGCGACCTCTCCCAGAAGATCACCGTGGATGCGCGCGGGGAGATCCTGGAGCTGAAGAACACCATCAACACGATGGTGGACCAGCTCTCCTCGTTCGCCCAGGAGGTCACGCGGGTGGCCCGTGAGGTGGGCACCGAGGGGCGTCTGGGCGGCCAGGCGCACGTGCCGGGCGTGTCCGGCACGTGGAAGGAGCTCACGCAGTCCGTGAACTCCATGGCGAACAACCTGACCAGCCAGGTGCGCAACATCGCCGAGGTCACCACCGCCGTCGCCAAGGGCGACCTGTCCAAGAAGATCACCGTCGACGCCAAGGGCGAGATCCTCGAGCTCGTCACCACCGTGAACACGATGGTGGACCAGCTCTCCTCGTTCGCCGAGCAGGTCACGCGGGTGGCCCGTGAGGTGGGCACCGAGGGCATCCTCGGCGGCCAGGCGCACGTGCCCGGCGTCGTGGGCATCTGGAAGGACCTCAGCGACAACGTCAACCTGATGGCGAAGAACCTCACCATGCAGGTGAGGAACATCTCCCAGGTGGCCGCCGCCGTCGCCAACGGCGACCTGACGCGGACGGTGACGATCGAGGCGCGCGGTGAGGTCGCGCAGCTCGCCGAGACCTTCAACACCATGGTGAAGACGCTCAGTTCGTTCGCCGAGCAGGTCACCAAGGTGGCCCGTGAGGTGGGCACGGACGGCATCCTCGGCGGTCAGGCGCATGTGCCGGGCGTGGCCGGCACCTGGAAGGACCTCACCGACTCGGTGAACCAGATGGCGTCCAACCTGACCGGCCAGGTGCGCAACATCGCCATGGTCACCACCGCCATCGCCAAGGGCGATCTGACCAAGAAGATCGACATCGAGGCGCGCGGGGAGATCCTGGAGCTGAAGACGACCATCAACACGATGGTCGACCAGCTGTCCAGCTTCGCCGAGGAGGTCACGCGGGTGGCCCGCGAGGTGGGCACCGAGGGCCGCCTGGGCGGTCAGGCGCGCGTGCGGGACGTCGACGGCACCTGGCGGGACCTGACCGAGTCCGTGAACGAGATGGCCGGGAACCTGACCCGGCAGGTGCGTGCCATCGCGCGCGTGGCGACCGCCGTGACCCGCGGCGACCTGAACCTGAAGGTCGACGTCGACGCGTCCGGCGAGATCCAGGAACTGCAGGACACGGTCAACAAGATGATCGCCAACCTGCGCGACACCACGATCGCCAACAAGGAGCAGGACTGGCTCAAGGGCAACCTGGCCCGGATCTCCGCGCTGATGCAGGGCCGCCGCGACCTGCAGGACGTGGCCTCGCTGATCATGAGCGAGCTGACGCCGGTGGTCTCCGCGCAGCACGGCGCGTTCTTCGTCGCGATGCCGCTGGTCGACGGCACGGACCTCGGCGGCGAGGACGAGGACTCCTACGAGCTGCGGATGCTGGGCTCCTACGGCTACTCGATGGGCTCCATGCCGACGTCGTTCCGGCCGGGCGAGGGGCTGGTCGGGACGGCCGCGAAGGAGAAGCGCACCATCCTCGTGGAGGACGCGCCCAGCGGCTATCTGAAGATCTCCTCCGGGCTCGGCGAGGCGCCGCCCGCGCAGGTGATCGTGCTGCCGGTGCTGTTCGAGGGCACGGTGCTCGGCGTCATCGAGCTGGCCTCCTTCACCCCGTTCACGCAGATCCAGAAGGACTTCCTGAACCAGATCGCGGAGGTGATCGCCACCACCGTCAACACCATCTCCGTCAACACCAAGACCGAGCAGCTGCTGAAGCAGTCCCAGGAGCTGACCGAGCAGCTGCGGATCAGGTCCGCGGAGCTGGAGCAGCGGCAGAAGGCCCTGCAGGCGTCCAACGCCGAACTGGAGGAGAAGGCCGAGCTGCTGGCCCAGCAGAACCGCGACATCGAGGCGAAGAACTCCGAGATCGAGGAGGCCCGGCAGGTCCTGGAGGAGCGTGCCGAGCAGCTCGCCGTCTCCATGCGCTACCGCAGCGAGTTCCTGGCCAACATGTCGCACGAGCTGCGCACGCCGCTCAACTCCCTGCTGATCCTGGCCAAGCTGCTCGCCGACAACGCCGAGGGCAACCTCACCCCGAAGCAGGTGGAGTTCGCCGAGACCATCCACGGCGCGGGGTCCGACCTGCTCCAGCTGATCAACGACATCCTGGACCTGTCGAAGGTCGAGGCGGGCAAGATGGACGTCTCCCCGACCCGCATCGCGCTCGTCCAGCTGATCGACTACGTCGAGGCCACCTTCCGTCCGCTGACCGCGGAGAAGGGACTCGACCTGTCCGTGAGGGTGTCGCCGGAGCTGCCCGCCACCTTGCACACCGACGAGCAGCGGCTGCTGCAGGTGCTGCGCAACCTGCTGTCCAACGCGGTGAAGTTCACCGACTCCGGGTCGGTGGAGCTCGTCATCCGCCCCGCGCGGGACGACGTTCCGCAGAGCATCCGCGAGCAGCTGCTGGAGGCCGGTTCGCTGACCGACCCGGACGCGGAGCTGATCGCGTTCTCCGTCACCGACACCGGCATCGGCATCGCGGCCAGCAAGATGCGGGTGATCTTCGAGGCGTTCAAGCAGGCCGACGGCACCACCAGCCGCAAGTACGGCGGTACGGGCCTCGGGCTGTCCATCTCGCGGGAGATCGCACAGCTGCTCGGCGGCGAGATCCACGCGCAGAGCGAGCCGGGCCGCGGCTCGACGTTCACGCTGTATCTGCCGCTGCACCCGGGCGAGCTGCCGCCGCAGGGCTATCAGCAGCCCGGCTCCGTCCTGGACGACGGTGCGCTGGTCGCGGAGTCCGAGGAGGACTCGTCCTCGGACGAGCAGACCGCCGCGCAGGACGAGCAGCCGGCGGAGACGGAGCCGCAGCAGCCGGTGCAGAGCGGCCCCACCACGCTCTTCCGTCACCGCCGCAGGAGCCGCAGGGCCCTGCCCGTCGCCGACGAACAGGCGGGGCAGCAGGACCGGGCGGCCCAGGAGCCGGAGGCCGCGGCGGCGGAGGCGGACACGGGACCGCAGGAAGGCGGGGCCATCCGGTTCGACGGGGAGAAGGTGCTCATCGTCGACGACGACATCCGCAATGTGTTCGCCCTGACCAGCGTGCTGGAGCAGCACGGACTGTCCGTGCTGTACGCCGAGAACGGCCGCGAGGGCATCGAGGTCCTGGAGCAGCACGACGACGTGGCGGTCGTCCTGATGGACATCATGATGCCCGAGATGGACGGGTATGCCACGACCACGGCGATCAGGCGGATGCCGCAGTTCGCCGGGCTGCCGATCATCGCGCTGACCGCGAAGGCGATGAAGGGCGACCGGGAGAAGGCGATCGAGTCGGGTGCCTCCGACTACGTGACCAAGCCCGTCGACCCCGATCACCTGCTCGCCGTGATGGCGCAGTGGATGAACCGGGAGTGACGGCGGGCCGGTGACGGAACCTTCCGGGCACGCGCGGAGTTGTTGATCGAAGGTGCGTGAAGACGTGTAGAAGTGCGGGATTCGGGGAACTTTCCGGTCTCCCGCCACGTTCCCGCTATGTGCACAGTGACATCGCGGTGACAGGGTGTGGCGACGGGCGGGGTGCGGCTACGATGACCGGCACAAGGAGGGACGGCACAGGGAAGCCGTCCTCCGGGGCGGCACCCACCGGTGCTTCCCCGTTTCCTGCGGACAGGGGCGGCCCCAAGCCGGGGCGAGGAGGGCGGGCCATGGTGCAGAAGGCCAAGATCCTCCTGGTCGATGACCGGCCGGAGAATCTGCTGGCGCTGGAGGCCATCCTCTCTGCGCTCGATCAGACGCTGGTGCGGGCATCCTCCGGGGAGGAAGCGCTCAAAGCACTGCTCACGGACGACTTCGCGGTCATTCTGCTGGACGTCCAGATGCCGGGCATGGACGGCTTCGAGACGGCCGCGCACATCAAGCGGCGGGAGAGGACGCGGGACATCCCGATCATCTTCCTCACCGCGATCAACCACGGGCCGCACCACACCTTCCGTGGCTATGCGGCCGGCGCGGTCGACTACATCTCCAAGCCGTTCGACCCGTGGGTGCTGCGCGCGAAGGTCTCGGTCTTCGTGGACCTGTACATGAAGAACTGTCAGCTGAAGGAGCAGGCGGCTCTGCTGCGGCTCCAACTGGAGGGCGGCAAGGGCGGAGTCGGCGACGGCAAGGAGTCGGCCGGCATTCTCGCCGAGCTCTCCGCCCGTCTCGCCGCCGTCGAGGAACAGGCGGAGGCCCTCTCCAAGCAGCTCGGCGACGAGTCCGCGGACGCGGCGGCGGTGGCCACGGCGGCTCATCTGGAGCGCAAACTGACGGGACTCAGGCGGGCCCTGGACGCGCTGGAGCCGGGCGCGGGGAGCACCTCGTCGGTCTCCTCCCAGCAGTGAGCCGGAATCCCCGGCCGGACGCGGATGCCGGACGGAGTCCGGAGAACGGCGGCCTCCGTCCGGCTCTCTGAGGAACTTCCGTCCGGCTCTCTGAGGGACCGTCAATCCTGCGCCTCTGTGCGGGCGACACGAACGGGTGAAGCTGTGGGCACACGTGTCCGCTGTCGCCTCCCCCGGTACCCTCGCACCCATGGCCTCACGTCCCTCCGCAGCCAAGAAGCAGCCCGCGAAGAAGGCGGCCGCTCCCGGGGCGGCCCCGGCGAAGAAGACTGCTGCGAGGAAGGCCCCCGCCAAGAAGGGTTCTGCCAAGAAGGCGCCCGCCAGGAAGGCCCCTGCGAGGAAAACCGCGGCGAAGAAGCCCGCGTCCCGTTCCGGCGGGGGTGTGTACCGGATCGTGCGCGCCCTCTGGCTCGGGCTCGCACACGCCGTCGGCGCCGTGTTCCGCGGAATAGGGCAGGGTGCCAGGAACCTCGACCCCGCGCACCGCAAGGACGGCGTCGCCCTGCTGCTGCTCGCCCTCGCCCTGGTCGTCGCCGCCGGCACCTGGGCAGATCTGCACGGGCCCGTCGGGGACCTGGTCGAGATCCTGGTGACCGGGGCCTTCGGCCGTCTGGACCTGCTCGTGCCGATCCTGATCGCGACCGTCGCCGTACGCCTGATCCGGCATCCGGAGAAGCCCGAGGCCAACGGACGCATCGTCATCGGCCTGTCCGCACTGGTGGTCGGCGTGCTCGGACAGGTGCACATCGCCTGTGGCTCGCCCGCCCGCAGCGACGGCATGCAGGCCATCAGGGACTCCGGCGGGCTCATCGGCTGGAGCGCGGCGGCCCCGCTGACGTATGCCGTGGGCGAGGCCCTCGCCGTAGCGCTGCTGGTGCTGCTCACCGTGTTCGGTCTGCTGGTCGTGACCGCCACCCCGGTCAACGCGATCCCGCAGCGGCTGCGGCTGCTCGGCACGAGGCTCGGCATCCTGTCCGACCCGGAGGACGCCCCGTACACCGAGGACGACGCCCGCTACGACGAGCAGTGGCGCGAGGCGCTGTCCACGCGCCCCCGCAAGCGCCGAAGCGCCCCCCAGGAGTACGACCCCGACGGTGCCGAGCAGGAGGCCCCCGGCAAGCGGCGTGGCCGCCCCCGGCGTTCGGCCGTGCCGCAGCCGGACATGGAGCGGGGGATGGACGCCGTGGACGTGGCCGCCGCTGCCGCCGCCTCGCTCGACGGCGCCGTGCTGCACGGCATGCCGCCCTCACCGGTCGTCGCCGACCTCACCCAGGGGGTCGGTGTCGCCGACCGCGGCGAGCCGACGGTCCCCGCCCCCGTCCCGGCCGCGCGGACCACCGGCGCCCCGCCGGCCCGGCGCCCCGCGCGGGAGAAGCCGGCCGAGGTCCCCGACCTCACGAAGACCCCGCCGCCTCCCACGCGGAACCTGCCGCCGCGCGCCGAACAGCTCCAGCTGTCCGGCGACATCACCTACGTCCTGCCCTCCCTCGACCTGCTCGAGCGGGGTGGCCCCGGCAAAGCGCGCAGCGCGGCCAACGACGCCGTCGTCGACGCGCTCACCACCGTCTTCACCCAGTTCAAGGTCGACGCCCGGGTCACCGGGTTCACCCGCGGGCCGACGGTCACGCGCTACGAGGTCGAACTCGGGCCCGCGGTGAAGGTCGAACGCATCACCGCGCTGACGAAGAACATCGCCTACGCCGTGGCCAGCCCGGACGTACGGATCATCAGTCCCATCCCCGGCAAGTCCGCGGTCGGCATCGAGATTCCCAACACCGACCGGGAGATGGTCAACCTCGGCGACGTGCTGCGCCTGGCGGAGGCGGCCGAGGACGACCATCCGATGCTGGTCGCGCTCGGCAAGGACGTCGAGGGCGGCTATGTGATGGCCAACATCGCCAGGATGCCGCACATCCTGGTCGCCGGTGCCACCGGCTCCGGCAAGTCGTCCTGCATCAACTGCCTGATCACCTCGATCATGATGCGGGCGACCCCGGAGGACGTCCGCATGGTCCTCATCGACCCCAAGCGCGTCGAACTGACCGCCTACGAGGGCATCCCGCACCTGATCACGCCGATCATCACCAACCCCAAGCGGGCCGCCGAGGCGCTGCAGTGGGTCGTGCGCGAGATGGACCTCCGGTACGACGACCTGGCGGCGTACGGCTTCCGGCACATCGACGACTTCAACGAGGCCGTCCGCAACGGCAGGGTGAAGGCCCCGGAGGGCAGCGAGCGGGAGCTGCAGCCGTACCCGTACCTGCTGGTGATCGTCGACGAGCTCGCCGATCTGATGATGGTCGCACCGCGCGACGTCGAGGACGCGATCGTGCGCATCACCCAGCTCGCGCGCGCGGCCGGCATCCACCTGGTGCTCGCCACCCAGCGGCCCTCCGTCGACGTCGTCACCGGTCTGATCAAGGCCAATGTGCCCTCGCGGCTCGCCTTCGCGACCTCCTCGCTCGCCGACTCGCGCGTCATCCTCGACCAGCCGGGCGCCGAGAAGCTCATCGGCAAGGGCGACGGGCTGTTCCTGCCGATGGGCGCGAACAAACCGGTGCGCATGCAGGGCGCGTTCGTGACCGAGGAGGAGATCCAGGCGGTCGTCCGGCACTGCAAGAGCCAGATGGCTCCGGTCTTCCGGGACGACGTCGTCGCCGGCACCCAGCGGAAGAAGGAGATCGACGAGGACATCGGCGACGACCTCGATCTGCTGTGCCAGGCGGCCGAGCTGGTCATCTCCACGCAGTTCGGCTCGACGTCCATGCTGCAGCGCAAGCTGCGTGTCGGCTTCGCCAAGGCGGGGCGGCTGATGGACCTCATGGAGTCCCGGGGCATCGTCGGTCCCAGCGAGGGCTCCAAGGCACGTGACGTCCTGGTCAAGCCCGACGACCTGGACGGCGTGCTGGCCATGCTCCGCGGGGAGTCCGGGGGATAGCCGGGGGGTTCGGGGCAGCAGAAAGGGAGCGTCCGGTGGAGGCGCCCGCCGCGGGCGGGCGCCTCCACCGTGATCCACTCGTTAGCGAACGGCGGGCAACCCTTTTCCGCGGCCGCACGTCAAGGTGAACGAGAGGACCCGGTGCGGGGCCGAACCCGGGCGCGACAACCGGTCCCGCCGTCGGACTGCCCGGCCATTCCGATGGCGTACAAAGCTCCACCGCCGGGTCGCTCCACCCTTTGGCACCACCCTAGACTGAACCTCCAGCACAGGCGGCTACACGCTCGAAAGGCGCCCCCGTGTCCATCGGCAACTCCCCTGAAGACGAGCGTCCGTTCGAAGACGTATCCGAGGAAGCCCGCCCCTCCGTCGGCCGTGCCCTGCAGCAGGCGCGGATCGCCGCCGGAAAGACCGTCGAAGACATCAGCAACGCCACCCGGGTCCGCACGGCCATCGTGCGCGCCATCGAGGCCGACGACTTCACCCCCTGCGGCGGTGACGTCTACGCCCGCGGGCACATCCGGACCCTGGCGAAGGCCGTGGGTCTCGACCCGGACCCGCTGCTCGCGCAGTACGAGGCCATGACCGGCGGCCGTCCCGCCCCCACACCGGCCGCCCCCCTGTTCGAAGCGGAACGCATCCGCCCGGAGCGCCGCGGGCCCAACTGGACCGCGGCGATGGTGGCCGCGATCGTCGTCGTGATCGGCTTCGTCGGTTTCACGGCCTTCAAGGGCGACAGCGGCACCACCAGTGCCAAGGAACAGGTGACCGAGAACTCCACGCCCACCGCCGACAGGACGGACCCGCCCGAACCGAAGAGCAGCAAGCCCGCCGAGCCGACGCCGGAACCGTCCGACAGCGCCATCGCGGCCGCCCCGCAGGACAAGGTCACCGTGCGGGTCAGCGCCACCAACGGCCGCAGCTGGATCTCCGCCAAGGACCACAACGGCCGGATGCTCTTCGACGGGCTGCTGGACAAGGGCGAGACCAAGACCTTCCAGGACAGCACCAGGATCAACCTGATACTCGGCGACGCCGGCGCGGTGCAGCTCTACGTCAACGGCAAGAAGATCGAGGACCAGTTCCAGCCGGGCGCGGTGGAACGCCTCACCTACACCAAGGGCGACCCGCAGGCCGGATAGGCGGCGCGGGGCGCGCGGGACGTGAACCGCGCGATCCGCGCGAACAGGGCGTCGGCAGATACGTGAACAGGGTGCCGAGCAGGCACATCGGCAAGGGGTTGGCCCAAGACCGGCCAACCCCTTCGACATGGGCCCTCAGCAAGACAAAGTAGGCTTGAGCCCATGCCTGAACGCCGTACCGTCGCACTCGTCACTCTCGGCTGCGCCCGTAATGAAGTGGACTCGGAAGAGCTCGCGGGCCGCTTGGAGGCGGACGGCTGGCAGCTCGTGGAGAACGCCGCGGACGCGGACGTCGCCGTGGTCAACACCTGTGGCTTCGTGGAGGCCGCCAAGAAGGACTCCGTCGACGCCCTCCTGGAGGCCGGCGACCTCAAGGGGCACGGCAGGACACAGGCGGTGGTCGCGGTCGGCTGCATGGCCGAGAGGTACGGCAAGGAACTCGCCGAGGCCCTCCCGGAGGCCGACGGCGTGCTCGGCTTCGACGACTACGTGAACATCTCCGAGCGCCTGCAGACCATCCTGAACGGCGGCAGCCACGTCCCCCACGCCCCGCGCGACCGCCGCAAGCTGCTGCCGATCAGCCCGGTCGAGCGGCAGAACGCCGGTGCGGACGTGGTCATTCCGGGACATGGCCCCGCCGACCTTCCCGAGGGCCTCGCCCCGGCGTCGGGCCCGCGCCCGCCGCTGCGCCGCCGTCTGGACGGCTCCCCGGTCGCCTCGGTCAAGCTCGCCTCCGGCTGCGACCGGCGCTGCTCCTTCTGCGCCATCCCCTCCTTCCGCGGCTCCTTCATCTCCCGCCGCCCCGGCGACGTGCTGAACGAGACGCGCTGGCTGGCCGAGCAGGGCGTCAAGGAGATCATGCTGGTCTCCGAGAACAACACCTCCTACGGCAAGGACCTGGGCGACATCCGCCTGCTGGAGTCCCTGCTGCCCGAGCTCGCCGAGGTCGACGGCATCGAGCGGGTGCGGGTGAGCTATCTGCAGCCCGCCGAGATGCGTCCCGGGCTCATCGACGTCCTGACCTCCACCCCCAAGGTCGCCCCCTACTTCGACCTGTCCTTCCAGCACTCCGCGCCCGGCGTGCTGCGCGCCATGCGCCGCTTCGGCGACACCGACCGCTTCCTGGGACTGCTGGACACCATCCGCGGCAAGGCGCCCCAGGCCGGCGTGCGTTCCAACTTCATCGTCGGCTTCCCCGGCGAGTCCGAGGCCGACCTGGCCGAGCTCGAGCGGTTCCTGAACCACGCACGGCTGGACGCCATCGGGGTCTTCGGCTACTCCGACGAGGAGGGCACGGAGGCGGCGACGTTCGAGAACAAGCTCGACGAGGACGTCGTGGCCGAGCGCCTGGCCCACATCTCCCGGCTGGCCGAGGAGCTCGTCTCCCAGCGCGCCGAGGAGCGCATCGGGGAGACCGTGCATGTGCTCGTCGAGTCCGTGGACGACGAGGAGGGCGTGTACGGCCGGGCGGCGCACCAGGCACCGGAGACGGACGGCCAGGTGCTGCTCACGGGTCTCACGGGCGGCGAGGACGTGGCCGTCGGCCGTATGGTCGAGGCGAAGGTGGTCGGGACCGAGGGCGTCGACCTGGTGGCCGAGCCACTGACGGGCACGTCCGTATGGGGTGAGGAGGCAGGCAGATGACCGGCATCCCGGCATCCGCGGCAGGCGGCTCCTCCGGCGCGCACGGGACGGCCGCAGGAGCGGTTCCGCGCCGAACCGGCGCGGACAGGGACGCGGGCGCCCCCCGTGTCTCCCGTGCTTCCCTTGCCTTCCGCGCCTCCTCCGGGCCCGTCGGCCCCGGTGATCTGACCGGCTCCGGCGGGGCGGACCGGTCCGTGGCGGGGCAGGGCGGCGACCGGCCGCCGCGCGGCGGGAAGATCGCGGCCGCCGCCGTCGACCAGGCCAGCCTGTGGAACATCGCCAACCTCCTGACCATGCTCCGGCTACTCCTGGTCCCCTGCTTCGTGGTCCTGATGCTGGCCGGCGGCGGGTACGATCCGGCGTGGCGGTCGCTGGCCTGGGCGGCCTTCGCCATCGCCATGATCACCGACCTGTTCGACGGTCATCTGGCACGCAGGTACAACCTCGTCACCGACTTCGGGAAGATCGCCGACCCCATAGCGGACAAGGCGATCATGGGAGCGGCGCTGATCTGTCTCTCCGCGCTCGGCGAGCTGCCCTGGTGGGTGACCGGAGTGATCCTCGGCCGGGAACTCGGGATCACGCTGCTGCGTTTCCTGGTCATCCGCTACGGGGTCATCCCGGCGAGCCGCGGCGGCAAGCTCAAGACCCTCACGCAGGGCGTGGCCGTCGGCATGTATGTGCTGGTGCTGACGGGGTGGCTGGCCACTTTGCGATTCTGGGTGATGGCCGTGGCCGTCGTGCTGACCGTGGTGACCGGCCTCGACTATGTGAGGCAGGCCATTGTGCTGCGCAGGCGGGGAATCGCCGGGCGCCGTGAGGCGTTGGAGGAGTCGGAGACGTGAGTTCACCGGCCGCCGAGGTAGTGAGGCTCCTCACGGTGAGAGGCGAGACGGTCGCCGTGGCCGAGTCGCTGACCGGTGGCCTGGTCGCCGCGGAGATCACCTCGGTGCCCGGGGCGTCCAAGGTGTTCCGCGGCTCGGTGACCGCCTACGCCACCGAGCTCAAGCACCGCCTGCTGGGCGTCGACGCCGCTCTGCTGGCCGAGCGGGGAGCGGTGGACCCGCAGGTCGCGGCCCAGATGGCGGCCGGCGTACGAAAGGCCCTGGGGGCCGACTGGGGCGTCGCGACCACCGGTGTCGCCGGCCCCGACCCCCAGGACGGACAGCCCGTCGGGACGGTCTTCGTGGCCGTGGACGGGCCCCTGGCGACGGAGTCCGGCGCCTCCCGTGGCGGGAAAACGACCGCGCTGCGGTTGAACGGCGGCCGGGCGGAAATTCGTAGAGAGAGTGTACGGAGCGTGCTCGCACTGCTTCTGGAGCAGATCGCGGGCGAACAGACTGGAAATGAGCGGGCACAGGATACGGAACGGAACGGGGGGTTTTGATGTTTGCAGCTCTGAGTGAACACGACATCGCTCCCCGCACGGCCGCGGCACGAGGCGGTACGGTGGGGCGAGAAGGATGCGGCCAAGCGGTCCGAGGAGGGAGCCACCGATGATCCTGCTCCGTCGCCTGCTGGGTGACGTGCTGCGTCGGCAGCGCCAGCGCCAGGGCCGTACTCTGCGCGAAGTCTCCTCGTCCGCTCGAGTCTCGCTCGGCTATCTCTCCGAGGTGGAGCGGGGGCAGAAGGAGGCTTCCTCCGAGCTGCTCTCCGCCATCTGCGACGCGCTGGACGTACGGATGTCCGAGCTCATGCGGGAAGTGAGCGACGAGCTCGCCCTCGCCGAGCTGGCCCAGTCCGCCTCGGCCCCCGACCCCGTCCCCGCACCGGTCCGCCCGATGCTGGGTTCCGTGTCGGTGGCCGGTGTGCCTCCGGAACGGGTGACCATCAAGGCCCCTGCCACCGAGGCGGTGGACGTGGTCGCCGCGTGACCTGTCGCCCATGTGCATGACCTGACCCAGGCGTGGTGAGGCCCCGGCCGGGCCTTCTCCGGAAAACCCCGGAGAGGTGCGGTCGGGGCCTTCACCACGCCTGGG
>NZ_MUME01000253.1 GCF_002155915.1 Streptomyces thermovulgaris | reverse complement strand
AACAGCCCCAAGACCCCGGCCGCCCCGAGCGACCGGCAACCACACCAACCCAACCAACCACCAACCCGACCCCAACACACCAAGGAACACCACACATGACGGACAACACCAAGCCCGCCTGGCTCGTGGACGACCTCGGCCCCAAGGGCGCCAGCTTCGTCAAGCTCTCCGACTTCGCGCCCCCGCCCGAGCGCTCCCACGGCATCCTCTTCACCCGCGACCGCCTCGAGAAGGGCTACCACGTCTCGGAGATCCGCGACGGCGTCTACTGGGTCTCCATCGGCTGGTACGACTGCATGTTCGTCGTCACCGGCTCCGGCGTCGTCGTCCTGGACGCACCCCCCGCCATCGGCGAACGCCTCCTGGCCGCCATCGAGTCCGTCACCCGCGAGCCGGTCACCCACCTCATCTACAGCCACTGGCACGCCGACCACATCGGCGCCGCCTCCATGTTCGGCCCCGGCATCACCATCGTCGCCCACGAACGCACCCGCGAGCTGCTCGCCCGCTTCCCCGACCCCTACCGGCCCCTGCCCACCGAGACCTTCGCCACCGACGCCACCCTCGACGTCGGCGGCGTCCCCATCGAGCTGTCCTACAAGGGCCAGAACCACACCGAGGGCAACATCTTCACCTACCTGCCCCGCCAGAAGGTCCTCGGCGCCATCGACATCGCCAGCCCCGCCTGGGTCACCTTCCGCGACTGCGACTCCTCCGAGAACCTCGCCGGCTGGGAACAGGCCCACCACCAGGTCCTCGAGTACGACTTCGACACCGTCGTCAGCGGCCACGTCTCCCGCCTGGGCAACCGTGCCGACGTCGAGGAAGGCGTCGAGTACATCGACGACCTGGTCCGCTACTCCCGCGAAGCCCTCGAGACCATCCCCATGGAGTACTTCCACGCCGGCATGGACGGCCCCTACAAGGCCGCCTTCCGCGCCGTGGAGGAGAACTACTTCGCCGCCCTGGTCAACTACGTCACCAAGAAGGTCCTGGAGCGCACCACCTCCAACGGCCAGCGCTGGGAGGAGCGCCTCAACGGCGCCGACGTCCTGACCAAGCACAACGCCTACGCGATGCTCGAGAAGACCCGCCTGGAACGCACCCACAACGGCTACATGCGGCGCGACGGCACCCCCACCAGCGACAAGTTCTTCATCTGACCCGCCCGCACACCGAACGGCACCCAAGCACCACCATGACCACCACAACCATCCCGACCCCCGGCACCGATGCCGACACCGACGCCATCCGTGCCCTGATCGACAACTGGATCCTGTGGCGCGACGCCGGCGACTGGGACCGCTTCCGCACCGTCTTCCACCCCGGTGCCCGCGTCCTGGCCACCTGGCAGCAGGGCAGCGCCGACGACTTCATCGCCGCCTCGAAGGACGGCTGGGAGCGCGGCGTGAGCATCCTGCACTCCCACGGCGGCACCACCATCGACGTCGCCGGCGACCGCGCCGTCGCCCAGACGAAGATGACCATCGCCCAGCGCGCCGACGTCGACGGCGTCATGTGCGACGTCGTATGCACCGGCCGGTTCTACGACTTCTTCGCCAGGCGCGACGGCCGCTGGGGCATGGTCCTGCGCCAGCCCATCTACGAACGCGACCGCCTCGACCCCGTCACCCCCGGCATCTGGCCCGACCTGGACCCGGAGCTGCTCGCCCGCTTCCCGGCCGGCTACCGCCACCTGGCCTACCTGCAGACCCGGCTCGGCTACGCCGTCAAGACCGACATGCCCGGCACCACCGGCCCGCGCACCGACGCCCTCTACGCCCTCGGCCGGGCCTGGCTCGACGGCACCGCCGACAGCCTCGACCACTGGACATAACCCATCCCCACCCCCACAACACACCGGCCGGGGCCGTGCCCCGCACGGCCCCGGCCCTCCCCAC
>NZ_MUME01000252.1 GCF_002155915.1 Streptomyces thermovulgaris | reverse complement strand
GACCGGGACCCCGGCGCGCCGGGGTCCCGGTCGACGTGGTGCCGGGCTGCGCGGAGGCGCTGCCGGTGGAGAGCGAGGCGTTCGACGCCGTGGTGTTCTCGCTGGTGCTGTGCAGTGTGCGCGATCTGCCGCGCGCGCTCGCCGAGGCGCGGCGGGTGCTGCGGCCGGGCGGCGAGGTGCGGTTCTTCGAGCACGGCAGGGGCGGCGGCCGGGCGATGGTCCTCGTCCAGCGCGCCCTGGACCGCACGGTGTGGCCGCTGCTGGCCGGCGGCTGCCGTCTGTCCCGCGAACCGGTCGCCGCCCTGCGGGACGCCGGCTTCGCACTCGGCCCCTGCCGCCGGATGCTGGTGCCCGAGAAGGGGCCGGTCCTGCCCACCTCGTACTGCGTGCTGGGCACCGCCCGGCGTCCGCTCCCCGCCGGCCGCGAACGCCCCTGACACCGGCCCCGCGGAGGAACCGGCCCGTGGCGGGAGGCCCCCGCTCGGCCCAACGGGGGATACCGGCTGTGGCCCCGCTCACATTACGCTCGGCGGAGGACACCCGCATACGGCACATATGACATGTACGAGCGGGGACGTACCGGACGAAGCACTCCCAAGGAGGCCGCCGTGTCCACATCCGCTGCGGCGCCGGGCCGGGCGTCGGCCGACGGGATCGCGGCCCGCGCCCGGGGGCTGACCAAGAAGTACGGATCGGGCGGGACCGCCGTGCTCGCGCTGGACTCGGTGGACGTGGACATCGCCCGCGGCCGTTTCACCGCGGTCATGGGCCCCTCCGGTTCCGGGAAGTCCACGCTCATGCACTGTCTGGCGGGCCTCGACACCGTCTCGGCCGGCCGGGTCTGGATCGGCGACACCGAGATCACGGGGCTGAGGGACCGCGAGCTGACCCGGCTGCGGCGGGACCGGATCGGCTTCATGTTCCAGTCGTTCAACCTCGTCCCCACCCTCAACGCGCTGGAGAACATCACCCTCCCCATGGACATCGCCGGCCGGAGGCCCGACCAGGAGTGGCTGGACGAGGTCATCGACACCCTGGGGCTGAGGGACCGGCTCAAGCACCGTCCCTCCCAGCTCTCCGGCGGCCAGCAGCAGCGCGTGGCCTGCGCACGGGCGCTGGCCTCCCGGCCCGAGCTGATCTTCGCCGACGAGCCGACCGGCAACCTCGACTCCCGGGCCGGCCTGGAGCTGCTCGGCTTTCTGCGCGACGCCGTCGACAGTCTCGGGCAGACCGTCGTCATGGTCACCCACGACCCGGGCGCCGCCGCCCACTCCGACCTGGTGCTCTATCTCGCCGACGGGCGGGTCGTGGACGAGATGGAGCATCCGACCGCGGCGGCGGTCCTGGACCGCATGCGCCTGTTCGCCGGGAGCGGTCCGCGGCCCTCCGGCCCCCGGGCGGCCCGCGGTCCCCTCGACGAGGACGGCGTCGCCGTCGAGGGGGCCTGACTCCCGTGCTCAGGGCGACCCTGCGCAGTTTCCTCGCCCACAAGGGGCGGCTGCTGCTCTCCGCCCTGGCCGTCGTCCTGTCGGTGGCCTTCGTCGCGGGCAGCCTGATCTTCTCCGACACCGTCTCCCGCACCTTCGACCGGCTCTTCGCCTCCGCTTCCGCCGATGTGACGGTGGCGCCGCGGCAGGGTCTGCGGTCCGCCGTGCCGACCGGTGTCGTGCCCACCCTGCCCGCCTCCCTCGCCCGGCAGGTGGCCGAGGTCGACGGCGTCGCGGCGGCCCATGTGGACGTGGCCGTCCGCAACGCCACCGTCGTCGACAGCCGCAACAAACCGGTCGGTCCGACCACGGGCGCTCCGGCCGTCGTCTCGAACTGGCAGGTCACCGGCCACAGTCCGGTGCGGCTGACCTCCGGCCGCGCCCCGCGGGGCGACGGCGAGGCCCTGCTGGACGCCGACACGGCCCGGCACGCGCACGCGCGGATCGGGGACGAGCTGACCATCCGGGCTCAGCCGGGCACGTTCCGCGTGCGCATCGTCGGCCTCGCCACGTTCACCACCACCCATCCGGGCACGGCCCGGGTCTTCCTCGACACGCCCACCGCGCAGACCCGGCTGCTCGGCTCCGCGGACCGCGCGACGAGCATCTCGGTCGACGCGGCCGAGGGCGTGCCCCGCACCGAGCTCAAACGCCGGATCGGCCGGGCCCTCGGCACCGGCGGCCACGCCCTGACATACGACCTGAAAACCGCCGACGAGCAGGCCAAGTCCGCCGCCGAGAGCCTCGGCGGATTCCTCGGGATCGTCAAGTACGTCATGCTGGGATTCGCCGGGATCGCGGTTCTCGTCGGCATCTTCCTGATCGTCAACACCTTCGCCATGCTGATCGCCCAGCGCACCCGTGAGCTGGGTCTGCTGCGCGCCCTGGGCGCCGACCGGCGGCAGGTGCGCCGCTCGGTGCTGATGGAGGCGGCGCTGCTCGGGCTGGCCGGCTCCACGCTGGGCCTGGCGGCCGGGATCGGCATGGCCGCCGGTCTGCTCCGGCTCATGAGCGCCTTCCGGGTGAATCTGCGGACCGCGGAGCTGGTCGTCGGCTGGGGCACGCCCGTCGCCGCGTACGCCGTGGGCATCGGCATCACCCTGGTGGCGGCCTGCCTCCCGGCCCGCCGCGCCGCGGCCGTGTCGCCCATGGCGGCCCTGACGGACGTCGAGACCGCCGGTGCGGAACGGCCGCTGCGGGGGCGCGCGGTGGCGGGCGCGCTGGTGGGGGCGGCCGGCGCGGCCGCGCTCGCGGGCTGCGCCGTCGTGCACCGCACCGCGACCGCCGTCTCGCTGCTGGGCGCCGGTGTCGTCCTCACCCTGGTCGCGACCGTCACCGCGGGCCCTTTGCTGGTGCGCCCGCTGATCCGGGTGCTGGGCGGGGCGTTCCCGGCGCTGTTCGGCCCCATCGGGCGGATGAGCCAGCGCAACGCGCTGCGCAATCCGCGCCGCACCGGCGCCACCGCGTCCGCCCTGATGGTGGGCCTGGCCCTGGTCGGCGGGATGTCGGTGGCCGGCGCCTCCCTGGCCCGGTCCGTCGACCACCAGATCGAGAAGACGCTCGGTGCCGACTTCGTCGTGCAGAATCGTTATTTCCAGCCGTTCCCGCCGGAGGTCACGGACAGGGTCCGGAACACTCCCGGTGTCGGCACCGTGGTACGGCAGCGGTTCGCGGCCGTCGCGGTGACGCTGCCGGACGGCAGGCGGGTGCGGACCACCGCCGCCGGCTACGACCCGCAGCTGGATGCCGTCGCCCACATCGACTACGTCCACGGCGGCACGGCGGCGGCGCTCGCCGACGGGCGCGTCGCCATGGACGCCGGATTCGCCGGCAAGCACGGGGTGCGGCCCGGCAGCGTCCTGCCCGTGGAGTTCGAGAGCGGGCGGCGGGCACGGCTCACCGTGGGCGCGCTGACCAACCAGGACATGGCCGAGGGGTTCGGCATCGAGGGCGGTGTGTACTTCGGCATCGGCACCCTGGAGAAGTACGTGCCCGGCACCCCGGACGCGGCGCTGTACGTGAACGCGGCTCCGGGCACGAGCCCCGACCGGCTGCGCTCCCAGCTGACGAAGGCCCTCGCCCCGTACCCCGATGCGCAGGTGCGCGACCAGGCGGACTACAAGGAGCTGGTCCACGACCAGATCGCGGTGCTGCTCCGCCTCGTGTACGCGCTGCTCGGCCTGGCCATCGTCATCGCGGTGCTCGGCGTGGTCAACACCCTGGCCCTGTCGGTGGTGGAGCGGACACGGGAGATCGGTCTGCTGCGGGCCATCGGGCTGACCCGGCGTCAGCTGCGGCGGATGATCCGGCTGGAGTCGGTGGTGATCGCGGTCTTCGGCGCGGTCCTCGGTCTGGCGCTGGGGCTGGTGTGGGGCGTGTGCGCCCAGCGGGTGCTGGCCCTGCGGGGCATCGGGTTGCTGACGATCCCCTGGAGCACGATCGTCACGGTGGTGGTCGGCGCGGCGGTCGTGGGCGTCGTCGCGGCCCTGCTGCCCGCACTGCGCGCCTCCCGCATGAACGTGCTGGCGGCGATCGCGCACGAGTAGCACGCAGGAGTTCCGGTGTGCGCCGGGGGCCGGGCCCGGCGCCGGGTGCGCACGGGCGGACCGCGAAGCGCCCGGCAGCCGGTGTCCGGATGCCGGAATTCCGCACCCCGCGCGCACGGACGTGCTGCGATCGGCGCATGGACGCTCTCCGTGTACGCCCCGCGACCCCCGACGGCATCGGCTCCGTGCCGGCCTTCCGGGGAACGGCCGCGAAGGGCACGAGCATCAGCGACGACCGGGACGGCGTGGCCCGGCTGATCGCCCGGGACCCGAAGGCCCTGCTGCCGGCGGAGCAGGACGGCGAGCCGGCCGGCACGGCCGGCGCGGGCTTCGACGGCCGGCGCTGTCATCTGTACCGGCCGGCCGTGCGCCCCGGCCGGCGACGGCGGGGCATCGGCTCGGCGCTGCCGAGGGCCGCCGAGCAACGGTTCGCGGGCCTCGGCGGGCGGCGCGCCGACGCCATGGTGCTCACCCGCGACGAGACCGCGCACCGCGCCTGGCGTGCGGCGGGCTACCGGCCCGAGGAGCAGTGGCGGCGCTGGGTGAGGCCCCTCGCGGACTGACCCCGCACCCTCTTTGCCCGTCCTTTACGATTGCAGGATCACTCGGTCCTCATGAAAGGTTGTGAGCGTCCGCCCATGGGCGAACCTCCTCGCGCGGCACGGCGCGCCCGTCCCTGCCCCGCACTGCTCGACCCCGGGTCGGGGGTGACCCGATGACCGAAGTGCTCCTGCTGCTGGTGGCAGTGGCGCTCTGCCTCGTCTGCGGTGCCTTCGTCGCGGCCGAGTTCTCGCTGACCACCGTCGACCGCGTCGCCCTGGAGCGGGCGGCCGAGCGCGGTGAGCGCGGCGCCGCGGGAGCCCTGAAGGCGGTACGGAACCTGACGTTCCAGCTTTCCGGGGCGCAGCTCGGCATCACCGTCACCAACCTGGTGGTCGGCATGCTCGCCGAACCGTCGATCGCCCGGCTGCTGGCGGGTCCGCTCCGGGGCATCGGCGTCTCCGGGGCCGCCGCGTCCTCGGTGGCCCTGGTCCTGGGCACGGCTGTGTCCACCGTGTTCCTGATGGTGGTGGGCGAGCTGGTGCCCAAGAACTGGGCGATCTCCTCACCGCTGGCGGTGGCCAAGCGGGTGGGCAATCTGCAGCGCTGGTTCAGCGCCGCCTTCCGCCCCTTCATCACCCATCTGAACGACACGGCGAACCACATGGTGCGCCGACTCGGGCTGGAGCCCTCCGAGGAGCTCGCCTCCGCGCGCAGCCCCCAGGAGCTCGCCGCCCTGGCCCGGCACTCCGCCAGGGAGGGCGCCCTGGAGGAGGACACCGCCGAGCTGTTCGTACGGACGCTCAACCTCGCCGACCTGACCGCGGAGAACGTGATGACCCCGCGTGTCCAGGTCGTCGCCCTCGACGCCCAGGCGACCTGCGAGGACGTGGCGAACGCGACCCGGGCGACCGGGCTGTCCCGCTTCCCGGTCTACCGCGACAGCCTCGACTCGGTCGTCGGCACCGCCCACATCAAGGACGTGCTGGCGCTGCCCGCGGAGCGCCGCACCCGGACACGGGTCTCCGAGATCATGCGCGAGCCGCTGCTGGTCCCCGAGTCGCTGACCGTCGACCGGCTGCTGGACCGGCTGTCCGGCACGCACACGATGGCGGTGGTCATCGACGAGTACGGCGGCACCGCGGGCGTGGTGACCCTGGAGGACATCGTCGAGGAGGTCGTCGGCGAGGTGAGCGACGAGCACGACCCGCTCGAGACGCCCGACCTCGCCCCGGCCGGGACCGACGAGGAGGGACGCACCCTGTACTCGGCGGACGGCTCCGCGCGCATGGACCAGCTCGCCCGGGTGGGGCTGCGGGTGCCGGAGGGGCCGTACGAGACGCTCGCCGGTCTTGTCGCCACCGAGCTCGGCCGGATCCCCGAGGCCGGTGACACCCTGCGGATCGCCGGCTGGCGGCTGGACGTGGTGGACGCGAGCGGACGCCGGGCCGCACGCGTGCTGCTGCACGCCCCGCCCCAGGAGGAGCAGGACGGCCGGCGGCACGGGGAGCGCGCGCACCACGAGCAGCACGAGAAGAGGGCCGGCCGATGACCGCCGTACAGATCCTGATCGGTCTGGCGACCCTGGTCGTCAACGCCTTCTTCGTGGGCGCCGAGTTCGCGCTGATCTCGGTGCGGCGCAGCCAGGTCGAGCCGTACGCCGAGGAGGGCGACCGGCGCGCCAGGAGCGTGCTGTGGGGCCTGGAGCACGTGTCCGCGCTGCTGGCGGCCGCACAGCTCGGCATCACCCTGTGCACCCTGGTCCTCGGTGTGGTCGCCGAGCCCGCGATCGCCCATCTGCTGGAGCCGGTGTTCCATGCGATGGGGCTGCCCTCGGGTGCGGGCCACGCGGTGTCGTTCGCGATCGCGCTGGCCCTGGCGACGTATCTGCACATGCTGCTCGGCGAGATGGTGCCGAAGAACATCGCGCTCGCGGAGCCGGTGCGCAGCGCGCTGCTGCTCGGCCCGCCGCTGGTCGCGCTCTCCCGGGCGCTGCGCCCGGTGATCTTCACGGTGAACTCGTTCGCGAACGGCCTGCTCAAGCTGCTGCGGGTGGAGCCCAAGAACGAGGTCGCGGCGACCTTCACGGACACCGAGCTGGCCGAGATCGTCAAGGACGCCACCGCGGCCGGCCTCCTCGACGACCGGGCGCAGGAGCGGCTGCACGACGCGCTGGAACTCGGCAGCCGGCCGGTGCGCGACGTCGTCCTTCCGCTGGAGCGCGTGGTGTACGCGAGCCTGGGCGTCACGCCCGCGCAGCTGGAGCAGCTGTCGGTCAAGACCGGCTTCTCCCGCTTCCCGGTGGTCGACGAAGGGCGCCGGATCGTCGGCTATCTGCACGTCAAGGACGCCCTGGACGCCCCCTCGGGCGACGAACCGTTCCGGCTGCGGGATCTGCGCCCCATCGCGCGGATCCGGGAGAGCACACCGCTGGACGACGTGCTCACCGCCATGCGGGGCAGCCGTACGCACCTGGCGGCGGTGATGGGGGAGGACGGACGGCTGGCGGGCCTGGTGACGATGGAGGACGTGCTGCGGGAGCTGTTCGGCCAGCGGACCTGAGCGGGGCCGCCCGGGCCGACCGACCGGGTGGTATGGCAGGTGGGGCGCCGGGATACCATCACTGCCGCCATGCAGACGAATCCCCCGTGCTCCCCCTCGTACTCCAGCCTGGTCGCGGTCGGCGACTCCTTCACCGAAGGCATGTCGGACCTGCTGCCCGACGGTTCCTACCGGGGCTGGGCCGATCTCCTCGCCGCCCGGATGGCCGCCCGCACCCCCGGGTTCCGGTACGCCAACCTCGCCGTGCGGGGCAAGCTCATCGGGCAGATCCTCGACGAGCAGGTGGAGGCGGCGGCGGCCATGCGGGCCGACGTGGTGACCCTGGTGGGCGGGCTGAACGACACCCTGCGCCCCCGGTGCGACATGGGCAGGGTGAGGGCCCTGCTGACCGAGGCGGTGGAGCGGCTGGCGCCGTCGTGCAAGCAGCTCGTGCTGATGCGCAGCCCCGCCCGGCGGGGTCCCGTCCTGGAGCGCTTCCGGCCGCGTCTGGAGGCGCTGTTCGCCTGTGTGGACGAGCTCGCCGAGCGGCACGGGGCGCTCGTCGTCGACCTGTACGGGGCGCCGTCGCTGAGCGACCCGCGGATGTGGGACGCGGACCGGCTGCACCTGACGGCGGAGGGCCACCGCCGGGTCGCGGAGGCGGTGTGGCAGACGCTCGGTCACGAGCCGGAGGACCCCGAGTGGCGCACGCCCCTGCCGCCGGCCCCGCGGCCGGGCTGGCTCACCCGCCGGATCGCGGACGCCCGCTTCGCCCGGCAGCACCTGCTGCCCTGGATAGGCAGACGGCTGACCGGCCGCTCCTCCGGCGACGGCCGCCCGCCCAAACGGCCCGAGCTGCTGCCCTGCACGGACCTGCTCCAGCAGACGGCCGACGCGGGGCTCTCGTAGGTTCCGACGAACACCCCCACGGCGCCGACCTGCATCAATCGCCAGTAGACTCTGCACACGTGACTTCAGCGCCCGCCAAGCCCCGCATCCCGAACGTCCTCGCCGGACGCTATGCCTCCGCCGAGCTCGCCACGCTCTGGTCGCCCGAGCAGAAGGTGAAGCTGGAGCGACAGCTCTGGCTCGCCGTGCTGCGGGCCCAGAAGGACCTCGGCGTCGAGGTCCCCGACGAGGCGATCGCCGACTACGAGCGGGTCCTCGACCAGGTGGACCTGGCCTCGATCGCGGACCGCGAGAGGGTCACGCGGCACGACGTGAAGGCGCGGATCGAGGAGTTCAACGCCCTGGCCGGGCACGAGCACGTGCACAAGGGCATGACCTCCCGCGATCTGACGGAGAACGTCGAGCAGCTGCAGATCCGGCGCTCGCTGGAGCTGATGCGGGACCGCACGGTGGCCGTCCTGGCCCGGCTGGGCAGGCTGGCCGCCGAGCACGGCGAGCTGGTCATGGCCGGACGCTCGCACAATGTCGCCGCGCAGGCGACCACCCTCGGCAAGCGTTTCGCGACCGCCGCGGACGAGCTGCTGGTGGCCTACGAGCGGCTCGAGGGCCTGCTGGGCCGCTACCCGCTGCGCGGCATCAAGGGACCGGTCGGCACGGCCCAGGACATGCTGGACCTGCTCGGCGGCGACGCGGACAGGCTCGCGGAGCTGGAGCGGCGCATCGCCCGGCACCTGGGCTTCTCGCAGACGTTCACCTCGGTCGGCCAGGTCTACCCGCGCTCGCTGGACTACGAGGTCGTCACCACGCTGGTGCAGCTGGCGGCGGCGCCCTCCTCGCTGGCGAAGACGATCCGGCTGATGGCCGGGCACGAGCTGGTCACCGAGGGCTTCAAGCCGGGGCAGGTCGGCTCCTCGGCGATGCCGCACAAGATGAACACCCGCTCCTGCGAGCGTGTGAACGGCCTGATGGTGATCCTGCGCGGCTACGCCTCGATGACCGGCGAGCTGGCGGGCGACCAGTGGAACGAGGGCGACGTGTCCTGCTCGGTGGTGCGCCGGGTCGCGCTGCCGGACGCGTTCTTCGCGCTGGACGGTCTGCTGGAGACGTTCCTGACGGTGCTCGACGAGTTCGGCGCCTTCCCCGCGGTGATCGCCCGCGAGCTGGACCGCTATCTGCCGTTCCTGGCCACGACCAAGGTGCTCATGGGCGCGGTGCGGGCCGGGGTCGGCCGTGAGATCGCCCATGAGGCGATCAAGGAGAACGCCGTCGCCACCGCGCTGGCGATGCGCGAGCAGGGGGCCGAGCGCAACGACCTGCTCGACAAGCTCGCCGCCGACGAGCGCCTTCCGCTCGACCGTGCGCAGCTGGAGGCGCTGATGGCGGACAGGCTGTCCTTCACCGGAGCGGCGGCCGACCAGGTCGGCGCGGTCGTGGGCCGGATCGAGGAGATCGTGAAGCAGCACCCGGAGGCCGCGGCCTACGTCCCGGGGGCGATCCTCTGACCCGTCCCACCCCGGCGGAGCTGGAGGCCGCCCGCGACCGCCTGGTGCCGGACGTCGTCGCGGACGGACTGCGGGTGCTGTTCTGCGGGATCAATCCCGGTCTGATGTCGGCCGCGACCGGCCACCACTTCGCCCGGCCGGGCAACCGGTTCTGGCCGGTGCTGTACCGCTCGGGCTTCACCCCGCGGCTGCTGAAGCCGTCGGAACAGGACGAGCTGCTGTCGTACGGGCTGGGCATCACGAACGTCGTGGCGCGGCCCACGGCCCGGGCCGAGGAGCTGACGGCCGAGGAGTACCGCGAGGGCGGGCGGCTGCTGGAGCTGAAGGTGGCACGGCTGCGGCCGAGGTGGCTGGCCGTGGTCGGGGTCACCGCCTACCGGGCGGCGTTCGGCGACCGCACGGCCCGTGTGGGGCCGCAGGAGCGGACGGTCGGCGGCACACGCGTGTGGGTGCTGCCCAATCCGAGCGGGCTGAACGCGCACTGGACGACCGGGACGATGGCGCAGGAGTTCGCACGGCTGAGGGCGGCCGCGGAGGAGTCGTAGCGGGAAGCCGCAGCGGATCGCGGCCGGGCCCGGCGCCCGGTGACCGGACCCCGTCCACGGCCTCTGCCCGTGCCGGTGCGCGGTCCGACGGACCGGCTGGCCCCGACATATGGCGACGCGTCAGCATTCCGCCCGCCCGCGGGGCGCCGGTCCGGGGGTGTCCGGCCGTTCCGGCACTCGCTGCCCCGGCCCGCGCCGAGTACGATCCGGCCAACACGCGCACGAGCTGGGAGGGCGGACGGTGGGGCAGCTGACCGGCGGGAGTCCCTCGTTGCTGCGAAGGATCAATTCCGCGGTGGTGCTGCGCGCGCTGCGCTCCACGGACTGTGCGACGCTCACGGAGATCACCCGGATGACCGGACTGTCCCGGCCGACGGTCGAGGGCGTCGTGGAGGATCTCGTCGCGGCGGGACTGGTCGCCGAGAAGGCGGCCGAGGAGGGCACCGCACGGCGGCAGGGGCGGCCCGCACGGCGGTTCCGCTTCCGGGCCGAGGCCGGGCATCTGCTGGGGCTGGAGATCGGCGTGCGCCGGGTGTCCGCGCTGCTGGCGGATCTCGACGGCCGTGTGGTGGGCTCCCAGACCAAGGGCGTGGAGGAGACGGCCGGGGCGGACGAGCGCCTGGAGCGGCTGCGCGCCGCGGTCACCGACCTGCTGCGCCGGACCGGTGTCCCGCGCAGCTCGCTGCGGGCCGTCGGGGTCGGGACGCCCGGCATCGTGGAGGCGGACGGCACCGTGCGGCTGAGCACCGCGCTGCCCGGGTGGACGGGGCTGCGCCTGGGCGAACGGCTCGGCCGTTCCTTCAAGTGCCCGGTGCTCGTGGAGAACGACGCGAACGCCGCGGCGGTCGCCGAGCACTGGAAGGGCGCCGCCACCGGGTCCGACGACGTGGTCTTCGTGCTGGCGGGGCTGAGCCCGGGCGCCGGCTCGCTGATCGGCGGGCGGCTGCACCGCGGGTACGGCGGGGCCGCCGGCGAGATCGGCGCGCTGCACCTGCTGGGCCGGGAGGAGGCGCCCGAGACCCTGCTGTCCACCACGGACCGGCCGCTGCACCCGCTGGACGAGCAGGCGGTGGCCGAGGTCTTCGCGCTGGCCCGCGAGGGCCACCGGCCGGCCCGTGCGGCCGTGGACCGTTTTCTGCGGCGGCTCGTCCACGACGTGGCGGCGCTCGTGCTGGCCCTGGACCCCGAGCTGGTGGTCGTCGGCGGCTGGGCGTCCGGTCTGGACGGCGTACTGGAGCCGTTGCGGCGCGAGCTGACCCGCTACTGTCTGCGGCCGCCCCGGGTGGCCCTTTCGGTGCTCGGCGAGGCGGCCGTGGCGACGGGCGCGCTGCGGCTGGCCCTCGACCATGTCGAGGAGCAGCTGTTCGCGGTGGAGGGCACGGTGACGGCCCGCCGCTGAGGGCGGTGCCGGGGCTTCAGGAGGCCCGGCGCTCCGGCCCGTGGTGGATCTCCACTCCGCCGAGGTCCCCGAAGGTCAGCCGGCAGGTGTCCGCGCGGTAGGTGGCGACGGAGATCGCGGCGGTGCGCCTCCGGGCGACGAAGCGGGTGGTGACGACGAGGACGGGTGCACCGGGCAGCCGGTCGAGCTCCTTGGCGTCCTCCGCGCGGGCCGAGCCCAGCTCGACGGAGCGCTCCTGGCCCTCCAGCTCCAGACGCTGCAGCTCGCGCAGCACGGCACGCGCGCGGGCGGGCCCGGACGGTGCGTCGATCGCGGTCAGGTCGGGCACGGAGGCGGCCGGGATGTAGAGCCGTTCGGCGGCGACCTGCTGGCCGTGGCTCCTGCGCGACCGGCGCACGATGTGCACGGCCTCCTCCCGGCCGCTTTCCAGGGCATCGGCGATCGCGGCGGGCGGGACCGCGTGGGTGCAGTCCACGATCTGCCAGGCGTCGTCGGCCGTCCCGGGCCACTCGTGCCGCTCGGTGCCGACGGCCACGCCCACGCGCGGGGGTGCGACGGTCGTGCCGACGCCGCGGCGGCGCTGCAGCCGTCCCTCCAGCTCCAGCTGTTCCAGGGCCTGGCGGAGCGTGGCCCGGGCCACGCCGAAGCGGGCGGCGAGCTCCCGCTCGTTGGGCAGGACTTCGCCCACCGAGAACTCGGAGTCAAGTGCCTCGCTGAGCACGTTCTTGAGATGCCAGTACTTCGGCTCCGGCACCGTTTCCAGCTGCGTGGTCCCCACCCTGTCCTCCGCATTCGCCGTGGTCCGCCGGCGTTTTGGCGCGCTTATTTATTAAAGGTTGTTGTACTTGTCTGCGACCTTATGGCGGCCTTTACCCTTGGTCAAGACCAATCGTCGGTCCGGCGGGCGGCGCACGGGCGCGTGCCGCGGGGCGTTCACGAACTGTTCGTACCGAGGGCGCACACGGGGCCGCCGCACGGCCCCCGTCGCGGGGACGCGGGCCGTGCGGCGGCCGGGCGGACGGTTCCGGGGCGGGCGGACGGCTCAGGCCCCGGCCAGGGTCCGCAGTTTGTCGGGGTTGCGGATGATGTAGACGCACTGGATGCGCCCGTCGGCGACGTCCAGCTGGAAGAGGCTGTCGGGTCTGCCGCCGGACAGGGCCAGCAGCGCGGGCCCGCCGTTGACCTCCAGGAAGCGCACGGACAGGTCGGGGATGCCCTGCCGTGCCACGCCGGCCAGGAAGCGGCCGACCTTGTCGGCGCTGTGCAGGATCCGCAGCGGCGCCCTGGCCTTGCCGCCGCTGTCGCCCACCAGCCGGACGTCCGGCGCGAGCAGCTCCATCAGCGCCTTCAGGTCGCCGCCCGCCGCCGCGGCCAGGAAACGCTCGGTCAGGTCGCGCCGCTGGACGGGGTCGACCTCGTAGCGGGGCCGCCGCTCCTCGACGTGCCTGCGGGCCCGCCCGGCCAGCTGGCGCACCGCGGACTCGCTGCGGCCGAGCAGGCCGGCGATCTCCGCGTACGGGTAGCCGAAGGCCTCCCTCAGGACGAACACCGCGCGCTCCAGCGGCGACAGCGTCTCCAGGACGACCAGCACGGCCAGGGACACGGAGTCGGCGAGCACGGCCCGTTCCTCCGCGTCCGCGGCGGTCCCGGCGAGGTCGGTGACCAGCGGTTCGGGCAGCCATGGGCCGGTGTACGCCTCGCCGCGCGCCTTGATCTGGCGGAGCCGGTCGACGGCGAGACGGGTGGTGATGCGCACCAGGTATCCGCGCGGGTCGCGCACGGCGGCGCGGTCGGCACCGGACCAGCGCAGCCAGGCCTCCTGGAGGACGTCCTCGGCGTCGGCCACCCGGCCGAGCATGCGGTAGGCGACCCCCATGAGGACGGGGCGGTGCTCCTCGAAGACATCGGTCTCCGTCTCGGTGCTCACGCCCCCATCCCAGCCGACACCCGCGGCCGTGTCCAGCCGCCGTGCCCCAAAGGCGCGAAAGGGTGCGGCGGACGGTGCGGCCGGCGGCCCCGGGCGGCCGGAGGTCCTCCCGGGGCCGTCCGTGTGCTCTCCCGGCGCCACCCGTACGGATCCCTTCCAGGGGCTACCCGTGGGTAGTAATTGCTGACAAGCTGTCTACCCGTCGTTCGTCAGCGATTTCCGACGAGGAGCGCCCATGTCCGCCACCGTCTCCTTCAAGGTCCCCTCCGCACAGGGCCCGCGGGCCGTGACCCTCTCCTACGCGCGCGTGGGCAGCGGCGAGCCCCTGCTCCTGCTGCACGGCATCGGGCACCACCGGCAGGCCTGGGACCCGGTGATCCATCTGCTCGCCGCCGAACGCGATGTGATCGCCGTGGACCTGCCGGGCTTCGGCGTCTCCCCCGCGCTGCCCGACGGCCTGCGCCACGACCTGCCCACGATGAACGCCACGCTGGGCGCCCTGTGCGAGGCGCTGGAGATCGAACGCCCCCATGTGGCGGGCAACTCCCTGGGCGGTCTGCTGGCCCTGGAGCTGGGCCGCGAGAAGCTCGTACGGTCCGTCACGGCCCTGTCCCCGGCCGGGTTCTGGACCCAGGCCGAGCGGCGCTACGCGTTCACCGTGCTGCGGACGATGCGCGGCCTCGCGCGGCGCATGTCGCCGGAGCTGGTCGAGCGGCTCTCCCGCACGGCGGCCGGCCGTACCGCCCTGACCGGCACCATCTACGCACGGCCCGCCCGCCGCTCGCCCGAGGCCGTGGTCGCCGAGGCACGGGCCCTGGCACAGGCCGTCGGCTTCGAGGACACCCTCCGGGCGGGCACAAACGTCCAATTCACCGACGACGTCCCCGGCATTCCCGTCACCGTGGCCTGGGGCACCAAGGACCGGCTGCTGATCCCCCGTCAGGGGGTGCGCGCCAAGCGGATCATCCCGCGGGCCCGTCTGGTGCGGCTGCCCGGCTGCGGACACGTCCCGATGAGCGACGATCCGGCCCTGGTCGCCCGGGTGATCCTCGACGGCAGCCGCTGCTGACCGCTCCCCGCACGGTACGGCAGCCGCCTGGCGCCGCCCGCGCGCGGCGCCGGAAGCGGCGCGTCGCCTGCCGGCGTTCACGGCCCCGGTGCACGGACGCGAGGCGATCACAGGGCACATGGACACAAGAAAAAGCCGTAAAACACACAAAGTGTGGCTTTACCCATCGGTCACAGAGCGTTCGTGATCACGCAACACCGTTCCCGCACCGTGGTGGCATGACTCAAGACAGGCCGAACACGACGCGGGCGGCTCACGGCCGTCCGGTGCACCACTGGAGGCGGGACGTCGTCGAGCTCGCCGCGCTCTTCACGGCGGTCGCCGTGGCCGATGGGGTGGCGAACCTGATCGGGCACCGGCCGAACGGGCCCGTCCTGCTGGTGCTCACGGCGCTCACGCTGGTCGCGACGGTGGCCTTTCACCTCTGGTGGGCACGGCGCCACGGTCACGCACCGCCCCGGGACGGCACCGCCGCCCGGCCGCCCGCCGTCGAGCGGCGGCGGTCCTCCCCGTCCGCCGTCCCCGCGGCGCCCGGGAGGGATCCGGTCCGCAGCACGCTGTGGCGGATGCGCACGACCGTACGGGACACGCCCGGTTCGCTGGCCGCGTTGTGCACGGCACTGGCCGCCCGCCATGTGGACATCCTCAGTCTGCAGACGCACCCGCTGGCCGAGGACACGGTGGACGAGTTCCTGCTGCGCGCGCCCGCCGGAGTCGAGGCGTCCGACATCACCCGGGCGGTCGCGGCGGCCGGCGGAACCGGCACCTGGATCGAACGGGCCGATGCGCACGACCTGGTCGACGCGCCGACGCGGATCCTGGGCCTGGCCACCCGCACGGCCCTGGACACGGCGGAACTCCCCCTGGCGCTGCGGCAGATGCTCGGGCGGTGCACCATCCGCTCGCTGCCGCCCGGAAGCGGCGGTGGTCCCGGCGAGGTGCCGGCCGAGGGTGTCCTCGAGGACACGGTGATGCGGCTGCGGGCGCCGGAGGGCGGAACGCTCACCGTGGAGCGGCCGTATCTGCCGTTCACCCCCACCGAGTTCGCGCGGGCGCGGGCGCTGGTGGAGCTGGACGCCCGGCTCGGACCGCGCGTCCCGCGCAGCCAGGACGTGCTGACGCTGCCCGAGGGCGACGCGATCACCGTGCGCAGGGCCGGCCCCGGCGACCTCGCGGCGGCCAGGGCGATGCACAAGCGCTGCTCCACGCGCACCCTCGGTCTGCGCTACCACGGGCCGGCCGGCGACGCCGACCGCTACCTCGGCCATCTGCTCAGCCCGCGGTTCGGACGGACCCTCGCCGCGCAGACCGACTCCGGGCGGATCATCGGCCTCGGCCATCTGCTCTGGGACGGCGACGAGACGGAGGTCGCGCTGCTCGTCGAGGACGAGTGGCAGCGGCGCGGCATCGGCTCCGAACTGCTGCGCCGGCTGGTGGCCATGGCCGTCGAGGCCGGCTGCGCGAGCGTGTACGCCGTGACGCAGCCGTCCAACACCGGCATGGTCGCCGCCATGCGCGGCCTCGGTCTGCCGCTCGACTTCCAGGCCGAGGAGGGCACCCTGGTCGTCACGGCCCGTCTGGACGCCACCCCGGTGTCCTCCCGGCTGCCGTACGACACCGGCCCCGAGGAGCGCGCGACGCACCAGGAGCGCGGGGAGCACGAGGAACCCCGGCTGCGGGGCTGATCCCCGGTGATCCGCGGCCGTGCCCGGGGCCGTCCTCCCGGGCGTGCGGTCCGGCTCCCGGGGCGTCTCACGGCGTGCGGCCCCATTCGGGCGTGCGGCCCCATTCGCCGGGCCGCACGCCGTTTTGGGCCCGCTCAGCCCTTCGCCTCGTGCAGGCCCTTCACCCGCGGCGCGCCCGGCCGCTTCCCCAGCGCCCGGTCCAGGTCGGCCCACAGGTCCTCGACGTCCTCCAGGCCCACCGACATCCGCAGCAGCCGGTCGCCGACCCCGGCGCCCCGCCGGTCGTCCTCGTCGACGATGCGGTGGCTGATGGACGCCGGGTGCTGGATCAGCGTGTCGACACTGCCGAGACTCACGGCCGGCGTGATCAGCTCGACGCCGCCGATCACGGCGTGCGGATCGCCGTGCACCTCGAAGGAGACCATCGCGCCGCCGATCGACGGGTAGTGCACCCGGGCGACACGCGGGTCGTCCGCGAGGCGGGCGGCGAGCTCCGCGGCGGTGGCGGAGGCGGCCCGCACCCGGACCGGCAGCGTGGACAGACCGCGCAGCAGCAGGTATCCGGCCAGCGGATGCAGCACTCCGCCGGTGGCGAACCGTATCCGGCGCAGCCGCCCGGCCAGTTCCTCGTCGCAGGCCACCACACCGGCCATCACGTCGCCGTGCCCGCCCAGGTACTTGGTGGCGCTGTGCAGCACCAGGCGCGCGCCCTGCCCGGCCGGGCGCTGCAGCACGGGCGTGGCGAAGGTGTTGTCGACGAGAAGCGGGACGGAACCGCAGGCGTGGGCCACGGCCCGCAGGTCCACCTCGGCCAGCGTGGGGTTCGCCGGCGTCTCGACCATGACCAGTCCGGTGTCCGGGCGCAGCGCGTCCGCGACCCCGGCCGGGTCGGTCCAGGTCACCTCGGTGCCGAGCAGCCCGGAGGTGAGCAGGTGGTCGCTGCATCCGTACAGGGGGCGGACGGCGACGACGTGCCGCAGTCCCTCCGTGGCCCGGGCGAGGAGGACCGCGCTGAGCGCGGCCATGCCGCTGGCGAACGCGACCGCGGCCTCGGTGCCCTCCAGCCGGGCCAGCGCGGTCTCGAAGCGGGCGACGGTCGGGTTGCCGAGCCGGCCGTAGATCGGGGCGTCGTCGAGTGCGGCGCCGTCGGCGGCGAAGGCGTCGATGCGGGCCGCCTCGGCGCGGCTGTCGTGGCAGGGGTAGGTGGTGGACAGGTCGATCGGAGGGGCGTGCAGTCCCTGCCGGGCCAGGTCGTCACGGCCGGCGTGCACGGCCTCGGTGGCCAGTGCTCTGGATGCTCTGGGGGCGGTGCGTACGTCCTCGTACGCGGGCGTGTGCGCGGAATCCAGGGGCGTGTCCATGACGGAAGGGTGAACACGAGCCGAGGGACGGGAAGGGATGGCCGTGTTACGTTCGCCCCATGGCCGAATCTGTCGTACTGGATCCGGTGGATCTTCATCTGCTGCGGCTGCTGCAGAACGACGCCCGGACCACCTACCGCGACCTCGCCGCGCAGGTCGGCGTCGCCCCCTCGACCTGTCTGGACCGGGTGAACCGGCTGCGCCGCTCGGGGGTGATCCTCGGCCACCGGCTGCGGATCGATCCCGCCAAGCTGGGCCGGGGGCTGCAGGCGCTGCTGTCGGTGCAGGTCAGGCCGCACCGCCGGGAGCTGGTGGGGCCGTTCGTGGAGCGGATCCGGGCCCTGCCGGAGTCGCTGACCGTGTTTCATCTGACCGGTCCGGACGACTATCTGGTCCATGTCGCGGTCGCCGACATGGCCGATCTGCAGCGGCTGGTCCTGGACGAGTTCACGGCCCGGCGGGAGGTGGCCCGGGTGGAGACCCGGCTGATCTTCCAGCAGTGGGACTGCGGTCCCCTGCTGCCGCCCGGCGCCGCGACGGCCACGCCCTCAGCGAAATCGGGCTGATTCCGGCCCGGGGGCCGCACCGCCGGGCTGACGGAAGCCTCCTGTCCGTATGAGGATGGTCCGCATGTCGCAGACCAACAGCCCGCTGCCCCGTCAGGTCGCCGACGCCTACGTCGACGAACTCATCGCCCTCGACCCGATCACCGGTACGTATCTCGGCGTGAAGGAGAGTTCCAGCAGGCTGCCCGACACCTCACCGGCCGGCCAGGAGGCGCTCGCGGACCTCGCGCGCACCACCCTGGCCCGGCTGGCGGAGGCCGAGCGGCAGCCCGGCGCGGACAGTGACATCGAGCGCCGGTGCGCACGCCTGCTGCGCGAGCGCCTCACCGCCGAACTCGCCGTGCACGAGGCCGACGAGGGCCTGCGGACGGTGAGCAACATCCACAGCCCGGTGCACTCGGTGCGCGAGGTCTTCACGCTCACTCCCACCGGCACGGACGAGGAGTGGGCGGCGGTCGCCGAGCGGCTGCGCGCCGTGCCCGCCGCGCTGCGCGGCTACCGCGAGTCCCTCGCCCTGGGCCTGGAGCGCAAGCTGTACGGCGGTCCGAAGCCGGCGGCCACCTTCATCCAGCAGCTGACCGAGTGGTCGGACACCGACGGCCGGGGCCGCGGCTGGTTCGAGGACTACGTCTCCGGCGGCCCCGAGTCCCTGCGCGGGGAGCTGGACGAGGCCGCCCGCACGGCGACCGCGGCGGTCGTGGAGCTGCGGGACTGGATGCGGGACGTCTACGTGCCGGCGATCGGCGACGCGCCGGACACGGTCGGCCGCGAGCGCTACGCCCGCTTCGCGCGGTACTTCAACGGCACGGATCTGGACCTGGACGAGGCGTACGCGTACGGCTGGTCGGAGTTCCACCGTCTGCTCGGCGAGATGCGGAAGGAGGCCGAGAAGGTCCTGCCCGGCGCCCGGACCCCGTGGGTGGCGCTCGCGCACCTCGACGAGCACGGCACGCGCATCGAGGGCGTGGAGGAGGTCCGCGTCTGGCTGCAGAAGCTGATGGACGAGGCGATCGATGCGCTGGACGGCACGCACTTCGAACTCGCCGAGCGGGTGCGGAGGGTGGAGTCGTGCATCGCGCCGCCCGGCGGTGCCGCGGCCCCGTACTACACGCCGCCGTCCGCCGACTTCTCGCGGCCGGGCCGGACCTGGCTGCCCACCATGGGGCAGACCCGCTTCCCGGTGTACGACCTGGTGTCCACCTGGTACCACGAGGGCGTCCCCGGCCACCACCTCCAGCTCGCCCAGTGGGTGCACGTGGCGGAGAACCTCTCGCGCTACCAGGCCACGGTGGGCATGGTCAGCGCCAATGCCGAGGGCTGGGCGCTGTACGCGGAGCGGCTGATGGACGAGCTCGGCTTCCTCACGGACCCCGAGCGGCGGCTCGGCTATCTGGACGCGCAGATGATGCGGGCGGTCCGGGTGATCATCGACATCGGCATGCACCTGGGGCTGGAGATCCCCGAGGACTCGCCGTTCCACCCGGGCGAGCGGTGGACGCCCGGGCTGGCGCTGGAGTTCTTCGCCGCGCACAGCAGCCGTCCGCGGGACTTCGTGGAGAGCGAGCTGATCCGCTATCTGTCGATGCCCGGCCAGGCGATCGGCTACAAGCTGGGCGAACGGGCCTGGCTGCTGGGCCGGGAGAAGGCCAGGGAGCGTCACGGCGACGCGTTCGACGCCAAGGCCTGGCACATGGCGGCCCTCTCCCTGGGGTCGCTGGGCCTGGACGACCTGGTGGACGAGCTGGCGCGGCTGTGAGCCCCACGGGCCGCCCTCCGTTCGTCCGGGGCCCCGGACCGCTGCCCGTTCGGGGTCTCAGACCACCGTGCGCTGCCGCACGACCGATCCCGATCTGCCCTTGACGACCTCCAGCTGGGCGTGGATGCGCCGCCGCAGATCGGGGACGTGGCTGACGATGCCGACGCTGCGGTCGCGCTCCCGCAGGGAGTCGAGGACGTCGAGGACCTCGTCGAGGGTCTGGTCGTCGAGGCTGCCGAAGCCCTCGTCGATGAAGAGCGTGTCGAGGCGCACGCCGCCGGCCTCGTCCGTGACGACGTCCGCGAGTCCCAGGGCGAGCGCGAGCGAGGCGAAGAACGTCTCGCCGCCCGACAGGGTCGCCGTGTCCCGCTCACGGCCCGTCCAGGCGTCCACCACGTGCAGCCCCAGACCGCTGCGGCCGCGTCCGGCCCGGTCGTCGGAGTGGACCAGGGTGTAGCGGCCGGAGGACATGCGCCGCAGACGTACGGTCGCGGCGGCGGCCACCTGTTCCAGGCGGGCGGCCAGGACGTAGGACTCCAGGCGCATCCGGTGCGCGTTGTCGGCGGAGGTGCCCGCGGTCAGGGCGGCGAGACGGGCCACGCGCCCGTGCTCCTCGCGCAGCGGTGCCAGCCGGCGTATGCCGGCGGCCACCCGCGCGGAGAGCCGGTCGAGTTCGGCGCAGCGGCGGGCGGCGGCGTCCCGTGCGGAGACGGCCTCGCGCAGCCGCCGGTCCGCGGCCGCCGCGGCGGCCTCCGCGGCGGCCAGGTCGACGGGGGGCCGCCGGCCGGCGGCCGCGGTGCCGGCCTCGGCGAGGACCGCCCGCACGGCGGCCTCCTCCGTCTGCCAGGCGTCCAGACGCTGTTGCAGCTCGCGGCGGGCGGCGTCGTCGAGGAGGGCGGCGGCCGCGGCCTGCGGGGTGTCGAAACCGGCCCGGAAGGCGGCCTCGGCGAGCCGTCCGTCGGCGTCCTTGAGCCGCTCGGCGCTCTCCTCGGCGGCGCGGGCGGCGTCGGCGGCGTCGGTGAGCAGCGCGACACGGCGCTCCAGCTGGGCGGCTCGCGCGGCGACGCTGTCGGCGGTGCCCCTGGCCTCGGCCAACTCCGCCTCCAGGGCGGCCTTCTCGTGGTCCAGGCTCTCCTTGCGGGCCAGCCGGGAGGCCGCGCGGACCTCGGCCCGGCGGCGGTCGGCGAGCCGCCGTTCGCGTTCCTCCTCGGCGGCGCGCAGCTCCTGCCGTGCCGTGTGCAGCTCGGCGGCGTCCCGGCGCGCCTTCTCGAGCTCCGCCTCCAACTCCTCGAGTTCCTCGGCGAGTTGCCCGGTGGGTGTCTCGCCCGCCTCGGCGGTGGCGGCGGCCAGGGCCTCGCGCAGGGCGCCGAGCCGGCGCTCGTCCTCGGCGCGCCGCTCGTCGGCTGCCTGATGGTCCGTCAGGGCGCGTTCCTCCGTCTCGCGGTCGACGTGTCCGGCGACCCTGCGCGCGGGCGCGGGGTGTTCGGTGGCGCCGCAGACGGCGCAGGGCTCGCCGTCGACGAGGTGCGCGGCGAGTTCGGCGGCGATGCCGTTCAGGCGCTGTTCCTTCAGCCGCAGCCAGTGCTCCTTGGTGCGCAGGGCCTCCTGGGCGGAGGCGAGCGCACGCCGCCGCGCCTGTTCGGTGGCCTCGGCCAGCTCGTCCCGTCTCCGGGCGGCGGTGAGCCGCTGCCGCGCGGATTCGTGCCGTACGGCGAGCTGTTCGGCCCGGGTGGCGGCCTCCTGGGCGGTGTCGACACGGGCCTGCAGGGCCGACCGGACGGTCTCCCACTCGGCGAGCCAGCCCTCGGCCTCCTGCAGGACCTCCTCGTCGGCGCGCTGCTGCCGGTCCGTCTCGGCGCGTTCGGCGACGACCTCGGCCAGGCGCTGCTCGGCGCGGCGGGCCGCCTCGAGGCCGCCCAGTTCCTCGGCGGCCCGGCGGGCGGCGGCGGCGAGTCCGGCCGCCCCGGCGCCGGCGAGGTCCTCGGGGAGCAGCGCACGCGCGCGTGCCTCGGCGGCGGCGGCCGCGCGGTGCTCGGCGTCGGCGGCCTCGCGCAGTTCCAGGGCCGGTGCCACCGTCTCGGCCTTGCGTCCCCGTTCCATCCGCTCCTGCGCCTGCCGGTGGGCGCCGGCCCGCTCCGCCAGGCGCGCGGCACGCTCCTGTGCCTCGGCGAACCGCCGCTGCAGCCGGGCCTGTTCGCGTGCCTCCTCCAGGGCCCGCTCGGCGGCGGCACGGGCGGACTCGGCGACCGTGAGCCGGCAGCGGGCGACGGTCAGCTGCTCGCGGGCGGTGCTGCGGGCGACGGCGGCCGCGGTCAGGACGGCCTGCGCCAGTCCGGGATCGCCCGGGGCGAGGTTTGGCAGTTCCATGGCCCCGCCCGCCGCCTGCTGCATGCGGTGGGCGTCGGCCAGCAGCGCCGCGTCGCCCTCGCGCACCCGTGCCTCGGTGGCCCGTCTGCGCTCGGCGAGGTGCTTTTCGACCTCGGCGAAACGCCGGGTGTCGAACAGCCGGCCGAGCAGTCTGCCGCGGGCCTCGGCGTCGGCGCGCAGAAAGCGCGCGAAGTCGCCCTGCGGCAGCAGCACGACCTGGCAGAACTGCTCGCGGCTCATGCCGAGCAGCTGGGTGATCTCCTCGCCGATCTCCTGGTGGGAACGGCTGAGGTCCTTCCAGACGCCGGTCGCCGGGTCGTACTCGCGAAGCCGGCTCTGGGCCTTGTCGAGCGTCGTGCCCGTGCCGCGTTTCTTCGGGCGTTCCCAGGGCGGCTGCCGGGTGATCTCCAGCCGGCGGCCGGCGACGGTGAAGTCGAGGGTGACCTCGGTGCGGGTGTCCGCCGCCGCGTGGTCGCTGCGCAGGGTGGTCCCCTGTCCGCTCTGGCGGGCGCCGGGCACCGAGCCGTACAGGGCGTAGCACACGGCGTCCAGGACGGAGGTCTTGCCGGCGCCGGTCGGGCCGTGCAGCAGGAACAGCCCGGCGGACGACAGCGCGTCGAAGTCGACCGTCTGAGAGCCGCCGAAGGGCCCGAAGGCGGTGATGTCGAGCCGGTGCAGCCTCACCGTGCCGCCTCCCGCACCGCCTCGTCGGCGCGCACCGCGTCGAACGCCTCGCGCAGCACGGCCCGTTCGTGCTTGTCGGGTTCCGCTCCGCGCACATGGGTCACGAAGTCCTCCGCGATCTGCCGGTCGTCGCGGCCGGCGAGACGGCGGGCGTAGGAGACGTCCGGGTCGTCGGGGGCGCGTTCGGGGTCGAAGACGAGACTGAGGATGTGCGGGAAGCGCTCGGCGAGGCGGGCCATGGGGTCGGCCGGGCGGACCGGGTCGGTGAGGGTGGCCTCGACCCATGCGTCGCGGTGGCGGGCGAGGTCCGGGTCGGCGAGCAGTTCCTCCAGCGTGCCCCTCAGACGGGCCAGGGGCCGCGGGACCGGGCAGTCGATCCGCTCGGCGCCGGCGAAACCGCCGGCGTCGAGGTCGACGAGCCACATGCTCTTGCGGTGGTCGGCCTCCGAGAAGGAGTACGGCAGCGGGGATCCGGAGTAGCGCACGCGCTCGGTGATGGTCTGACAGCCGTGCAGATGTCCCAGGGCGACGTAGTCGACGCCGTCGAAGACCTCCGCGGGGACGGCCGCCACCCCGCCGACGGTGATGTCCCGTTCGCTGTCGCTGGCCTTGCCGCCGGTGACGAAGGCGTGGGCGAGGACGACCGAGCGGGTGCCGGGCGCGCGGGTGGCGAGATCGGCGCGGACCCGGTCCATGGCGGCGGTGAGCACCGCCTCGTGGCCGGCCCTGTCGACCCCGAACTCGTCCTTGACCAGGGCCGGTTCGAGGTAGGGCAGGCCGTAGAAGGCCACGTCGCCATGGGCGTCGGCCAGGATCACCGGGGTTCCGCACGCCGACGGCTCGGTGCGCAGATGGATGCCCGCGCGGCCGATCAGCCCCGCGCCGACGCCCAGACGGCGTGCCGAGTCGTGGTTCCCGGAGATCATCACCGTGGGCACCCCGAGGCCGGCGAGCCGGTGCAGGGCGTCGTCGAACAGCTCGACCGCGGCCAGCGGGGGCACCGCGCGGTCGTACACGTCTCCCGACACGACCACCGCGTCGACCTCGCGTTCGCGCACGGTCGCGACGAGGTGGCCGATGAACGCGGCCTGGGCCTCGAGCAGGTTCACCCGGTGGAACGCCCGTCCCAGATGCCAGTCGGACGTGTGCAGCAGCCTCATGATCCCCGAAGACTATCGGCCGGGTCCGGCGTCACGGGCGGTCCCTCCCGTATCGGCCGTCCCGCACGGCACCGGGCGGGGCGCGGGCCGAGGGGGCCGCCCCGGTCCGGCCGTCGTGTCATGCCTCCCCGTAGGCCTCCCCGCCCAGCTCGAACCCGGCCGTCCCGGCCGTGACGTCCGCCAGCCAGCTTTGGAAGGCGTCCACGTCGGCGTCCGGCAGGCCGATCTCGATGGTGACCGCCTCGCCGTAGTGCACATGGCGCACCTCGCGGCCGGCGGCCCTGAGCTCGTTCTGCACCTTGCCGGCCCGCTGGTGGTCCACGGTGACCGTGGCGAGGCGGTACCGGCGGAGGGTGCGGGTGCCGAGCACGTCCAGGGTCTCGCCGACGACGCCGCCGTAGGCCCGGATGAGTCCGCCCGCGCCGAGCTTGACGCCGCCGTAGTAGCGGGTGACGACGGCGACGACGTAGCGCATCCCGCGGCGCAGCAGCATCTGGAGCATGGGAACGCCCGCGGTGCCGCCGGGCTCGCCGTCGTCGCTCGCCTTCTGGATGCCGGCGTCGGCACCGATGACGTAGGCCCAGCAGTTGTGCGTGGCGTCCGCGTGCTCCTTGCGGACGGCGGCGATGAACTCCTGGGCCTCCTGCTCGGTGGCCGCCGGGGCGAGCGCGCACAGGAAGCGGGAGCGGTTGATCTCGATCTCGTGCACGCCCGCGCGTGCGACTGTGCGGTACTCGTCCTGCATCCGACCAGCCTATGCGGACCGGCCGGAGCGTCTGCGCCCGAGGTGCCGCTCCGGCGCGGGCGCGGCCCCTCCCGGTCCGGTCGCCGTCCGGTTCCCGCTCGTCCCGCCCGGTGCTTCTCCCCCTCGGTGCTTCCTCAGTGCTTCGTGCCTCGCGGCACCATGAAGCCGGTCAGGAGGGCGGCGCCGGGCGTGAGCGACCGCCAGCCGGGGCCGTGCCAGGACAGTACGGCGACCGCGGAGGTCGGGAACTTCGCACGGAGCCGGTCGAGCGTGTCGTCCAGGCCGTCCCCGGCCAGCTCCAGGACCAGCTGCTCCAGGCCCGGGTTGTGCCCGACGAGCAGCAGCGTCTCCACCTCGGCCGGCACCTCGCGCACGGCCGCCAGCAGGCCGGGGACACCGGCGGCGTACAGCCCGGGGTCGTAGCGCACGGGCGGCGGGGTGCCCCACTGGGCCGAGGCCAGCTCCCAGGTCTGCCGGGCGCGCAGGGCGGTGGAGCACAGGGCGAGGTCCGGCAGGCAGTCGGCCTCGGCGAGCGCACGCCCCGCCGCGGGTGCGTCCCTGCGTCCGCGGGGCGCGAGCGGACGGTCGTGGTCGGCGACGCCCTCGGGCCGGGCGGACTTGGCGTGGCGCAGGACCACCAGCCGGTGCAGCGGGCCGGCTCCCGCTCGGGCGGTCATGCGGTACTGCCCAGGTCGCGGGTGAGGTCCAGGCCGAGCAGCCGGTCCGCGTACGCGTACGTCTCGAAGCGCGCCCCGTCCGCCAGGTCCGGGTGCGCGGCCACCTCCTCCAGTGCGCGCACGACCGCCGGGACGTCCAGGTCGTCCTCCCAGGCGTCGCGCAGCCGGCCGCGCACCTCGTCGGGAACCGGACGCGAGGGCCTGCTCGCCCAGCCGGCGACCGCGCGGCGCCAGCGCGCAAGGGTACGGCGGGCCTCGTCCAGCGCGGCGGCGTCGAGCCGTACGGGCTCGGTGCGGCCCCGGGCGAGCAGGGCCAGACGCCAGGCGGCGGGGTCGGTGTCGGCCGCGGGCTCGACGGGCACCGCCGCGTCGACGGGCGCGACGGCGACCCGGACGCCGTCGGCCGCCGTGGTGCCGTCCTCGGCGGTCACCTGGATCACCCGGGCCCCCTGGAGGGCGACGCCGAGGGCGTGGCCGTCCTCGAAGGGCCGGATCCCGAGGGCCGTGGCACCGGCCCGCAGGTCCTCCTGGTCCCGGTCGCCGGTCAGCACGGCCCACACGGGGACGCCGCCCAGGTCGAGGGCGCGGACGAGGAGGTCGGCGACCAGCAGGACGCGCAGTCCCGTGGCGTCGAAGCGCGAGGGGTGTGCCTCGACCCGGGTCGGGCCGCGGGCGGGAACGGCGTCCACGGGCACGCCGGTCCGGGCGTCGGTGATGCGCAGCACGGGCCGAGCCTAATCGGCCAAAGGGCCGTGCGCGGGCATTGCGGGACACGGGCGTGCGAGCCGTGCGCAGCACGCCCGGCGCCGTGTTCCGCGCCGGGTGCGGGGGCGCCCCGGTCCGTCCCTCTCCCCCGCTCCCGCGGGCCCTCATGGGCTCCGCCCGGGAATCGCCGGGCGGCCGCCGGTGTTGCCCCGATGGCGGCCCTGCCCCAAGCCCCGCCCGGAGCAGGGCCGGAACGAACGGAACGAACGGACTGAGGAGACCCAGGTGTACGGCGACGCGGCGACGATCCGGAAGATCCTGACCGAACTCGGCGACACCTGGGCCGTGGTGGGCCTGTCGTCGAACCGCGACCGGGCCGCGTACGGCGTCGCCCAGGTGCTGCAGCGCTTCGGCAAGCGTGTCGTCCCGGTCCATCCCAAGGCGGAGACGGTGCACGGCGAGCGGGGCTACCCCACCCTCGCGGACATCCCGTTCGACGTGGACGTGGTCGATGTGTTCGTCAACAGCCGTCTGGCCGGCCAGGTCGCGGACGAGGCGGTCGCCAAGGGCGCGAAGGCCGTCTGGTTCCAGCTCGGTGTCGTCGACGAGGCCGCCTATGAACGCACCCGGGCCGCCGGCCTCGAGATGGTCATGGACCGCTGCCCGGCCATCGAGATCCCCCGTCTGGGCTGAGCCGCCCGGGGCGCCGTCCGCCGACGGCCCCTCAGACTCCCAGCCCCTCCAGCACCACGGCTCCCGGCAGTTCGGCGAACGCCTTGCCCGGCACGAGCAGTTTGCCGCGGCGGCGGCCGCTGCCGACCAGGACGTACGGCAGGTCGACGACGGCGGAGTCGACCAGGACGGGCCAGTCGCCGGGCAGGCCCAGCGGGGTGATGCCGCCGTACTCCATGCCGGTCTCCCCCGTGGCCACGTCCATCGGCGCGAAGGACGCCTTGCGGACGCCGAGATGACGGCGTACGACCCCGTTGACGTCGACACGTGTGGGGGACAGCACCAGGCATGCGGCCAGCCGGGTCACGCCGCCGCGCTTTCCCGCCACGATCACGCAGTTCGCGGACGTCTCGAGCAGGTCCCGGCCGTAGTGCTCGACGAAGACGGCGGTGTCGGCCCACCGCGGGTCGGTCTCGACGTAGAGGATCTGCTCGGCCGGGACGCTGCCGCGCCAGCGGCGTACGGCGTCGGCGACCGGACGGGTCAGCCGGTCGAGGCAGTCGGGGGCGGGGAGGGCCTCGTCGAAGTCTCCGATGGGTGCGCGCATGGCCGCACGCTAGCAGCAGCGCGGCCGGCACGGCCGGGCGTCCCACCGCGCGAAAGGCGCCGGTGGTCTCACTGCACGGGCGGCACCGAGATGGCCATGACCATGTCCATCGGAACGGTGCCGCTGTTGGCGTACGTGTGCGGTGCGCCGGCCTCGAAGGAGGCGCTGGCCCCCGCCGGCACGCGGTACTCCACCCCGTCGACCGTGAGCGTCAGCTCTCCCGCGGTGACATGCACCAGTTCGACGGTGCCGGAGGGATGCGGGTCGGACGGGCTGCTCTCGCCGGGCATCAGACGCCACTCCCACATCTCCAGCGGACCGGGGGCCTCGACACCGGCGAGCAGCCGGTTGTAGCTGCCGGCGTCGGTGTGCCACAGACGGACGGCCTGGTCGGCGGGGATGATCCGGACCTTGGGGCCCTGCTCGTAGTCGAGCAGGGTGGTGATGCTGACACCGAGCGCGTCACCGATCTTGACGACGGTGCCGAGGCTGGGGTTGGTCCGGGCCTGCTCGATCTGGATGAGCATGCCGCGGCTGACACCCGCGCGCGCGGCGAGCGTGTCCAGGGTGAAGCCGCGTTCGGTGCGCCAGCGTTTGACGTTGCGCGCCAGGGACTGGGTCAGCAGTTCGAGGTCCGCCACATTCCGTCCAATATTCTGGATGCTAAAGTTCAATCCGTTGCACTACGGTGGGCTGCACCCGACCGTCCGTCGAACTGTACTGCGAGGTACGCGTGACAGCATTCTTCGCCCTGGTCACCAGCCTGCTCTGGGGTCTGGCCGACTTCGGCGGCGGGCTGCTCACGCGCCGCAGCCCGGCCCTGACCGTCGTGGTGTTCTCCCAGGGCATCGCGGCGGCCGTGCTGGGGGTGATCGTCCTCGCCACCGGCGGCTGGAGCGAGGCCGGACCACGGCTGTGGTTCGCGTTCGCCGCGGGTCTGGTCGGGCCGGCCGCCATGCTCTGCTTCTACAAGGCGCTCGCCCTGGGCCCGATGGGGGTGGTCTCGCCGCTCGCCTCCCTGGCCGTGGCCGTGCCCCTCGCCGTCGGCCTGGCCCTGGGCGAACGGCCGGGGCCGCTGCAGACCGCGGGCATCGCGGTCGCCGTCACCGGCGTGGTGCTCGCGGGCGGACCGCGGCTGGGGGGAGCCGCCGTGCAGCGGCGGACGATCTGGCTGACGCTGGCCGCGGCGCTCGGTTTCGGCACGGTGCTCGCACTGATCGCGGAGGCCTCCACCACGGTCACCGGCCTGTTTCTCGCGCTCTTCGTGCAGCGCGTGACCAATGTGGCGGCGGGCGGGGCCGCGCTCTACGCCCTCTCGCGGCGGGGCGGGACCGTCCTGCCCGAGGGAGGCTTCTCCTGGGGCACGCTGCCCGCGCTGGCCTTCGTCGGTCTGGCGGACGTGGCCGCCAACGGCACCTACTCCGTCGCCGTCCAGCACGGCCCCGTCACGGTGGCCGCCGTCCTCGCCTCCCTCTACCCGGTGGTGACGGCGCTGGCCGCCCGCGGTTTCCTCAGCGAACGGCTGCGGACGGTGCAGGCGGCGGGAGCGGGTCTGGCGCTGGTGGGGACGCTGCTGCTGGCGACGGGCTGAGCCCCGGCAGGGCGGCCGGAGGGATCAGCCCCCGGTCTCCGGCCCGGCGGGCCGAAAGCCCTGCTCCCCCGCCGGGCGGGCCGCGCTCTCCTCCCCGCTCCTCACCGCGCTCCTTCCGCGCTCTTCTCCGCGCTCTTCTCTTCGTTCCCCGCCGCGCCCTCCGCCGCGTCCGTCCCCGCGTCCGCTTCCGCGTCCGTCTTCTCCACATCCGCCAGCGCCAGCAGCTGCTCGGGGGTGACGCCCTCCGGTATCGGCACCGGAGCCGGCGTCCTCAGCGGCGGCTGCCAGCCCCCGGCGGCGGTCCAGCGGCGTACGACCCGGGCGGGAGCCCCGGCGACCACCGTGTGGTCCGGCACCTCGCCGCGGACCACCGCGCCGGCCGCCACCACGACGTTCCGCCCTATCCGCGCCCCCGGCAGGATCACCGCGCCGGTGCCGATCCAGCAGCCCGGACCTATGTCCACCGGTTCCATCCGGGGCCACTGCTTGCCGATGGGCTGGTGCGGGTCGTCGTAGGAGTGGTTGGTGGAGGTGACGTAGACGTACGGCCCGAAGTAGCAGTCGTTGCCGATGGTGACCGTGGTGTCGGCGATGACATGGCTGCCGCGGCCGAGGACCACCCCGTCGCCGATGCGCAGGATCGGCTCGGGGCCGAGGTCGAGGTCGGGCATCAGACCGGCGGTCAGCGTGACCTGCTCGCCGATGATGCAGTGCGCGCCCAGGTGGATCCACGGCTCGCCGAAGACCGTGCCCAGCGGGAAGGCCAGCCTGGTACCTGTTCCCATCGCGCCGAAGCGGAAGCGCCCGGGACGCTCGGCCGTGACGGAACCCGTGCGCTGCACCCAGGCCCAGCCCGCGTGAACGGCGCGCTGGGCAAGGCGTCGCCGCCAGGACGAGAACGTGTTCTTCCGCATGAGCACCCGCTCACCGTACTCAGGCCCGGCCGTGCCCAGGGCCCGCAGCGGCTGTGATCTTCGCCCCACCCGATGGCGTACGGTGCCGTCGGACCCATGCCGTGAAAGGTAGGACGAGGATGACGCACAAGGCGCTGATCGCCGGCATCGGCGAACGAGAGCCGCACGTGGACGAGGAGGCGTTCGTGGCGCCCACGGCCACGGTGATCGGTGAGGTGTCCCTGGGCGCGGGCGCGAGCGTCTGGTACGGCGCGGTGCTGCGCGGCGACGTCGAGCGGATCTCCGTCGGCGCGGACAGCAACGTCCAGGACAACTGCACCCTGCACGCCGACCCCGGCTTCCCGGTCAGTGTCGGCGAGCGGGTCTCCATCGGGCACAACGCGGTGGTGCACGGCGCGACCGTCGAGGACGACTGCCTGATCGGCATGGGAGCGACGGTGCTGAACGGCGCGGTGATCGGCGCGGGCTCCCTGGTGGCCGCACAGGCGCTGGTGCCGCAGGGCATGCGGGTGCCGCCGGGGTCCCTGGTCGCGGGGGTGCCCGCCCGGGTCCGGCGGGAGCTGACGGAGGAGGAGCGCCAGGGGATCACACTGAACGGCACGATGTACGCGCAGCTCGCGCGGGCGCACCGCGAGGTGCACGACTGAGCGCGACCGCACGGTCCCCGGACGCCCGAAGCACCTGTGAAGCACCCGAAGCACGGCCGGCGGGCGCCCGAAGGGCATCCGAAGGCGGTCCCGCGCGCCCCGCGCCCGTTGCGGGCCGGGGCGCCCCGCTCACTCCCCGGCGGGAACGGGTTCCAGCGCCTCGCTCTCGCGCTCGCGCCCGTGCTGCGCGGCCTGTGCCTTCTTCGCCTTGCGCTTGAGCATCAGCATCGAGCCGAGCCCGACGAGCACGGCCACCGCCAGGCCCGCCCACGAGAACCTCTTCAGCCAGGACTCGGCCACCACACCGACGTAGTAGACGACCGCCGTGGTGCCGCCCGCCCAGCAGATGCCGCCGAGGACATTGGCGATGAGGAACTTCCAGTAGGGCATGCGCAGCACACCGGCGAGGGGGCCGGCGAAGATGCGCAGCAGGGCGACGAAGCGGCCGAAGAACACCGTCCACATGCCCCACTTCTCGAAGGACCGCTCCGCGGCGGCGACATGCCCCTCGCTGAAGTGCCGGGGGAACTTCCTGCCCAGCCAGGCGAGCAGGGGCCTGCCGCCCCTGCGGCCGATGGCGTAGCCGATGGAGTCGCCGACGACCGCGCCGACGGTGGCGCAGGTGCCGAGGATCACGGGGTTGATGCCCTCGTGCTGGGAGGACAGCAGGGCGGCGGAGACCAGGACGATCTCGCCGGGCAGCGGGATGCCCAGGCTCTCCAGGCCGATGATCAGGCCCACCACCGCGTAGACAGCGGCCGCGGGTACCGTTTCGAGCCATTCCTGGACGTGCACCGCCGGTTCCTCCCCGTTTCGGGTCCCTGTGTTCCCAGGGGCGCACGGCAAGCGCGCCCCCGGGAAGACTACCGGGCCGGTCCGCCCGGACGAGGACCCGCACAGCGCGCCTTCACCCCCAGGAGAGGGTGTCGGCAGCGCGTCTCACCAGGGAATTCCGCATCGGCGGCCCGGCCGGGACGCCGACTGCCCGCCGGCGGCGGTCGCGGCTGCCGCGTGTCTCGTGCCCCGGCCGCGAGAAGGCGGCGCCCCGGCACGGCACGCCCGTTCCCGGGACGTCCTGCTTCTGCCCGGCACATGGATTCCGCCGCGGTCCGGGACGCCGGCACGTCCTGCGCGCGGGCACGGCGCGGGCGCGCCGTGCCTCGCCGGGCCGTGGGCCGTCCCGCCCGTGTGCGCGGGGCGGCCGTGGCGGGCCGTCACCCGGGACCGGAGCGCAAAGGCGGCGGACACGGCCGGCGCGGGCTCCCCGGGGCCGCCCGGGCGGGCGGAGCCCGTGCTGTGCGTCCCCTCGCCGGCGCGGGGACCGAAGGCGGCACGGTCGTCCGCCCAGCCCTTGGCGGCGAGCATGGTGACGAGCAGGGCCAGGGCGGTGAGGCCGACGCTCACGGCCAGGACCGTGCGGTACCGGCGCAGCGGATCGGGCCGTGTCTCGTACGGCGTTCTGCGCGGCGTCCGGCGCTGGGCCCTGCGCGGGACGCGGGCCGGGCGGGAGTCGAGGTAGCGGCGGGCGCCCCAGCCGAGCACCGTCTCGGTGAGCAGGATCTCGAGTCCGCCGTCGAAGTGGCCGAGCTGCTCGGCGGCGCACCGGCAGTGGGGGCAGGCCCTCAGATGGCGCCGTGCGTCGGGCAGCAGCGTGCCGCCCCGGCGCGTGGAGACGTCGAGGAAGCGGTTGTAGAAACGGCATTCCCCGGTCGGCGCGAGTTCCCGGTGGGCCCGTATGCAGCCCGCCCGGAATTGTTCCCGGGCCTGCCGCAGCGCAACCGCCGCGGTGCCGGTGTCCATGGCCAGCAGACCGGCCGGCACGGTGATGGGTTCGGCCTCGACCTCGGTGTGCCAGAGCAGGCACTGGAAGGTCCCGGGAAGGGACCGGAAAGCCCGGTCGGCGAGTTTCCTCCTCGAGAACGTCCGCGAGGGCGTCGTGGACATCGCCGCGCGCAGCCCGCGGCCGCCCGCGGGTCTGCCGAGTTCCGGCAGTACGGCGCATGCCGTCTCGTCGCCGGCCCACTCCCGGACGATCTCGCGGGCGGCGACGAGGAGTTGCGGCCGCAGAGCGCCGCCTTCCGGCCGGCGCAGCACCTGCCGGAAGGCGGTGGTGGCCACCAGGGCGGCCGAACTTCCTTGAGCGGCAAGGCAGATGGCCGCGTAGTCGTAGGTCGCCCGCCAGTGCCGGGCGAGCAGCAGCTCGACGGCGCGATGGTCGCCGTCGGGGTTCCGCAGCCGCGCGACGAGGCTGCGGTCGGACTCCTCCGGCGTCGTGCCGGAGCGTGGGGGGTGGGGGGTTTGCACTGCACCATTCCTTCCAGCCGTATGACGGCGCACGGAATGGGCGCCACCCTCGCACACGTGGCTCACGACGAACAAGCAGCCCCAAAGGCCGCTGTCTCGAAGAGCGAGAAATGCAAGGAGGTTACCGGCGGTACGCACACTCGCATTCAAGAAATGACCGTCTCGGGAACACCGGCTTCCCTGCATCTTCCCCGCACATAAAGCTGGTTGACGAACCAGAACTTCGACTTCGCGACGGCTTCGCGCCTTTCCTGCGGCTTGTTCCCGTGTTTCTCCGGAGCCGTTCCCGCCCCGGAACACGGTGACCCGCACAGCGCACCGGTCACCGGACGCCGCCGGCCGCCGCCTCGCGCCGGGTCCCGGCTCGCCCGCGACCGTTCAGCCGTTGGGCCGCAGGGTCCGGACCGCCGTCATCTCCCGGGTGACGGCTTTGTCCGCGCGCCGGATCTGACGGAGACCGGGAACTCCGGCCGCTGCCCCGCGTCGGGTTCCGCGACGACGTCGGCGGCCGGACGGTCCGGGGTCGCGGTGGCGGTGCCCGTGGCCGGCTTCCTGCGGGCGGTGCCGGCCCGTACCGCGAGCGGCACCGCACGCGGGAGCCGGTCCCGGACGCGGCCGGCACGATCGCCCCGCCGGCGGTCTCCCCGAACGTGAACATCGCGCCGGCGTGCGGCCCGCCCCACACTGGTACGTCCCTGACAAAATGCAGTGACCAAATCGTGTCTCCGGCTGCCCTAGGGTTGTTGTCCATGTGGCCAGGACAGCAGCCGCCCGGAGGCGAGCAGAACCCGCAGAACAATCCGTACCAGCAGCCGGGGTACCAGCAGCCGAACCCTTATCAGCAGCCCGGCTACCAGCAGCCCAACCCGTACGCCCAGCAGCCCCAGTGGAGCGCGCCGACCGTGCCCATGGACAAGGCGCAGCCGCCGCAGGGCAGCGGCGGGGGCGACAACCGGACGAAGCTGGTCGCGATCGTCTCCGCCACGGCCGTGGTGGTGACCGCCGCCGTGACCGGCTTCCTGGTCCTCGGCGGGGACAAGGACGACAAGGCCGGCGGCACGGCCGACCCCAAGGCGAGCCAGTCGGCCTCGGCCGACGCCTCCGCCGAGCCGAGCGACTCCCCTTCCGTGTCGGACGACAACCCCCGCGGCACGGAGACGGTGGAACCGACGATTCCCGGCTGGAAGGTCGTCATCAACCCCAAGCGGGGTGTCGCCTTCGACGTGCCGGCCGACTGGGAGGTCCAGTCCCCGGGGCTGAGCATCGGCTTCGAGGACAAGGACGGCAAGCCGCTCACCATCATGTCCGGGGTGGCCAAGTACAAGTCGAAGTGGTGCACCTCCGACGACGACAAGGACGGCCGCTCGGAGGACACGGCACTGGCCGCGGTGGGCTCCAAGGGGGCCGAGGGCGCCAAGGACACCGACGAGGTGGCGGTGAACACCGTGGCCTGGTGGGTCTACGGCGGCTACACCCAGCCCGACAAGAAGAGCCTCACGTTCGACAAGAAGGCCAAGCCGTACACGACCAAGTCGGGCATCAAGGGCAGCATCGCCTGGGCGCAGTCGAACAACACGCCCCAGAAGGGCAAGTGCGCGAGCGACGGCAAGGCGCTCACCTTCGGCTTCAAGAACTCCGCCGGCGACTTCGTCGCCTGGAACTTCTACGGTGCCAAGGGCGTCAAGGAGGAGGTTCCCACCGAGACCATCATGCGGATCCTCAGCACGGTCCGGCTGCACGGCGAGCCCACCGGCTGACCCGGCAGAGTCCCGGGCCCCGGCCGGCAGGACGGGTCAGCCGATGCCGAACGCGCCGTCCGGCGGCTCGGGCGACGGTACGGCGTCCTCGTCCCGCACCGGCTCGGCGGCACCGATGAACTCCCCGAGCGCGGCGCCGTGTTCCACCCGCGCGGGGAAGACGTCGGAGGCGGTCAGCCGGGCCAGGGCCGCGGTGTCGAAAGGGCGGTGCGCGGCTGCCAGCACCGCGTTCCCGAAACGGCGTCCGCGCAGCATCGCCGGCTCGGCGATCAGCACAAGCTCCTCGAAGACCGCCGCGAAGGTGGCCAGTTGGGAGCGCAGAAAGGCGAAGGGCGCGCCGTCGGGAAGGTTGGCGAGATAGACGCCGCCGGTCCGCAGCACCCGCTCCGCCTCACGGGCGTAGGCGAGGGAGGTGAGGTGGGCGGGGACCCGGGAGCCCCCGAAGACGTCCGCGATCAGGACGTCCGCCGAGTCGTCCGGGGCGCTCTCCAGCCAGGTGCGGGCGTCGGCGGTGTGCAGCGCGATGCCGGAGCCCTGCGGGAGCGGAAGGTGGTCGACGACCAGTTCCAGCAGGGCACGGTCGGCCTCGACGACGTCCTGCCGGGAACCGGGGCGGGTCGCGGCCACATAGCGCGGCAGGGTGAGGGCGCCTCCGCCCAGGTGCAGCACGTCCAGCGGACGGCCCGGCTCCGCGATCGTGTCCAGGACGTGCCCGAGCCGGCGCGCGTACTCGAACTCCAGATGGGCGGGTGCGTCCAGGTCGACGTACGACTGCGGGGCGTCGTCCACGGTCAGCAGCCACGCCCGTGCGCGGTCGATGTCGGGCATCAGCTTGGCGGTCCCGTGATCGACGGTTCGGATCACGGGTATCGGCTCGGTCACGGCTCCATTGTGCCGGTCCGTCGCCCCGGTGGCGGCAAGGGGGCGCGGGGCCGGCCGTCACCGCGATTCCCCGGCCGGTGACGGTGAGCACGCCCTCCACCGGCAGAGGCAGGGTCGGCTTCGGGCGCCGTCGACCGCGGCCAGGAGGATCAGGACGGCAGCCTCCGGGACATCCGCGACCGCGGATGCCGCGAGAACGAAGGCGTACCGGAACACGGCACCGGTCCTTCACGGCCCGTCAGCCCGCGTCGAACGGGTTTCCGGCGTGCGTGCCGGCCTGCGCGGCGGGGCGGGTCCGGGACAGGGGACGGACGGGCCGGGGGACCGACGAGACGGACGACACGGCGATCACGCCGGTCCGTCGGTTACTGTCACCGGATGCTCCACGCCTCCCCCCGTTTCGGGGCCGCCGCCGCGGTCTGCGCCAGAGCGCTGCTGTCCCCCTGGTCGCGGCTGTCCCTGCTGCTCCTCCTGCTCGCCGTGGCCGGTGTGTCCGTCCTGCTCCTCGAGCCGCAGAGACTGCTGGTGCACGGCTGGCCGCCGCATCTCGACGGGGCCGCCGCGGTGGTGGTGTTCGCCGTGGCGTACGGGCTGTGCACGGTGGCGTTCGTGCCACGGCCGCTGCTGAACCTCGCCGCGGGGGCGCTGTTCGGCTCCCAGCTGGGGGTGGCGGCGGCGCTGGGCGGCACGGTGCTGGGAGCCGGGATCGCCTTCGGTCTCGGCCGGGCCCTGGGCCAGGAGGCGCTGCGGCCCCTGCTGCGCGGACGGCTGCTGAGGGCGGCGGACGGCCAGCTCAGCCGGCACGGCTTCCGTTCGATGCTGGCGATCCGGCTCTTTCCCGGGGTTCCGTTCTGGGCGTCGAACTACTGCGCCGCCGTCTCCCGTATGCGCTGGCCGGCGTTCCTGCTCGCCACGGCCCTCGGCTCCCTGCCGAACACCGCCGCCTACGTCGTCGCCGGCGCCCGCGCCTCCGCGCCGACCTCCCCGGCCTTTCTCGTGGCGCTGGCCTGCATCGCCGTACCGGCCCTGCTGGGCACGGCGTTCGCCTGGTGCAGGCGCCACCGCCTGCGGCACCGGCCGGGGGCGCCGGAAGGGCCGAGGACGCCGGAAGAGCAGGGGGCACCGGAAGCACCGAGGAGGCCGGGAGCGCCGAGGGCCCGGGACAAGAGGGTCGCTGTAGCGGTCCGGTAGCGCAGAGTCAGGGCTTACCCCTAGGCTTGGGGCCATGTCCCCCGATTCAGTGGCCTCTGGTTCCATGCGGTCTGCTGCCGAGTTGAACGAGCAGATCCGGTCGCTGTGGTTGCGCTCCGGCGGGTCCTTGTCGGACCAGGAGCGCGCGGAGTACGCGTTACTGGTGGTCGAGTGGGCCGCCGCCGTGCGCGGCCAGGTCGTCGAGGCGGCCTGACACCGCCCGGGCTCAGCGCCCGCCCGACACCCGCAGCACCGTCCCCGTCGTGTAGGAGGCGTCCGGCGACATCAGCCATGCGACGGCCGCGGCGACCTCCTCGGGCCGGCCCGGGCGGCCCAGCGGAACCGCATCGGCGATGCGCCGGGGCCGGCCCGGGTCGCCCATCGCCGCGTGCATGTCGGTGTCGATCACGCCGGGCGCGACCGCGTTGACGCGGATGCCGTCCGGGCCGAGCTCCTTGGCCAGGCCCAGCGTCAGGGCGTCCACGGCGGCCTTCGTCGCGGCGTAGTGCACGAACTCCCCGGGGCTGCCGAGCGTGGCGGCCACGGAGGACACGTTCACGATCACTCCGTTTCCCCGGGGCACCATGAGCTGTGCGGCACGGCGCGAACACAGCAGGGTGCCCATCAGGTTGACGTCCACGACCCGCCGCAGATCGGCGGTGCCGACATCGGTGAGCCGGCCCGGCGGTCCGCTCACCCCGGCGTTGTTCACCAGCCCGGTCACCGGTCCGAGCCGGTCCTCCGCCGTGGCGAACAGGCGCTCGACGTCCGCCTCCACCGAGGTGTCCATCCGCACGGTGATCCCGCGCGCCCCGGCCTCCAGCACCTCGTCGGCCACGGCCTCGGCGGCCTCGGCGGCGCCGACGTATCCCACCACCACGTCGTGCCCCTCGGCCGCCAGCCTCCGGCAGATCGCGGCACCGATCCCCCGGCTGCCGCCGGTGACCACTGTCACAAGACGTTTCATGCGGCCCTCCGCTGTGCCGGACGACGACGTCCCCATGCGGTCTCCCCGGCACCTCGTCGCAGCGCCTCGTCGTCGAACGGACGGGGCCGCCCACCGGGCGGCGGTGCCGCCCGCTCCGCCCCGCCGGCCGGGCCGGCCCCACGGTCCCGGCGCACGGGCCGCTCACCGGCGCCGGCCGACGGCACCCCGCCCGACCACCGGACATTCCGGATGTCCGGATATCCCGCACGTCCCGTTTCATTCCCCGCCGTTCGTTCCTTGCCGTGCGGCCCGGGCCGGCCGAGGCCCTCTGGGCGGGATCCTCCGTGGCGCGCACACTGGAACCATCCACGGGGAGGAGGGCGCCGTATGGGGACGTTCGGCCGGTGGACGGTCCTCCCGTGGCGGCGTGCGGCACTGGCCGCGGCAGCGGGGGCACTGCCCGCATTCGCCTTCCCCGCCCCGTCCTTGTGGTGGTTCGCCTACGTCGCCCTGGTCCCGTGGATCCTGCTGGCCCGTTCCGCCCCGACCGGACGGCGGGCGGTGTACGACGGCTGGTCCGGCGGGCTGGGGTTCGTGCTGGCCGTGCACCACTGGCTGCTGCCCAGCCTGCATGTGTTCACCGTCGTGCTCGCGGCCCTGCTGGGCCTGTTGTGGGCGCCCTGGGGGTGGCTGGTGCGGCGCTTCCTGGCGGGGACGCCCTCGCCGGGGCGGGCCGCGGCAGCCCTGCTCGTGCTGCCGTCGGGCTGGCTGATGGTCGAACTCGTCCGCTCCTGGCAGGGGCTGGGCGGTCCCTGGGGGATGCTCGGCTCCAGCCAGTGGCAGGTGGCCCCGGCGCTGCGGCTGGCCTCGGTGGGCGGGGTGTGGCTGCTGAGCTTCCTGGTGGTGGCCGTCAATGTCGCGGTCGCCCTGCTCGTCGCGGTGCGCACGGCGCGGGTGCCCGCGGTGGCCGGGCTGGTGGCCACGGCCGCGGCGGCCTCCTCGGTGTGGGCGGGGGCGCCCCGCCCGGAGGTGACCGGGCACGCCCGTATCGCCGTCGTCCAGCCCGGCACGGTCACCGGCCCCGAGAGCGGACAGCGCCGCTTCGACCTGGAGGAGCGGCTGACCCGCCGTCTGGTGGGACAGGACGCCGACCTGGTCGTCTGGGGCGAGAGCAGCGTCGGCTTCGACCTGGCCCGGCGGCCGGACCTGGCGCGGCGGATCGCCGCCCTGTCCCGGGCGACCGGGGCCGGCGTCCTGGTCAATGTGGACGCCCGGCGCTCCGACCTGCCCGGCATCCACAAGAGCTCGGTCCTGGTCGGCCCGGACGGCCCGACCGGTGACCGCTACGACAAGATGCGGCTCGTCCCCTTCGGGGAGTACATACCGGCCCGCTCCGTGCTCGGCTGGGCGACCGAGGTCGGCAAGGCGGCGGACGAGGACCGCAGGCGGGGCACCGCACAGGTGGTGATGGACGTCGGCCGCGGCCTGCGCGTCGGTCCGATGGTCTGCTTCGAGACGGCGTTCCCGGACATGAGCCGGCATCTCGCGCGGGACGGCGCCGAGGTGCTGCTCGCCCAGTCGTCGACCTCGACCTTCCAGCAGAGCTGGGCTCCTGAGCAGCATGCGTCGCTGGCCGCGCTGCGCGCCGCGGAGACCGGCCGGCCCATGGTGCACGCCACGCTGACCGGGGTGTCCGCCGTGTACGGCCCGACCGGGCGGCCCGTCGGCGACCGGATCGGCACGGACGCGAGCACCGCGCGGGTGTACGAGGTGCCCCTCGCGCGGGGCGTCACCCCGTACGTCCGCTTCGGCGACTGGCCGGTGCACGGGGCGCTGCTGGTGCTGGCCGCCCTGGGTGCGGCGGAGGGGGTGCGGGCCCTCAGGCGGCGCCGGAGTGCTCCAGAACCGCCCGCACCACCCGCTCGCACAGGTCGTGGGTCTCCAGTGCGTCACGGGCGCTGAGCACCTTTCCGGCGCGTACCGCGTCGAGGAAGAACAGCACGGCCTGCTCGATGCCGCGCTGCCGGGCGACCGGCACCCAGTCGCCGCGCCGTCGTATGGTCGGCTGGCCCTTGTGGTCGACGATCTCGGCGAGGTTGATCACCTGCCGCTTGGTGTCCTGCCCGGCGACCTCGAGGATCTCCTCCGCCGAGCCGCTGCGCCGGTTCATCACGCCGAGCGCGGTGAAGCCGTCCCCGGCGAGCTGCAGCACCACATGGTGCAGCAGACCGTCGTGCACGCGTGCGCGCACGGTGACGTCGTCGACCGGGCCGGGCACCAGGAACCGCAGCGTGTCCACGACGTGGATGAAGTCGTCGAGGATCACCGTGCGGGGGTCCCCGGGCAGCCCGACGCGGTTCTTCTGCATCAGGATCAGCTCGCGCGGGTGGTCGGCGCACTGCACGTACCCGGGCGCGTGGCGCCGGTTGAACCCGACCATCAGCGAAACGTTCCGCTCCTCGGCGAGGGCCACCAGGCGCGCGGAGTCGGCCAGGTCGTAGGCGAGCGGTTTGTCGACGTACGTCGGCACGCCCGCCTCCAGCAGCCGCTCGACGATCCCGGGGTGGGCGGAGGTGGGGGCGTGCACGAAGGCGGCGTCGAGGTCCTGGGCGAGGAGCGAGTCCAGGGTCGTGTGCCGCCGGTCGGCCGCCAGGCGCAGGCCGTCGGCGACCCGTTCGAGCGTCTCGGGCGTCCGGGTCTGCAGGTGCAGATCGACTCCCGGCAGGGTGCCGAGCACCGGCAGGTATGCCTTCCGGGCGATGTCGCCGAGTCCGATGCAGCCGATCCTCACCTGGGCTCCTTCACCGCTCGCCTGTACCTGCCCGCACGGCAGGATACGGCGGTTGCCAGTCCGCGATGCCCTCGAAGCCCCGCAGCAGCAGATCCGGGCGGATCCTGGACAGGGCGGCGATCGCGGTGTCGCGCACGGCGATGCCGGCGCGGCTGCGCATCAGGCCGAGCCGCGCGGTCCGTACGGCCTGCCGGGCGACGGCCGTCGTACGGGGCAGCCGGGCCGCGGTGTAGGCGGCGAGGTCGTCCGCGTGGTGCGCCAGGACGACGGCGTCCTCGAGGGCCTGGTTGCCGCCCTGGCCGAGGTTCGGCGGCATGGCGTGCGCGGCGTCGCCGAGGAGGGCGACCCGGCCGCGGTGGTACGCGGGCAGCGGCTCGGCGAGGTGGTGGACGTCGTGGCGCAGCACGTCCTCGGGCCGGGCGGCGGCCAGAACGGCGGGGATCGGGTCGTGCCAGTCGCCGAAGCGGCGCAGGAGTTCGGCCTTCTCGTCGTCGGCGGCGTGCCGGCTGGCGGGAGCCGTGGCGGCGGCGTAGGCGTACACGCGGCCGTCCTTGAGCGGGTGCGTGCCCCACAGCCGTCCCCGGCCCCAGGTCTCGTGGGAGGCGAACGCGGCGCCGGGCACGGGGATCACA
>NZ_MUME01000251.1 GCF_002155915.1 Streptomyces thermovulgaris | reverse complement strand
CCGGCGCCCGACGCGCAGCATGACGACCAGATCCCGTACGCGCCCCACCTGGTCGCCGTTCGGATCGAAGACGGCGGCGCCGGACAGGTGCGACAGAAAGATCCGGGGGGCGCCCGCTGCCATGGCTGCGCCTCCTTTGCATGGCTCTGTTGTGCGTGGCTTTGTGGGCTCGTGGCTCTGTGGTACGTGATGCGTACGTGCTGGGTTTTCTTCTCCCCAATGCCCGCTCAGACGGGCTTCAGGCTAGCTTGCCCCGGTCGGATACGCGCTGGTGAGCGCGCTGGACGGTCTGGTTCCGCCCGTCTGGCGCGGCCCCGGTACGCTGCCGTACGCCGTTTCAGGAACCCCGCGGACATCAGGACCTCCGCAGAAAGGCAGCGCCGTCCGTGACCGTGATTCCCCAGGGCCGTACTCGCCGGACCACGCTGACGGGCGTGCTGTGCGCTGTGGTCGTCGCGGGCACGGGACTGACAGGGTGCTCCCAGGAGGACCCGGACGCCGGCACCAACGGGGTGGGCCGGCTGTCGGCCCAGCAGATCCAGGCCAGGACGCGGTCGGCGGCCGAGTCCGCGGACGCCGTGCACCTGTCCGGGAACGTGGTCAGCGGCGGCCGTACCTACCGGCTCGACATGCGGCTGAAGAGCGACGGCGCCACCGGCTCGGTCACCTCCGGGGGAGTGACCTTCGGGCTGCTGCGGATCGGGGAGCAGCTGTATCTGAAGGCGGGCGCCGAGTTCTGGGGCCAGGTCGACGACAACGGCAGGGCCAGCGGAGCCGCCGAGAAGCTCGACGGCAAGTATGTGAAGGTGCCGCAGGGCGACCCCGCGTACAAGCGGTTCAGCGGTTTCACGGACAAGGACGTCCTCCTCGACGGGCTGCTCACCCTGCACGGCACGCTGTCCAAGGACGGCCACCACAAACAGTCCGGCGTGCGCACGATCCGCATCACCGGCGGCAAGGGCACCGGCGGCACCCTGGACGTCTCCCTGGAGGGCAGGCCCTACCCCCTGCGCCTGGTGCGTGCGGGAGGCGCGGGAACCCTGATCTTCTCGGACTGGGGCAAGGAATTCCCGCTGGAGCAGCCGGAGAAGAGCGAGACGGTCGACTACGGCAAGCAGCTGCCGACGTCCTGACGCCGCTCCCACCGGTCCTGCGCTCCCGTCGCGTCCCACCGGACCGCTACTTTCCCCGCCGCTTCCTCGACAGCAGCCGCGGCAGCCCGTCCGGGACCGGCCGCCGGGTCGTCGCCGGTGTCGGCAGCGGCGCCCGGGCCAGCGAGTCCTCCGGCAGCGGCAGCGTCGTCCCCGTCGGCTCCAGCCGCAGCACCCGGCACTCCCGGGCCCAGCGCTGCGTCATGGCCTCGCCGTCGGGCGCGTTGAGCCGCTTGCCCTTCAGCTCGGCCACCGCCGCCTGCCACGCCTCCGAGTCCGGCGCCAGCTCCACGACCTTCGCGGCCCAGGAGACCAGACGGCCGCCCTTGTCCTTGCTGCGCACCGTCACCTCGACCCTTGCCCCGGAGGTCAGCCCCGGCAGCGGCTGTTCGCCGGGTCCGTCGCCGACCAGGCACACCGCACCCTCGTGCCACACATGCCACAGGGCGCGTGCCGGAGCGCCGGGAGCCCCGACCCAGACGAGGCCGGACTTCTTGGCGGCCTCCTCGACAAGGGCCCGGTCGAGCAGCTCGTTCGTCCTGGCGGGTGTCATGGCAGCAAGGGTAACGAGCCCGCTCACAGCCAGCCGTTGCGCTTGAGCGTGCGGTGGATGCCCAGGCAGATCCCGGCCATGATGATCAGGACCATCGGATAGCCGTACTTCCACTTCAGCTCGGGCATGTGATCGAAGTTCATGCCGTACACCCCGCACACCATCGTCGGCACGGCGATGATCGCGGCCCAGGACGTGATCTTCCGCATGTCCTCGTTCTGCGCCACGGAGGCCTGGGCGAGGTTGGCCTGGAGGATGGAGTTGAGCAGCTCGTCGAAGCCGATGACCTGCTCCTGCACCCGGGCCACGTGGTCGGCCACGTCCCGGAAGTACTTCTGGATGTCCGGGTCGATCAGCCGCATCGGCCGCTCGCTCAGCAGCTGCATGGGCCGCAGCAGCGGCGACACCGCCCGCTTGAACGCCAGGACCTCGCGCTTGAGCTGGTAGATCCGGCCGGCGTCGGTGCCGCGCGCGGTGCTGCTCCGGCCCGGCGAGAACACCTCCGTCTCCACCTCGTCGATGTCCCCCTGCAGGGCGTCCGCGACCGCGATGTAGCCGTCGACGACATGGTCGGCGATGGCGTGCAGCACCGCCGAGGGGCCCTTGGCCAGCAGCTCGGGGTCCTCCTGCAGCCGGTGCCGCAGCGTGCGCAGCGACCCCTTGCCGCCGTGCCGGACGGTGACGATGAAGTCCCGCCCGGTGAAGCACATGACCTCGCCGGTCTCCAGGATCTCGCTGTTGGCGGTGAGCTTGTCGTGGTCGAGGTAGTGGATGGTCTTGAAGACGGTGAAGAGGGTGTCGTCGTAACGTTCCAGCTTGGGCCGCTGGTGGGCGGTGACCGCGTCCTCCACGGCCAGCGGGTGCAGGCCGAACTCCCTGGCGATACCGGCGAATTCGGCCTCGGTCGGCTCGTGCAGACCGATCCAGGCGAAGCCGCCGTCGCGCCGCACCAGGCGCATCGCCTCCTGCGGGGTGAGCGGGTGCGGCGTCCGGACGCGGACGCCGTCGCGGTAGACGGCGCAGTCCACGACGGCGGAGAGCGCCGCAGGGGCCTGCGGGGCGGGATACGCGCACTCGTCCTTGCGCACGGACGCACGGGAGGGACGGACCACGGCACGCAGGTCACGGATCATCGACATGGAAAGGCTCCTTCGCAGCGAGCAACGAAGGGCCGCCGACGACGGCTGGAACTGCCCGGAATGAGGACGTCCTTGTGGAGAGGATGTTTGGCGCGTCCACAAAGCGGGGAGCACCGCACCGTCGCGGTGGCGCGGACTTCGTTGCCGATTCGGAATCGGACAGGCCGTTCGGATCAGGCAGACGAAACGAGCGCTCTTCCGGACAACACGCGCCAGGACACGGAGGCGACCAGGGCACGAGAACGAGAGGCGGCCGCCGGCCGAAGCCGCGACAACTACATCAGTGGCCAGGAAGAGCGGGTGCTACTGCACGGTCGACTTCGGTCCATGACAGCCCCACCTCCTCCGGCCGGTCCCTCGTGAGGGAGTCCTTCGGTGCCGGGACTCGAACGCGATGCTTCTGCATGCGGTCCCGGACGACCGATCAAGCGTATCAGCAGCCCGGTGCGTCAAGCCGCTGCTTCGGCCCATGCCGACGAGTCCTATGCTCGCCGCATGGCTGATGTCCTTCCTCTGGTCGAGGCCCGGCTGCGTTCCGCGCTGGGCGAGCCGGACGCGCGCGCCGCGGTCACCTTCCTCGGCACGGACCGCATCGAGGTGCTGCGCTTCCACGAGGGGGACGTCGTCCGCTACGCCACCCTCGGCATGTCCGCCCACCCCATGACCGACCCCACGGCGATGCTCGCCGACCCGGTCAGGGGACCGCGCGCCGAGCTGGTCCTCTCGGTGCGGGCCGGCCGCGCCGACACCGACAAGGTGCTCCGCCCGCTCGCCGTTCTCGCCGCGTCTCCGCAGGTCGAGGGCGTGGTGGTGCGGCCGGGCGCCTCGCTGGACGTGGGCGAGCCGCTGTGGCCCGGCGCGCCCTTCACCTCGGTGCTGGTGGCCGAACCGGGCGGCCTGGTGGAGGACCTGGAACTCGACGAGCCGATGGACCCCGTGCGGTTCCTGCCGCTGCTGCCGATGACGCCGAACGAGGCCGCCTGGAAGCGGGTGCACGGCGCGCAGGCGCTGCGGGAGCGCTGGCTGACGCACGGGACGGATCTGCGGGACCCCGCCCGCCGGTCCGTCCCCCTGGAGTGACCGATCTCACCAACCGGATTGTCCGGGGCGGCAGTTGACGGACGACACGGCGCCGTTCCCGGGCCGGGAGGGGGCCGGGGTTCCCGGTCGGACGCCGGGGATTCCCAGGGGCTCCGGGAGGGTGCCGGGACGGGCGTGCCGAGTCCTTCGCGGCCCTCCGTGCCCCCCCTGTGCCCCCGTGTCTCGCCTGCCTCTTCGTGTCTCTCCTCGCCTCCATGCCCTGCCGTGTCTCTCCACGCCTTTCCGCGCTCCTTCACCGTCCTTCGCGGTTCTCCACGACTCTTCAGGAGTCTTCACGCTTTGTCGTGGTTCTTCACGCATGGTGGGCCGGGGCGGCTTGTTGAGGAAGCACGCATCCGTTTTTGCCGGGGCGTGTTCCGGCCGGACGGGTGATCGTCCTTGACGTGGCGCGGCCGGGGTAGGACCGTGGGGCTCTATGAGGGGCGAACCCAGTTGCCCGAAGTGCGGTGGCCGGGTCAGGGCTCCCGGGCTCTTCAACGACTCCTGGCAGTGCGATGTCCACGGGCCGGTGTATCCGCAGCACCCCGTGATACCACCCAGCGTCGAGGCCCTCGAGGCCGTGGTGCGCCGCACGCAGGTACCGGTGTGGATGCCGTGGCCCTTGCCGGTCGGCTGGCTGTTCACGGGCGTGACCCATGCCGGGGACGACCGCAGCGGCGGCCGTGCCACGGCCGTGGCCTGCTCCGGGCCCGGCCCGCTCGGCGGCATGGGAGAACTCATCCTGGTGGCCGAGGAGCTCGGCGTCGGCCTCGGTGCGCGCTATGCCGGCATCGACGGTCCGGACCCCGGTGCGCATCTGAATGTCGAGAAGCCGCCGGACGCCAAGGTCCTGGCCGGTGGCCACGCCGCCCCGCTGTGGCACGTCTCCGGCGCCCCGGACGACCGCGCCGTCTTCGCGGGCGAGGCGTGCGGGCTGTGGCTGTGGGCGGTGGTGTGGCCCGAGCAGTCGGGCCTGCTGATGTACGACGAACTGGTGCTGGCCGATCTGCGGGAGGCGGGCGCCGAGCTGGAACTGGTGCCGTGCGGGGCGCTGTCGCCGCGGCTGCTGCAGCCGTAGGGCGCCCGGCGGCGAGGGCACCGGACGCGGAGTGCGGGGGCGTAGGGGGCGCAGGGGCGGTGCGGGTGTGACAGGACACCGCGGAGTTCCCGTTATCCTGAGGTGTCCCCTTCCGTCCCGTCCCCGCCTGGAGTACGCGTCGTGCGCATCGATCTGCACACCCACTCCACCGCGTCCGACGGTACGGACACCCCGGCCGAGCTGGTGCGCCATGCCGCCGCGGCCGGTCTGGACGTCGTCGCGCTGACCGACCACGACACCACTCGTGGGCATGCCGAGGCGGTCGCCGCGCTGCCCGAGGGGCTGACCCTCGTCACCGGCGCCGAGCTCTCCTGCCGTGCCGACGGCGTCAGCATGCACATGCTGGCCTACCTCTTCGACCCCGAGGAGCCCGCGCTGCTCGCCGAGCGGGAACTGGTCCGCGACGACCGGGTGCCGCGGGCCAAGGCGATGATCGCCAAGCTGAACGCGCTGGGCGTGCCGGTCACCTGGGAGCAGGTCGCGCGGATCGCGGGCAACGGCTCGGTCGGACGGCCGCACATCGCCTCGGCGCTGGTCGAACTCGGCGTCGTCCCCACCGTGAGCGACGCCTTCACCCAGGAGTGGCTGGCCGACGGCGGCCGGGCCTGGGTCGAGAAGCACGAGACGGACCCCTTCGAGGCGATCCGGCTGGTCAAGGGCGCCGGCGGGGTCTGCGTCCTCGCCCATCCGGCCGCCGCCAAACGGGGCCGTACGGTGTCGGAGGCCCTGATCGCCGAGCTGGCCGCCGCGGGGCTCGACGGCCTCGAGGTCGACCACATGGACCACGACCCCGGCACCCGCGCCCGGCTGCGCGGCCTGGCCCGGGAGCTGGGGCTGCTCGTGACCGGCTCCAGCGACTACCACGGCAGCCGGAAGACCGTCTCGCTCGGCGCGTACACGACGGACCCCGAGGTGTACGGGGAGATCACACGACGGGCGACCGGGGCGTTCCCGGTGCCGGGCACCGGCGGCGCCTGAGACCGCGCCGCCCCCGGCTTCCGGTTCCCGCAGTCCCGCAGTCCGTTTTTTCGCGTTCCTCGCGGTGCTCCGCGAGTCTTTCGCACGTCTTCAGCAAGGCCTGTTCACCGATGTTCGACGCTGCCCTCTTCGGCTCTCTCTTCCTCACCCTTTTTGTCATCATGGATCCCCCCGGGATCACTCCGATCTTCCTCGCGCTGACCGCCGGCCGGCCCGGCAAGGTGCAGAAGCGGATGGCCTTCCAGGCCGTGTGCGTGGCGGGCGGGGTCATCACCGTGTTCGGTCTGCTCGGCCACGAGATCCTGGACTATCTGCATGTGTCCGTCCCGGCGCTGATGATCGCGGGCGGGCTGCTTCTGCTGCTGATCGCCCTCGACCTGCTCACCGGCAAGTCGGACGAGCCCCAGCAGACCAAGGACGTCAATGTCGCGCTGGTCCCGCTGGGCATGCCGCTGCTGGCCGGACCCGGTGCGATCGTGTCGGTCATCCTCGCCGTGGAGAAGGCCGACACCGTGGCCGCCCAGGTCTCGGTGTGGTCGGCCATCCTCGCCATTCATGTGGTGCTGTGGCTGGTCATGCGCCACTCGCTGCTGATCATCAAGATCATCAAGGACGGCGGGGTGGTGCTGGTGACACGGCTGGCGGGCATGATGCTCTCCGCGATCGCCGTGCAGCAGATCATCAACGGCGTCACCCAGGTGATCCAGGGCACCTGAGACTCCGCGCACGCACGGCCCGGTGCGCACGGCTCCCGTCGCACGGCCTCGTCGCACGGTCCATTCGCGCGGTCCCCGTGCCTGCGGCGGGCCCGTCGTCACGGAACCGGTTCCTCGGACGGGCGGATCCACAGTCGCTGGCCGGTCGCGGCGGCCTGCTGAACGATCCTGTCGACGGAGGCGGCGTCCACGACGACGCTGTCCACGGTGGTGCCGTCGACCTCGTCGAGTCGCATGATCTCGAAGCGCACGGGCTTCTCCCTTCGTCCGGTCATCCTCCCGAGGAGAATTGCTGGAGGAGCACGGGCCGGGTGCTCCTTGGTCCGACGAGTACAACGAACGACGCTCCGCACATATTCCTTATGCTAAAGAAAATTTTAGGTTAACTAATCACCGGCTGATCCTTGATGCGTACAGGAGCGTCGATCGACCGAACGGGACCGGTTGTGTTCGTAGCGTGACCGCCGGAACAATGGAAATGATGAACGACGACCTCGAGGCGCTGTCCGCCCGCATCGACCGCACGAACGAGCTGCTGGAGCGTGTGCTCACCGAGGTGGCGAGGAGGCCCTCGACGCACGCGATCTTCGTCGATGCCGGGTATCTCTATGCTGCGGCGGGACGGCTGGTGGCCGGGACGGAGGACCGCCGGGCCTTCGAGCTGGACGCCGAGGGACTGATCGAGGCACTCATCGACCGGGCCCGTACCGTCTTCGCCGACAGCCGGCTGCTGCGCGTCTACTGGTACGACGGCGCCAGGCGCCGCATCCACACCGCCGAGCAGCAGTCGATCGCCGAACTCCCGGACGTCAAGGTCCGCCTGGGCAACCTCAACGCCAACAACCAGCAGAAGGGCGTGGATTCCCTCATCCGCTCGGACCTGGAGTCACTGGCCCGGCACCGCGCCATCAGCGACGCGGCGCTGCTCGGCGGCGACGAGGACCTGGTGTCGGCGGTGGAGGCGGCCCAGGGCTACGGCGCCCGGGTCCATCTGTGGGGCATCGAGGCCCCCGAGGGACGCAACCAGGCCGAACCGCTGCTCTGGGAGGTCGACAGCCAGCGCACGCTCGACCTCGACTTCTTCAAGCCGTACGTCTCCCGGCGCACCACGCCCGCGTACGACGCCACCGCGACGATGCGCCCGACCCGCGAGAACGTGCGCTTCGTGGGCGCCCAGATCGCCGCGAGGTGGCTCGCGGAGCGCGGCCGCGGCACCGTGGGGGAGCTGCTGCCGGGGCACCCCTATCTGCCGGGCTCGGTGGACCAGGACCTGCTGGTCGAGGCCGAGTGCCTCCTCCAGTACTCCCTGCGCGGCCAGGCGGATCTGCGGCGTGCGCTGCGGGACGGCTTCTGGGAGCACCTGCAGGCGCAGTTCTAGGGGGCGCCCTGCTCCGCGAGGGCGAAGTCCCAGAAGTCGGCGAGGGCGGTGGCCGTGGCGAGCGGCCGGTCGCAGTTGGGGGAGTGCTCGGCCCCCTCGACGACCGTGCGCCGGGCGCCGAGCCGTACGGCCATCTCGTCCAGGAGCGTCACCGGCCAGGTGTCGTCCACCGCACCCGACAGCACATGGAACGGCAGCGGCACGGCGGCGAGTTCGGCGACACGGTCCGGCTCGGTGCACAACTGGCGGCCGGTGGCGAGGAGCTGGGCGGGCTTGGTGGCCAGCCAGCGGCGGCGCAGGTCGTCGCGGTCGTCGGGGCCCGCGCCGGGTCCGGCGCCGGTGTCGGTCTCCTCGGGCGTCTCCAGCGCGGTCGTCTCCACGGCCTGCATGGCCTCCCACACCTCGGCCATCGTCATCACACCGAGCGCGTCCCGCAGCAGCTTCACGCGCTGCTGCTGCGAGGGGGAGATCTGCGCCGGGCCGGAGGACATCAGGGTGAGCGAGAGAAAGGGGGAGTGGTCGAGCAGCACGGCCGCACGGGCGATCTGGCCGCCGAGGGAGTGCCCGAGCAGATGCACGGGGGTGCCGAGCGCCTCCGCCTGTGCGAGGACGTCCAGGGCGAGTTCCCTCTGGGCGTACGCGGACTCGTCGTCCGCGGGTCCGTCCGTCTCGAACTGCCCGCGCCCGTCCACGGCCACCGTCCGGTACCCGCGCGCCGCGAGCGGCTCGTGCAGCGGGTTGAAGTCCTCCTTGCTCCCGGTGAACCCCGGCAGCAGCAGGGCGGTGCCCCGCGGCTCGACGCCCTCGGCGGCGGGAGCGTCGACCACGGCGAACTCACCGCGCGCGGTACGCAGTCGGTACGCGCGCGCTCCGGGCGGCGGGACGAACGTCGGGGGCCTGCTCATGCGCCGAGGTTACCGAGGAGAAGACCCGCCCGGGGCACCGAGCCGGCAGTCGGGGGAACCGGCCGGGCGTACGGGGACGGCCCGGCCCCACCGGGGTGGGACTGGACCGTCCGGTCGGCCCGGTTCGCCGGGCGTGCGGTGCCGGACCGTCAGGCCTCCGCGGACTTTGTCACGGTGGCGGTCCTCGTCGCGGCGGCCTTGCGGGTGCGGCGGCGGGGCTCACCGGCCTGCGGCTCGCCGTCGGCCTGCGCGGGAATCCCGGCGCCGCCGCTCTCGGTGCCGGCAGCCGCCTTGCGGGTGCGGCGACGGGGCCTGGCCCCGGCCTCCTCGGCAGCCTCGGCGGCGGCAGCCGTCTTGCGGGTGCGGCGACGGGGCTTCGGCTCCGGCTCGGTCGCCGTGGCGTCGGCCGCGGCCCCGGCCGTGTCCGGCGCCGCCGTCGCGGTCGCCTCGGCCGGCTCCGGCGTCTTCGCGGCAGCCGTGGACCGTGCGGTCCCGGCCGTCCTGCGCACGCGGCGACGGCGCGGCTTCGCGGCAGGCTCCGCGGTCCCGGCAGCCGGACCCTCGGCCGTGGTCACCGCGGCTTCCGCGGACTCCACGGGCTCCGCGGACTCCACGGGCTCCGCGGACTCCACGGGCTCCGCGGACTCCACGGGCTCCGCGGACTCCGGGGCCGTCGCCGGCTGCGTCGGCACCCCACCCCGTGTACGGCGCCTGCGGCGCGGCGTCCGGGGGGCGGTGGTCCCTTCCTCCGCGGCCGCCGGCCCGGCCGCCGCGGTGCCGGCGTCCTTGGCGTCCGGCGCCGAGTCCACCGGCACACCGCCGCGCAGCCGGCGCCTGCGACGCGGCCTGCGCGCCGGGCGCTCACGGTCGGCGCCGTGCGCCGCGCCCCGGCCGCCCCGGCCCCGTCCGCGACCGCCCCGGCCACCGGTCTCGCCCAGGTCCTCCAGCTCCTCCGCGTCCAGCCCGGCACGGGTGCGCTCCGAACGCGGCAGGACGCCCTTGGTCCCCTCGGGAATGCCCAGGTCCGAGAACAGGTGCGGGGAGGTGGAGTACGTCTCCACCGGCTCGTGGAAGTCCAGCCCCAGCGCCTTGTTGATCAGCTGCCAGCGCGGGACGTCGTCCCAGTCGACGAACGTGATCGCCGTGCCCGACGCACCCGCACGCCCCGTACGGCCGATGCGGTGCAGATACGTCTTCTCGTCCTCGGGCGACTGGTAGTTGATGACGTGCGTGACGCCCTCGACATCGATGCCGCGCGCGGCCACGTCGGTGCAGACCAGGACGTCGACCTTGCCGTTGCGGAAGGCGCGCAGCGCCTGCTCGCGGGCGCCCTGGCCGAGGTCGCCGTGGACCGCGCCGGCGGCGAAGCCGCGGCGCTGCAGCTGCTCGGCGATGTCGGCCGCCGTGCGCTTGGTCCGGCAGAAGATCATCGCCAGCCCGCGGCCCTCGGCCTGCAGTATGCGGGCCACCATCTCCGGCTTGTCGAGCGAGTGCGCGCGGTAGACGAACTGCCGGATGTTCGCGACCGTCGCTCCCTCGTCGTCCGGCGCGGTGGCCCGGATGTGCGTGGGGTGCGACATGTAGCGGCGGGCCAGCCCGATCACCGCGCCCGGCATGGTGGCCGAGAACAGCATGGTCTGCCGCTTGGCCGGCAGCATGTCGATGATCTTCTCGACATCGGGCAGGAAGCCCAGGTCGAGCATCTCGTCGGCCTCGTCGAGCACCAGGCACTTCACATGCTTCAGGACCAGCTTCCCCTGCCCGGCCAGGTCCAGCAGCCGGCCCGGGGTGCCGACGACCACGTCGACGCCCTTCTTCAGGGCCTCCACCTGCGGCTCGTAGGCCCGCCCGCCGTAGATCGAGACGACCCGCACATTGCGCACCTTGCCGGCGGTCAGCAGGTCGTTGGCGACCTGGATGCACAGCTCGCGCGTGGGGACGACGACGAGCGCCTGCGGAGCATCGGTGAGGGCCTCGGGGGCGGCACGCCCGGCCTCGACGTCGGCGGGGACGGTCACGCGCTCGAGGAGCGGGATGCCGAAGCCGAGCGTCTTGCCGGTGCCGGTCTTGGCCTGGCCGATGACGTCCGTGCCCGTCAGGGCCACGGGCAGCGTCATCTCCTGAATGGGGAAGGGTGTGGTGATGCCGACGGCTTCCAGGGCCTCGGCGGTTTCGGGAAGGATCCCGAGTTCTCGGAACGTCGTAGTCAGGGTGCTGCCTCTTCCGTGTGTGCGGCGCGAGGCGAGCGCGGGGGTCGTGTCACCTGACCGTGCCGGGGACGTCGGCCACCCTCACGGGGCGGACGGTGTGGCACGGGACCACAGCCGACGCTCCAGCGCTCGTACCGCTTGGAGGTTCCCTCCGACCGTCGTACGCACAAAGCCGTACGGTCAGGGAGGGCTGTCGGGTCGGAGCCGATCGGGCCACCGACCGGGCATCCTCGTACATGCGGCCTGTCGACGTACACCATTCTCACGTCGGCGTACTCAGCAGGCGCAATACCACCATACCCCGGAAACGCGCACATGCGATGGCTGATTCGGTCACGTAGTCGTCGTCACACTGGTCGGCCGGGTCCTGCTCCCGCACGGAGAGCGGGCTATTGTGCGCTTCATGACGAGCTCTGACAAGTCTGACAACACCTCCGACACCTCCGACGCAGCGGCCGGGCGCACCGGGATCGCCGCCCAGGACTGGGCGACGGCCGCCGCCGACCCGCAGTACCGCGCCGCGGTCGTGGACCTGCTCGGCGCGCTCGCGTACGGGGAGCTCGCGGCGTTCGAGCGGCTCGCGGAGGACGCCAAGCTGGCACCCACCCTCGCGGACAAGGCCGAGCTGGCGAAGATGGCGTCGGCCGAATTCCACCACTTCGAGCGGCTGCGCGACCGGCTCACGGAGATCGGCGAGGACCCGACCGCCGCGATGGAGCCGTTCGTCGCCGCCCTGGAGGGCTTCCACAAGCAGACGGCGCCCTCGGACTGGCTGGAAGGGCTCGTCAAGGCCTACGTCGGCGACTCGATCGCCAGCGACTTCTACCGGGAGGTGGCCGTCCGTCTGGACTCCGACACGCGGGAGCTCGTCCTCGCCGTCCTCGCCGACACCGGGCACGCCGAGTTCGCGGTGGAGAAGGTGCGTGCGGCGATCGAGAGGGACCCGCGTGTGGGAGGCCGGCTCGCGCTGTGGGCGCGGCGTCTGATGGGCGAGGCCCTGTCGCAGTCCCAGCGGGTCGTGGCCGAGCGGGACGCGCTGTCCACGATGCTCGTCGGCGGTGTCGCGGACGGCTTCGACCTCGCCGAGGTCGGCAAGATGTTCTCCCGGATCACCGAGGCGCACACCAAGCGGATGGCCGCTCTGGGCCTGGCGGCCTAGACCCCGGCCCCTTGGGGGAGCGCACCGCCGCCCCGGCGCCGGATCAGGCCGGGGCCGAGCGCCGGCCCAGTCCTGCCGCGGGACGCACCAGCAGCGACAGCGCGGCGGTGGAGACGACCGCCGCGCCGAGCAGGGCCGGCAGCGGTCCGCCGGAGCCGAGCGCGCTGTGGGTGACGAAGGCACCGAAGAGGGCGCCGGCGACACCGGTCGACTGCACCAGCAGGCGGGAGGGCAGACGGTGGGCGAGACGGTGGAACGCGGTCCAGCCGAGCAGCAGGCCGATCAGCGCGGAGCCGAGCGTTTCCCAGAGCATGCGACGGTTCCCTCCCACATGGTCGGCCGGTGCTGACGGTCGTAATGGTCGGCCGGTGCTGACGGTCGTAGCCCGTCATACCCCTGACCTGCGGAGGGCAACCCTCTTCGGGCGGGGAATGTGCGCCACCTGTGGAGACCTGTGGAGAAAACCCGCGCGGAAAAGCAGAAAAGACGGCAGGGGCGCGGGCGGTCCCGCACCGCCGCGCCCCTGCCGTCGTTGTTCCTCTGTTCGTTTGTTCGTTTCCGCCGTTCTCGCCGTCCTCGTCCGCAGACGCCCGCAGGTGTCCCGGAAGGCCGCCGACGGCTGCCGCTGCGCCGGCCGTCGCCGCGGCGCACGCTCACAGCGCGCCGAAGCCCACCCTGCGCGGGGCCGGCTCACCGACCTCGACGTACGCGAGACGGTCGGCCGGAACCAGCACCTTGCGGCCGTGCTCGTCCACGAGGGTCAGCAGCTGCGACTTCCCGGACAGCGCCTCGGCCACCGTCCGCTCGATCTCCTCGGAGCTCTGGTTGCTCTCCAGAACGATCTCGCGGGGCGCGTGCTGCACGCCGATCTTGACCTCCACGGCTATGTCCCTCCGAACGATCGGTGAAGTGCGCGACCTTCCGCGCCACACCTGCACACATTAGCCCGGTGAGGGGATGAACACGGCGCGCCGGGGCTCGCCGTGAGCGAACAGCTCACGGCTCAGCGGTCCCGCTGCTCGCTCCCGTGCAGCGGGAAGCCGGCGATGCCGCGCCAGGCCAGGGAGGTCAGCAGCTGGACCGCCTGCTCGCGCGGGACCTTGCGGTCGCTGTGCAGCCAGGAGCGGGCCACCACCTGCGCCAGGCCGCCGAGACCGGAGGCGAGCAGCATGGACTCCGCGCGCGAGAGACCGGTGTCCTCCTCGATCACGTCGCAGATCGCCTCGGCGCACTCGTTGGTGACCTTGTCGACGCGCTCGCGCACCGCCGGCTCGTTCGTCAGGTCCGACTCGAAGACCAGCCGGAAGGCACCGCCGTCGTCCTCGACGTACGCGAAGTAGGCGTCCATCGTGGCGCGCACACGCTGCTTGTTGTCGGTCGTCGACGCCAGCGCGTTCCGCACGGCCTGGATGAGCGCCTCGCAGTGCTGGTCCAGCAGGGCGAGGTAGAGATCGAGCTTGCCCGGGAAGTGCTGGTAGAGCACCGGCTTGCTGACGCCGGCGCGCTCGGCGATGTCGTCCATGGCGGCGGCGTGGTAGCCCTGCGCCACGAAGACCTCCTGGGCGGCGCCCAGCAGCTGGTTCCGCCGGGCGCGGCGCGGCAGGCGCGTACCTCGCGGGCGTGCCGCCTCTGTCTGCTCGATGGCTGTCACGCCGCCTCCCAAAGTCGTCCATATGCGGTGTACGCCGCGCCGCCATCGTACTTTTCGGTAACCGTGCCGTGCGCGGTGCGAGCGCAGAATTTCACGGACTGGACGGTGGTGAAAGCGGCGCAGAGGTTTTTGAACACAATCATTCCGGGCATGGCGCTGCTTCGTTCCTGGCCGGCGACGACTTCTTCCGCTGGGGGTTCCGCTGGAGGCGCCGAACGTCTATTCGCATGTCGCCGCGCGCCTCACCGGTAGTCGTCCTCGTCCAGGGAGACGATCCGCGCCTGTTCGATGAGATCCGCCTCGCTGGCCTGGGTCGGGTCGCCGAGAGGGAGCTCGTCCTCCTCCGGTGCGATGTCCGCCTGCTGCTCGACGGCGTCGTGCTTGGGGGTCTCGACGTCGATCTCCGGGATGTCGTCGTCCTCGACCGTCTCGGGATCGATGGGCTCGAATGCCATGCTGGGCTCCCTTCGTGCGACATGTCCCTGCGGGTGTCCCTGACGGAAGCAGGGGCCGAATGCGGGTGCCCTGTGTACGAGCGTAGGGGACACCGTGTACGAGCGTAGGAGACACCCGAAATGGACGCTATGCGATCCGCGGTCCGGGGGACGCACGATCTGTGACAGTGGACACAGAGTCGCCGTGTGATCGTCTCGTAACATTGCCGCATGTCTTCGACCGAGCTGCCCTCCGCGCCGCCCGCCAATGTTCTTCCCAGGGTGACACCTGTCGGGGCCGAAGAGGGAGAGCACCTCCGCTCGGTCGAGCTCCCCGGGCTCACCTTGACCGTGCGCTCGCGCCCGCCCGCGCGGGAGGGACTGCCGCCCGCCCTGTTCGTGCACGGCCTCGGCGGCTCCTCGCAGAACTGGTCGGCGCTGATGGCGCTGCTCGACGACGTCGTCGA
>NZ_MUME01000250.1 GCF_002155915.1 Streptomyces thermovulgaris | reverse complement strand
CCCGGCTACGGCTATCCGCAGGCCCCCCAGCCGGCGCCGGGCTACGGCTACCCGCAGACCTCCCCACAGCCGAACAACCCGTACGCCCAGCCGTACGGCTCGCAGCCGGGCCCGTACGGGACTCCGCAGCCCGGCTACGGCTACCCCGCCCAGCCGCCGACCGTGTCGATGCACCCCCAGGGGGGACAGCCGGGCGGTGGCGGCAAGGGCAGGACCCAGCTGGCGATCATCCTCTCGGCCGTCGTCGCGATCGCGCTCATCATCGGCGGCGGGGTCTGGTACTCGAAGTCGTCCGGCGACGACGGCAAGCAGAACACCGCGAGCAGCGACAGCGACAAGGGCGGCACCGGCGGAGCCTCCTCCGGAGGCAAGGAGAAGGTGCCCGCCAACACCGCCTCCCAGGTCCTGTTCCAGGTGCCGATGCCGGAGGTGACCGAGACGGTCTCCACCTCCGGCTCCTGGCTCACCAACAAGGTGTACGCCAAGACCGGCAACGCCGAGATCGTCGGCTACGACCCCGTCAAGGGCACCAAGCTGTGGACCCTGAAGCTGCCCGGTCCGGTGTGCCAGGCCACCCGCCACGTCACCTCGGACAACAGAACGGCGATCCTGTACGAGCCCGCCATGCCGACCGCGACCAAGCGCTTCCACGGCTGCAGCCAGGTCGCGGCGATCGACCTCGACACCGGCAAGAAGCTGTGGACGCAGACGGTCAAGTCCGGTGACCAGGACGTCAGCCTGGACAACATCACCATCAGCGGCGGCACGGTCGCCGTGGGCAGCACCAGCGGCGGCGCCGCCTTCAGCATCGCCGACGGCAAGGCCCTGTGGCTCCCCAAGCCGGACGACACCTGCTACGACGCCGGCTACGGCGGCGGCGAGAAGCTGGTCGCGGTGCGCAAGTGCGGCCCGTACGACCAGCGGCAGCTGCACATCCAGACCATCGACCCGAAGTCCGGGAAGGTGATCTCCGAGTACAAGATGACCAAGGGCATCGAGTACGCGTCGATCGTCTCCACCAACCCGCTGGTCGTCGCGGCCGACGTCAACCGCAGCGCCGGCGACGGCAGCGGCATCTCGGACTTCTTCTCCATCGACAACCGGACCGGCAAGCTGCGCACCCGCATCTCGGCGCCCGGCGACAAGTACGCCGCCCGCTGCGACAACATCAGCAGGATCGAGCACTGCACGGGCATCGCGGTCGGCAACGACCGGCTGTACGTGCCCACCGAGCAGCACGACGGCACCGAGGAGTACACCAAGACCAACGAGATCGTCGCCTTCGACCTCGGCACCGGCAAGCAGACCGGCCAGCGCGCGGACGCGGGCGACGGCTACCAGATCTACCCGCTGCGCATGGACGGCGGGAACGTCATCGCCTACAAGCGCCCGCCCTACAACAAGGGCGGCCAGGTCGTGAGCATCGACGGCAACACCTTCAAGGTGACCAAGCTGCTGGAGAACCCGGCCAGCCGGAACGTGCGGAACGCGGAGATGACCATGTCCCCGGACTACTCCGAGATCCACTACTCCCAGGGCCGCCTCTACATGTCGGCGATCCACGCCAGCAAGATGAGGTCGGCCTTCGGCAAGCAGTACCTGGTGCTGGCCTTCGGCGCGAGCGAATGACCTCCCGGTCGTGACCTCGGCCGGGATCCCGCAGCCGTGACCCTCGAGGGGCCCTCGAGCGGTCCTCGGACGACCTCCGAAGGACCCTTGAAGGGCCCCTCGACGGCTTCTCGAAGGACGCGCGGAGGGCGCGCGGAGGGGCGCACGAAGGCCCCACGAAGGCCCCTGGAAGGAGAGGAATCCCAAAAAGTCCGTCGATCAGGGGCACTTCTCGCCGGTAGGGGCAGCGCGACGTCGAACAAGCGTGTAGCTTCCGAGGGCATGAAGGGCGGTGTACCGGGGGAACCACTGCCCGTCGGGCTGTGAGCGTCCGCTGGGGGGATTGGGGGGCTCGATTGGGAGTGCGGCTCATGGTGGTCGACGACCACCGACTGCTCGCCGAGGCACTGGCCTCGGCGCTGAAGCTGCGCGGACACCGTGTACTGGCCGCGGCGGCACCGACCGCGGGCGCGGCCGACGTGGTGATCAGCCGTGCGCCGGAGGTGTGCCTGTTCGGCACGGGAACACCGGCCGAGCCGGGCACATTCGACCCGGTGGTGAAGATCAAACGGGAGCGTCCCCAGGTCGCGGTGGTCGTCCTGGGACCGGTCCCGTCGCCGCGCGGCATCGCGGCCGCCTTCGCCGCCGGCGCCTCGGGCTACGTACGCCACGACGAGCGCATCGAGGGCGTCGAGCGGGCGATCATCAAGGCCAGGGCGGGCGAGGCGGCGATCGCCCCGCAGCTGCTCCAGAGCGCCTTCGACGAGCTGCTGAACCCCTCCGCCCAGCCGGACGACGAGGGCCGGCGCCTTCTGGAACTGCTCACCCCGCGCGAGGTGGAGGTCCTGGTCCGGGTCGCCGAGGGCGAGGACACCCGGCTGATCGCGGCCGGCATGGGCATCGCCCCCAGCACGGCCCGCACCCATGTCCAGCGCGTCCTGATGAAGCTGGGCGTGGGCTCCCGCCTGGAGGCGGCGGCCCTGGCCGCCCGCACCGGCCTGCTGGACCAGGTGGCCCGCCCGACGTAGCCACGGCCGGCCCGGCGCACGCCCACGGCACCCGCCGGCCCTCTGTCCTCGTGCCCGTTGTCCTTCATGCCACCAGGGCCCGCCTCGGTGGCGCCTTTGTGCCGCCGGGTGAGCGGTGAGCGCTGCCACCGCTCACCCGGCGGGCGGCCGGTGACGGCGCCCACCGCGCCTTCGCACCTCGTGCCCTCCGGCCGCATCCTCCGGGATGTCCTGACTGTCCTTCGCCCTTGTCCTCGGCCCTGGTGCCCTTCGGCCGTCGCGCCGGGACCGCCGTGCCCGGGACCGTCGTGCCCGGGACCGTCGTGCCCTCCTTCGGCCCGCCCTTCCTCCGAGACCTTCACGGATGATTGTTTATGATGTGTTATGTTTGATTGTGTTGGATGGGTGGTGGGGGCTGACAGGAGCGGGCCCGGGACCAGTAGGGAGTCCGACAGTGAAGAAGACCTCGACCCGGCTGGCCGACGGTCGTGAGCTCATCTACTACGACCTGCGGGACGACACCGTGCGCGGCGCACCCGACCGGCGCCCGCTGGAACGCGCGGTCACCACCTCCGAGATACGCCGGGACGTCCTGCTCGGCGACGCGGTCGTCATCGCCTCCCACCGCCAGGGCCGCACCTACCACCCGCCCGCCGACGAGTGCCCCCTGTGCCCGTCCCGGGACGGAAGACCGAGCGAGATCCCCGACTCCTCGTACGACGTGGTGGTCTTCGAGAACCGCTTCCCGGCACTGTCCGGCGACTCGGGCCGCTGCGAGGTCGTCTGCTTCACCTCCGACCACGACGCCTCCTTCGCCGACCTGAGCGAGGAGCAGGCACGGCTGGTCCTGGACGTCTGGACGGACCGCACGGCGGAGCTGTCGCATCTGCCGTCGGTCAAGCAGGTGTTCTGCTTCGAGAACCGCGGGCCGGAGATCGGTGTGACCCTGGGCCACCCGCACGGCCAGATCTACGCCTACCCCTTCACCACCCCGCGCACCGCCCTGATGCTGCGCTCACTGGCGGCGCACAAGGAGACCACCGGCGGCGAGAACCTCTTCGACGCCGTCCTGGAACGGGAACTCGCCGACGAGCGCGTCGTCCTCGAGGGCGAGCACTGGGTGGCCTTCGTGCCGTACGCGGCGCACTGGCCCTACGAGGTCCACCTGTACCCCAGGCGCCGCGTCCCCGACCTGCTCGCGCTCGACGAGGCGGAACGCGCGGAGTTCCCGCGGGTGTACCTGGAACTGCTGAGGCGCTTCGACCGCATCTTCGACGAACCGAACGGACCGAACGGACAGAACGAGCAGAGCTCACCGAGTGGACGGCCCGGACAGGACGGACGGAACGGACGGAGCGGCCCCGGGGACGGCCTTCCCACGCCGTACATCGCGGCCTGGCACCAGGCCCCGTTCGGCTCGCTGGCGGAGTTCGGCCCAGTGACCCGCGACGACTTCGCGCTGCATGTCGAGCTTCTCACCATCCGCCGCACTTCCGGCAAGCTGAAGTTCCTTGCCGGCTCCGAATCCGGCATGAGCGTGTTCATCAACGACGTGCCGCCCGAGCGCGCGGCGGAGAGACTGCGAGAGGTAGCGAGTTCATGAGCGGGAAATACCTGGTGACGGGCGGCGCGGGCTACGTCGGCAGCGTGGTCGCCCAGCATCTGCTGGAGGCCGGCCACGAGGTCGTCGTGCTCGACAACCTCTCCACGGGCTTCCGCGAGGGCGTGCCGGCCGGCGCCTCCTTCATCGAGGGCGACATCCGCGACGCCGCCAAATGGATGGACCCGTCGTTCGACGCGGTGCTGCACTTCGCCGCGTTCTCCCAGGTGGGCGAGTCGGTGGTGAAACCGGAGAAGTACTGGGAGAACAACGTCGGCGGCACGATGGCCCTGCTCGCCGCCATGCGCGAGGCCGAGGTGCGCACGCTGGTCTTCTCCTCCACGGCGGCCACCTACGGCGAACCGGAGCAGATCCCGATCGTCGAGACCGCCCCGACCCGGCCCACCAACCCCTACGGCGCCTCCAAGCTCGCCGTCGACCACATGATCACCAGCGAGGCGGCGGCCCACGGCCTGGGCGCGGTCTCGCTGCGCTACTTCAACGTGGCCGGCGCCCACGGACCGTACGGCGAACGCCACGACCCCGAGTCCCACCTGATCCCCCTGGTCCTGCGGGTCGCCCAGGGCCGCCGGGACGCGATCTCCGTCTTCGGCGACGACTACCCCACCCCCGACGGCACCTGCGTACGCGACTACATCCATGTCGCCGACCTGGCCGAGGCCCACCTCCTCGCCCTGCGGGCGGCCACCCCGGGCGAGCACCTGATCTGCAACCTCGGCAATGGCAACGGCTTCTCCGTCCGGGAGGTCATCGAGACCGCCCGGCAGGTCACCGGCCACCCCATCCCCGAGGTCGTGGCCCCGCGCCGGGCCGGCGACCCGGCGGTCCTGGTCGCCTCGGCCGACGCCGCCCGCGAAAAACTCGGCTGGAACCCCACCCGCACGGACCTCGCGGGTATCGTCGCGGACGCCTGGGAGTTCGCCCAGTACATCGCAAGGGAGAGGTAAGTGGGGGCACTTGAGGTCCGGGAAGGCTTCACCGCGCTGTACGGCACCGCACCGGAAGGGGTCTGGGCGGCGCCGGGCCGCGTCAACCTCATCGGCGAGCACACCGACTACAACGACGGCTTCGTGATGCCCTTCGCGCTGCCGCACACCACCCTCGCCGCGGTCGCGCGCCGCACCGACGGCGTTCTGCGCCTGCACTCGGCGGACATGCCGGGAGCACCCGTGGAACTGCGGGTCGCCGACCTGACCCCCGAGTCCGACCGGAACTGGACCGCCTACCCCGCGGGCGTGGTCTGGGCCCTGAGCCAGGCGGGCCACGAGATGACGGGCGCGGACATCCACCTGTCCTCGACGGTTCCCACGGGCGCCGGCCTCTCGTCGTCCGCGGCGCTGGAGGTGGTGGTGGCCCTGGCCCTCAACGACCTGCACGGCCTGAATCTGAGGGGCTGGCAGCTGGCCCGCCTGTGCCAGCGCGCCGAGAACATCTACGTCGGCGCCCCCACCGGCATCATGGACCAGACCGCCTCGGCCTGCTGCGAGGCGGGCCACGCCCTGTTCCTGGACACCCGCGACCTGTCCCAGCGTCAGATCCCCTTCGACCTCGCGGCCGAGGGGCTGCGTCTGCTGGTCGTCGACACCCGGGTCGGGCACGCCCACAGCGACGGCGAGTACGGCAGGCGCCGCGAGGGCTGCGAGAAGGGCGCGGCCCTGCTGGGCGTGGACGCCCTGCGCGACATCCCCGCCGACGGCCTGGACGCGGCACTGGACCGCCTCGGCGACGAGGAGGAGGTCCGCCGCCTGGTCCGCCACGTGGTCACGGAGAACGCCCGCGTCGAACGCGTCGTCTCCCACCTGCAGTCGGACGACCTGCGCTCCATAGGCCCGATCCTGACCGAGGGGCACATCTCCCTGCGCGACGACTTCCGGGTCTCCTGCCCGGAGCTGGACCTGGTCGTCGACACGGCCCTCGCCGCCGGCGCCCTGGGCGCCCGCATGACCGGCGGCGGCTTCGGCGGCTCGGCGATCACACTCGTGGAGGAGACCGACGTCGAGCCGGTGACCGAGGCGATCGAGAAAGCCTTCACCACGGCGGGCCACACACCCCCACGCGTCTTCGAGGCGGTTCCCTCGGCGGGCGCACACCGAGTGGACTGACGCCCCCTGCCCCCGCAGCCCGCACCGGCCCCGTGCACGCCGATCGTGCACAGGGCCGGCACCGTCATGGCCGCACTGGACACCGAGCCCCGAACGGCCAAGTCCCACAGAGGCTTTGACGGGCAACGGTAGTGTTCATGGAGCGGCACTGCGTGACCAGGGGCACACCGTCGGACACGGGGGGAGGGCATATGGCGTGGGATGAGTGGGAGCAGCTGAAAGCCCAGGCGGCCGAACGGCGTTCCACGAGGATGCAGCTCAACCAGTACCCGGCCGGTCAAGCGGGTGGCAGCACCCAGGGAGACCTCATGGCAGGGCAGAAGGACCTCGAAGAGGTCGGCAAGGCGGCCCATGAGCTGTTCGACCGTTTCACGAGCTACAGCAGGCACGCGCGTGCGGCCTCCGAGGCGGCCGCGAGCGGACTCAAGGGCGAGGGCTTCGCCCTGGGAGGCGCGCTGGAGCATGTGGCCCGGCGCTGGAGCGAGCAGAGCAAGACCCTGCTGGACGCCTGCGCCCATATCTCCAACCACCTGAGATACACCAAGAACCGGCACACAACCGACGACTCCTACATCGCCGGCACGGTCAGCAGCATCGCCACCCTCGACAAGGGTTTCGACGACCGGAAGGGCCACTGACGCCGATGGACCTCGACACCCTGCGCCACGGCAACTTCGCCAAGCTTGGTGAGGCGGTCACCGACTGGGAACAGATGACGAAAAAACTCGCCGACCTGAAGAAGGACGCCGAGGACAACCTCAAGGCGAAGGCCGACAGGGCCAAGTGGGCGGGAGTCAACGCCACCGTCAGCCGCGAGTTCATCACCAAGACCGCCGCCGAGTTCGCCGACGCGTACACCCAGGCCGACTCCATCACCAAAATCCTCAAGGACACGCGCGAAGAACTCATCGGCTACCGCGCTCAGCTGAACGACGCGATCAAGCGAGCCGCGGAACAGAACCTGACCGTGATCGACACCGGTGACGGCACGTTCACCGTGGTCGGCAACACCCGGCCCGACTGGGCGTCCGACCCCAGCGGAAAGACCGGTGTGACGGACCAGAAGGTGGTGGACGCCTTCCGCGACGAGATTCAGAGCATCCTGACCAAGGCGACGCAGAGCGACAACAGTGCCGCGAAGGCTCTGAGGCTTCTCGTCGACCAGGCCAAGTACGGCTTCACCGATGCCTCCTACGCGGACCGGGACGAGGCGGCCAGGGCCGTCGCGGCTGCGGAGAGGCTGGCGAAGATGGCCAAGAACCCGGCCGACATGAGCCTCGACGACATCGCCGCCTTCAGCCGCACGATGCGGAAGTACCACGACGACCCCTTGTTCGCGGAGCAGTTCGCGACACGTCTGGGGGCCAAGGGGGTACTCCAGTTCTGGACCGAGATGACCCATGCTCACGCAGGCGCCAGGGGCTCGGAACTCGAGACGATGAAGGACCTGCAGACCAACCTGAGCCTGACTCTGGCCACGGCGACCTTCTCGGACTCGGGCGCCATGCAGGACTGGAAGAAGGATCTCATCGCCGAGCGCAACACCAACTTCCGTGCCACGGGCTCACCCTTTCCCGTCGGTGCCCTCGGAGCCCAGGTGATCAGCAGCCTTCTGCACCAGGGACGGTTCGACACCGAGTTCCTCGACGACTACCGGAAGGAGCTGTTCAAGGCGGACAAGGCGGCAGGGAAGTCGGGTACCCGTGACCTGTGGATCAGGGGGTACGACGCCCTGGATCTCGTCTTCGGCGACGACAACGGCCGTGACCCGTTGAAGGGGCTGTTCGCGGCGCTCTCCCACAATCCCGAGGCGGCCGTGCACGCCTTCGAGTCCAAATCGGACCTGAACCACATGCTCGGCACCGTCAAATACACAGACCGGGGAGAGGCTCTCGGACGAGCCCTGGAGAGCGCCGTCACCGGAGTCGCCGCCGGCGACACCAGCTCCACGGCCCCGCCGCACAGCAAGACCCAGGTGCGGATCATGGGGAACATCATGGAGGCGGTGGCACAGCCAGGGGGAGACGGCGCGGACATGGTGAAGAAGGGGCTGGGCGAGAGTTTCGGGGACATGGCAGCGGCTTACATGCCGGAGATCAGCCAGGCGCTGGCTGGCGCTGAATCAGCAGCCATCTACCTTACGGACAGTGAAAGTCCTGATGCCTTTCAAAAGGAAGCCGTCCGTAACGTTGTGAGGTTCCTTGCAGAAACAGCCGCAGACCCTTCGGGCAGAGCAGGAATCATCTACGGAGAAACAATCTACACGGCCAGCCTTCTTGAGTCACATCTTTCCAACCCTTCCTTGTACGACGGCCCCCGCAGTCAGGTCCTTGAGGGTATTGCCAAGAATGCAGGTGTTATCGAGGGGATCGTTGGTCATTCCGTTGCGGACAGGGAGACAAAGGCCTTCATCGAAGGAGAGAAGAACTACAACGACGCCCTGAAGCAAAAGGGAGACTTCGCCAAGAGTTGGATCTCGATCGGCCTCACCGGCCTCAAGCTACCTGAAAGGTACGGCGGTGAACTCATGGGGGCCGTGGTCGGGGGAGGAGTCGGAGCCGTTGCCGGTGCGGCCGTTGACCGCCTGATCGAGGGGCAGCAGATGAAGGGCGCCAAGGACGAGGGGCTGTATGCGAGTGCCAAGGACCTCTATGTGATGTGGGACTCCGTAAATCGGCAAACACAATGGTCCACCGCAGACGCGCTCGATCGACACCATGTGGAACTTCCCAAGGATGGTGTCAGCTATTTGGTCCGCAACGCTGTCAATCAGGGGTGGGAGGCCGGTAAGGGACACCTGGAGAACACGAAGGAGCGTCCTTAGTGGAGAAGGTGCAGAAGGACCGGAAAGTGTTTGATGTCAGAAGAGATGTGAAAGTCCTTCTGCTCTTTCTGGCGGCGCTCGGAATCTTTTGCGGTGCTGGGTGGATTTTCCTCGTCAAGGGAATATACCTTCTCCCGGAGAAAATGTGCGAAGGTACGCTCGAGCGGGACATGGTAAAACGAGTGCTGCCGCAGGCGCGATCGGCCAACAGTGGTTTCAGCACTCGAGGTGCTGGACATAACCTCACTTTCTCGTGCTACGCCACCACCAGCAACGACTCGTCCCTCTCGGGAGAAGCCCGGGCACAGCCCACCTCCAGAGATAAATGGCTCAAGTACTATCGGGGGGCCGGTAGCCAGAGAAAGATCATCCGCGTCTCCGTGGGAGATGTAGAAGCTCTGGCTCTGACTGGTTCCAGTGCGACTTCGTCCGTCTACATACCCTGTGCGCCCCCCGCCGTTCCTTCCCACAATGCTTCCCAGCCGTACGCGGTTATCGGAGAGGCCCGGGTCTACGGACAGGCCAAGGCATCAGGCGTGTCGTTGCGGCAGGATCTGACCGACTTCGCCTACCAGTTGGCCGAGCACGCCTACAAGCTGGCCAAGTGCAAGCCTTCCCGTGACTTTCCCGAAGAGCTGCCCCGCTACGAGGACGACTGACGGGGACGCAGCCTTCTCGGGGCGAGGGAGACGGGGAACAGGACGACCGGTGCGATCAGTGACGTCACGACGACCATGGCGTCGACGCGGGGGGCGTCGCCGGTCCTGCCGTCCGCCCCGGGACGGATACACCGTGGACGACCTGTGCACGCTGCCCGGCCTTCCGCCGCACACCGAGCTGATCGACGGGAGCCTGGTCTTCGCAGGTCCGCAGCGGTATCTCCACAGCACTGTGATCGACCTTCCGGCGACCGGTCTGCGCCGCACGGTTCCCGGGACGATGAAGATCGTCAGGGAGATGACGGTCGTCCTGGACCGTCGTAACGGACCGGAGCCCGACAACTGTGTGGTCCGCGCGGAGGCGGTCACCGGCGGGGAGCAGACTCATTGCGCCGTCGCCGTCGCCGACGTCCGGCCGGCCGCCGAGGTCGTCTCCCCGGACGCCGGGGCCCGGGACCACGACACCAGGCCGCACAAGTACGCCGCCGCGGGCATCCCGCACTTCTGGCTGGCCGAGATGAGCGGCTCCGATCACCACCCCGTGGTCCGCACCTGCGAACTCGACCCGCTGACCCAGGCGTACGCCCTGACCGGTATCCACCGCGACCGGCTGAAGCTCGACGTGCCGTACGACATCGGCATCACCACGGAGGCGCTCGACGCGCTCTGAGGGCCGCCGTCGGCTCGGGCAGCCGGCCTCGGACGCCGGACCCAGAAGTCAGAGGCCCAGGCGTCAGACCAGGCGCTTCGTCAGGGTGTACTCCGTGATCCCCGGCGGGTAGTCCGGGATCGCGCACACCACCTCGTAGCCGTGCCGGCGGTAGAAGCCCGGGGCCTGGAAGTCCCAGGTCTCCAGGCGGGCGGCCGTGCAGTCGCGCTGGTCGCGGGCGATGCGTTCGGCCTGCCGGAGAAGGCGGGAACCCAGGCCCGCCCCGCGGTGCGGGGCGTCGACCCACAGATGGGTCACATGCAGCCACCTCGCCCAGGTGTGGCCCACCAGGCCGCCGGCCAGGGCGCCCGAGTCGTGCAGGGCCCACAGGTGCAGGGGTGTTTCGTGTGCGGCGGGAGTTCCGCGCAGGGCGGCGATGACCGGCGAGGCCGCCGTGTTTGTGTCGCGGAGGCGGGAATGGAGCAGATCACGGCGCTCCTTGTCGACTTCTGCCTCGATACGAAACATGCGGCACACCCTAGACGCGTCGGACGGTCAGTTCCGAGAATTGCCTTCCCCTGGCGTTCACCGCCCGTACTCTGAGAGCGGTACCGGTGGGGGCCGGTACCGGTCAGGGGGGTGAGAAGCGTCGGGGGACGAGCCGGTCGGCGTTCTCCGGCGCATTCTTTGGCGCGTTTCGACGTTGAGAAGCCCCTGCTCTGCCAGGAGCCTGGGGAAGGGGGTTTTCCGTGGTCCGTGTCCGAGTCCTGGTCGTCGACGACCATCGCATCTTCGCCGAGTCGCTCGCCGCCGCCCTGGCCGCCGAGCCCGACGTCGACGTGTCCGCCGCCGGGTCCGGGCCGGCCGCGCTGCGCTGCCTGGAGCGGGCCGCAGCCGAGGGCCGCCGCTTCGACGTCATGCTCGTCGACGCCGACCTCGGCAGAAGCGCCCCCGGGGCCCGCCCCGCCGTCCCCGTGCGGGAGGGCGAGGAGGACGGGCTGGTGGACGGCATCTCCCTGGTCTCCGGGGTGCGCAACGCCCAGCCCTCGGTGCGCTCCGTCGTCCTGGCCGAGAAGGACGACCCGCAGCGCGCCGCACTCGCCCTGCAGGCCGGGGCCTGCGGCTGGGTCGCCAAGGACTGCTCGCTGTCCCGGCTGCTCACCGTCATCCGCGGTGTCCTGCGCGACGAGACCCATCTGCCACCGGCCCTGCTCACCGGCGTCCTGCGGGAGCTGACCGCCGCCCGCAGGCACCGCACCGAGAGCGAGCGCCTGGTGGAGTCGCTGACCCCGCGTGAGCGGGAGGTGCTGCGCTGCATGGTCGCCGGGCTCGGACGCAAGGCCGTCGCCGAACGGCTGTACCTGTCCCCGCACACCGTGCGCACCCATATGCAGAACGTCCTGGGCAAGCTCGGCGTCCACTCCACCCTCGCCGCCGTCGCCCTCGCCCGCCGCGCGGGAGTGGGGCCCGTCGAGCTAACCGGAGACGTTGTCGAACGGGGCGGTCAGCTGGCGTAGCAGATTCGCCAGCTCGGCCTGCTGGGCGGGCGACAGCTCCGCGAGGATCGCCCGCTCCTGCTCCAGCAGCTCCGCCAGGGAGCTGTCCGCGCGGTCCCGGCCCTCCTCCGTCAGACGGACCAGGACACCACGCCGGTCGTTGGGGTCGGGAAGGCGCTCCACCAGGCCCTTCTTCGCCAGCCGGTCGATCCGGTTGGTCATGGTGCCCGAGGTGACCAGGGTCTGGGTCAGCAGCTGTCCGGGGGAGAGCTGGTACGGCGCTCCCGCGCGCCTGAGCGCCGTCAGGACGTCGAACTCCCAGGGTTCCAGGCTGTGCTCGGAGAAAGCCTGCCGCCGCGCACGATCCAGGTGCCGGGCCAGTCTGCTCACCCGGCTGAGTACTTCAAGCGGCCCCACATCGAGGTCCGGACGCTCCCGGCGCCACGCTGCGACCAGCCGATCGACCTCGTCCTCCATAGCGGTCAGTGTAGTGGTTGTGTCGACGTGAAGTCTCTTGATATTCATTCTCTCGACATCAAGATATAGGTTGGAGCGAGAGCCGAGGAGGCCGACATGCCCGCTCCCGTACCCGTGTGGGACCCCGCCCAGTACCTGCGCCACGCCGACCACCGCACCCGTCCCTTCACCGACCTGCTCGCCCGCATCCCCGACCTGCCCGAAGGCCCCCGCCCGCCCCGCATCGCCGACCTCGGCTGCGGCCCCGGCAACGTCACCGCCCTGCTCGCCGACCGCTGGCCCACCGCACACATCACCGGCTACGACAACTCGCCCGAGATGCTCGACAAGGCCGTGACCGACCACCAGGGCCCCACCCCCGGCGGGGGACGCCTCGACTTCGCCCACGCCGATGTGCGCACCTGGACCCCCGACGAGCCGTACGACCTGATCGTCAGCAACGCCACCCTGCAATGGGTGCCCGGCCACGCCGACCGGTTCGCCGACTGGATCGCCGCCCTCCGCCCCGGCGGCACCTTCGCCTTCCAGGTGCCCGGCAACTTCTCCGCCCCCAGCCACCGGCTGATGCGCGACCTCGCGGGCTCCGCCCGCTGGCGCGACCGCCTCGCGGACACCCTCCGCCACGAGGACGCGGTGCTCGCCCCCGAGGCGTACCTGGAACGGCTGACCGGCCTCGGCTGCACGGCGGACGTCTGGGAGACGACCTACCTCCACCTGCTGACCGGCGAGGACCCGGTCCTGGACTGGCTGAAGGGCACCGGGCTGCGGCCCGTCCTCACCGCCCTCGGCGACGACCCGGCAGCCCTCGAGGAATTCCTGGACGAGTACCGCACCGCCCTGCGCGAGGCCTACCCGGCCGGCCCGCACGGCACCCCGTTCCCGTTCCGGCGGATCTTCGCCGTGGCCGTCAAGAAGACCGCCGGGAAGTAAGGGGGCACGACCGAGATCCCCGAGCCGCCGGCCCCGGCCGCACGCGGCGGCTGCTGGTTCCGGGCCGGGACCGTCCGGCTTTGCCCGGGCATCGAGCAGGACTTCCGCCTCGTGAGGAGGGCCCGCCCCGGCCTGAAGGCCACCGGCGTCGCCGCGTACACCGCCCGGCTCGAGGCCCATGGAGCGCCCGTCGCCCGGGACGACGGCCTGCCGGGCCGGCGGCGCTTCTTCTCCGGGGACCCGGTGGGCAGCCGGCTGGAGTTCCTGGAGCCCTTCCGGGAGAACCCCGGCGAGGCCGGCCGGGACCCCGGCCGGTGACGGGCGGGGAACCGCCGAAGGCAGGCGGAGGGCGCACGGGGACGAGCGGGGAGGCCCGAAGGACGGGCGGAGGCGTCCGGCGACGGGCAGGGACGGCCGAAGACGGCCGAAGGCGCCTGGAAGCCGGAGGCGCCCGAGAAGGAGCAGGAAAAAAGAGGCGCTCAAAAGGACCCGAAAGAGGGACGAGGGCGCGGCCGGAAGAGGGACACCGGGCGGCAGCCGGGGACTAGGAACCGGACGGCGGCCGGAGACCGGTGGCCGGGGACCGGACGGCCCCCGCCCGGCAGGAGGCGGGATCCCCCGGGCCGGCCGGTCCTAGGGCCTGTCTGATAATT
>NZ_MUME01000025.1 GCF_002155915.1 Streptomyces thermovulgaris | reverse complement strand
TCAGCGCACCGGACCGCCGGGACCGGGGAACCCGAGGGCGGGTGCGACGGGCGCGGCGACCGGCGGCGCGGCGGCCCCGGCGGTCCGGTGCGCTGAGAACCGCGGCGCTCCGCGGCAGGGTCCTGGGGGTTCGACTCCTTCCGGTCCTTCCGGGTGCAAACGCCCTGATTTTCTCGTGGAAAATCCACTGAAACCGCTGGGCGGGGATATTCGGGAAGACCGGAGTGCCGGGCCGCGGAACCGACCGCGCCCCGCGCCCCGCACAGCGCGGACGGACGCCCTCGGCCCGCGGCCCCCTCGGTCCGCGGATCCTCCGGCCCGTGGTCACCTCGGCCCGCGGGCCCCTCGCTCCACGGTCCTTTCGCTCCACGCTCCTCTCGCCCGCACCGGCCGGGTCGCGGCGAGAGGCTCAGGCACGGCCCTTCTTCGGCTTCGCCGGCCAGACCCCCGTCGAGCGTTTGACCGCCGTGGCCCCCGCACGGTCCACGGCGCTGCGCACCACGGCGAAGATCGCGCCCTGGACGGCCGCCGCGAGCAGGATCTCCCCCCAGCGGCGGTCCGCGTCGAGCGCGTCGGGGGCGTCGTCCTCGTGCCGGAGGGCCCTCCAGGTCGCACGGAAGGCCATCCCGGCCAGCGCGCCGCCGGCCCAGCTCAGCGCGAAGCCGAGCGGCTGGTAGACGAGCGGGAGCTTGTGCTTCTTCTTGGCCACCTGTGTCTCCTTTGCCGGTGGGAGGACGTGGGGTGCCTCAGGGCCTGCCCCGCGCGGGGATCTCCTCGCCGGGCGGCACGGGTCCCGGCGGTGTGCCGTCGCCGAAGGGACGCCCGCCGAGTTCCTCGCGGTGATGCGGGGTCAGCCAGCCGGACAGGTCGGGCCCGAGGGGCACGATGCCGGTGGGGTTGATGCCCGTGTGCACCTGGTAGTAGTGCCGCTTGATGTGGTCGAAGTCGACCGTGTCGCCGAAGCCGGGCGTCTGGTACAGGTCGCGGGCGTACGCCCACAGCACGGGGTTCTCGGTCAGCTTCCAGCGGTTGCACTTGAAGTGACCGTGGTAGACGGCGTCGAAACGGACCAGTGTGGTGAACAGCCGGATGTCCGCCTCGGTGATCGTGTCGCCGACGAGGTAGCGCTGCCCGGCCAGGCGGTCCGCCAGCAGCTCCAGCCGCCGGAACACGCCCGCGCACGCGGCCTCGTACTCCTCCTGGGTCGTGGCGAAGCCCGCCCGGTACACCCCGTTGTTGACGTCCTCGTACACCTCCTCCATCACCGTGTCGATCTCGTCGCGCAGCGCCTGCGGATACAGGTCCGGCGCTCCCGGGCGGTGCAGGGCCGTCCACTCGGTGGCGAAATCGAGCGTGATCTGCTGGAAGTCGTTGGTGACCAGTGCGCCGCTGGGCACGTCGACGATCGCGGGCACACTGACCCCGCCGGGGTAACCCGTCTCCCGCCGGTCGTAGGCCTCGCTCAGGAAGCGGATGCCGAGCACGGGGTCACGGCCGTCGGGGTCGAGTGTGAAACGCCAGCTGCGGTCGTCCTGGATCGGGTCGACGACGGCCAGCGACAGGGCGTTCTCCAGCCCCAGCAGCCGCCGCGACACCAGTGCTCTGCTCGCCCAGGGGCAGGCACGGCTGACCACCAGCCGGTAGCGTCCGGGTTCCACCGGCCAGCCGTCCCGCCCGTCGGCGGTGATCCGGTCCGTGAAGTGGCTCCTGGACCGTTTGAAGGGCTTGCGGCCGTAGGCGGCGTTGCCCTCGCCCCCAGCGCTCATGTTGTCCTCCCTGTCCAGGGGACGCCCTGGTGAACGCGTTCCCCGAAATCCGTCGTCGGCACGGTGCGTCCCGTGCCGGCCGGCGCACACGGGCGAAGGCTCCGGGAGGCACCCGGCGGACGGGACGCGGAACCGTCACGCAACCACATCCGGGCCTGGTGAGGAAGGGCCCCGGGCCGGGCGGGGAGGGCCCCGCGCCATACGCGGAAGGACCCGGGCCGGGCGTGAAGGAGCCCCGCCGCGACGGGGGGAGCGCGACGGAGCCCGGGGCACGGGTGCCCGGGCCGGAGCGGCTCATGCACCCCGGCCCCGGATTCCTCTCGTCCCGGCCGATGTCCCGGCCGATGTCCCGGTCGTCCCGGCCGATGTCCCGGCCGGTGCGCCGCCCGGTGGGTCAGCCGATCGGCTCCAGCACGAAGACCGGGATCTCCCGCGAGGTCTTCTGCTGGTACTCGGCGTACGGAGGGAACGCGGCGACGGCCCGCTCCCACCACTCGGCCTTCTCCGCGCCGGTGACCTCACGGGCCATCATGTCCTGCTTGACCGGGCCGTCCTGCAGTTCGACCCGGGGATTGGCCTTGAGGTTGAAGTACCAGGACGGATGCCTGGGCGCACCTCCCTGGGAGGCCACCACGGCATAGCGTCCGTCGTGCTCCACGCGCATCAGCGGTGTCTTGCGGATCTTGCCGCTGCGTGCGCCCAGGCTGGTCAGCACGACGACGGGCATCCCCGTGTCCATCAGCGTGGTCCCCTTGGTGCCGCCGGAGCTCTCGTACAGCTCCACCTGCTCCCGCACCCACTGGGTCGGGCTGGGTTCGTACTCTCCCTCAAGAGGCATGCGGCCCCTCCTTCGTCGCATCCTGTGACTGATCGTGCGACGTCATTCAACATCCGCGCCGCTCCCCTTCATCCCGTTTCCCCCCCGCTCCCACCGTGCCGGACACCGCCTTTGGAGGCATCCGCTCTTCCGGGTGCATCCGCTCATCCCGGCGACACCGGCATCCGTACCGCCGGCACGGTGATCACGCAGCTGGACACGAGCGCCGTCATCAGCCGCCCCGGCGGCCGGCAGGGCGCAGAGGCCGTCGGCGGTGGCGGCGCCGAGCGCGGCGCAGAGGCCGGTCCGCAGGGACGTGCGCGAGGCAAGGATGACGAGACGGATCCCGACGGCACCCACGGGCACGGCGATGCCGCAGCCCGCGAGCAGCCCGGCGACGAGCGCCGAGGTCATGGCAGCACGGGACCGGTCCTTCGGGGACGGCCGGGCTGCCGGGCCCGCGGTGCGAGGTCGGCGGCGGGCGGCAGCGGCAAGGACGCGTCGGTCGTGAACATGGCCGGATCCTGCTTGTCATGCGGCTCCGGCGGCAATCGATTTACCATACGAATTGGGTGATTTCTGGCCAGTTTTCCCGGATCGCCCGTCCGGCCGGGCGTTCCGTCGCACCATTGGATGCCTGGGGCATCCAATGGACGCGCCACGGCGCACCCTTCGTCTGCGAGGTCCTTCATGACGCAATCGACCGAACCTCCCCCGCTCGTCTCCTTCCCCCAGAACCGGAGCTGTCCCTACCACCCGCCCGCCGCCTACGACACGCTGCGCGCCGCCCGGCCGCTGACCCGTGTCCGGCTCTACGACGGCCGTCCGGCCTGGATCGTGACCGGCCGCGACCTCGCCCGCGACCTGCTGGCCGACCCCCGGCTGTCCACGGACCGCACCCGCCCGGGCTTTCCGGTCACCACGCCCCGCATAGCCGCGCTCCGCGACCGCAGGCCCGTGCTCCTGGGCGTCGACGGCCCCCGGCACCGCGCCCAGCGGCGCATGATGATCCCGAGCTTCACCCTCAAGCGCGCCACCGAGCTCAGGCCCTGGATCCAGGAGATCGTCGACCGTCTGCTGGACGAGATGATCGCCCATGGGCCGCCGGCCGAATTGGTGCGCTCCTTCGCGCTGCCGGTGCCCTCCATGGTGATCTGCGCGCTGCTCGGCGTGCCCTACGACGACCACGAGTTCTTCGAGGAGCAGTCGAGGCGGCTGCTGCGCGGTCCGACGGCCGAGGACACCCGGGACGCCCGGGACCGGCTCCAGGAGTATCTGGACGCGCTGATCGACCGCAAGCAGCGGGAGGCCGGTGAGGGGCTGCTGGACGAGCTGATCCAGCAGCGGCTGCAGGAGGGCGAGCTCGACCGCGAGGAGCTGACCGCCCTGGCGATGATCCTCCTGATCGCGGGCCACGAGACCACCGCCAACATGATCTCCCTGGGCACCTACACGCTTCTGCTGCACCCCGAGCGGCTGGCCGAGCTGCGTGCCGACCCCTCGCTGCTGCCCGCCGCCGTCGAGGAGCTGCTGCGGCTGCTGTCCATCGCGGACGGGCTGCTGCGCCAGGCCACCGAGGACATCGAGGTCGCCGGGACCACGATCAGGGCCGGGGACGGCGTGATCTTCTCCACCTCCGTGATCAACCGGGACGAGGACGTCTACCCCGACCCCGACACCCTCGACTGGCACCGTCCGGCCCGCCACCATGTCGCCTTCGGTTTCGGCATCCACCAGTGCCTCGGCCAGAACCTCGCCCGCGCCGAGCTCGAGATCGCCCTGCGCACCCTCTTCGAGCGGCTGCCCGGGCTCCGGCTCGCCGCCGAGCCGGACGAGATTCCCTTCAAGCCCGGCGACACCATTCAGGGAATGCTGGAACTCCCGGTGACCTGGTGAGGGGCTGCTGCCATGCGTATGCGTATCGACATCGACAAGGACCGCTGCATCGGCGCCGGGCAGTGCGCCCTGACGGCCCCGAGCGTCTTCACCCAGGACGACGAAGGCCTCAGCGCCCTGCTGCCCGGCCGGGAGGACGGCGGCGGCGACCCGATGGTCAAGGAAGCCGCCCGGGCCTGCCCCGTGGGCGCCATCACGGTGTCGGAGGAGGACTGAACCCGGCCTCCGGCGCGTCGAGGACGGCCAGCCGCAGCAGCCGCAGCCGTTCCGGGGCGGCGACCACCTCGTAGGAGGCGATCCGGCCGTCCTCGACGCCGATCCTCAGCGCGGACAGCAGTCGCCCGCGCGGGGCGACCACGGCACCGACGCGGCCGTCGACCAGGGCCACCGCGGCGAACCGGGCGCGCTCCCGCAGTGCGATCGTGCCCCGCGCCACCGCCCGGGCCCCGCGCAGCTCGGTCGGCGCCCCGGCCGGCAGGGCGGCCGGATCGGCCCGGCGCACGACGTCCGGAGCCAGCACGTCCAGCAGCGCGCCGAGGTCGCCCCCGCGCGCGGCGGACAGGAACGCCTCGACGACCGTACGGTGCCGCTCCAGCTCGGCGCCTGACGACACAGGAGCGCCCCGCACCTTGCGCCGGGCCCGGCTGGCCAGCTTCTTCGCGGCCGGCTGCGAGCGGTCCACGATGTGCGCGATCCGGTCGAAGGGCACCGCGAACAGATCGTGCAGCACGAACGCGACCCGCTCCAGAGGGCTCAGCGTGTCGAGCACCACCAGCAGGGCGAGGCCCACGGAGTCGGCGAGCACCGCCTCCTCCTCGGGCACACGCCCGCCGGCGCCCTCCGGCGGTTCGTCCCCGTACGGCTCCTCCCGCCGTGCCGCACGGGAGCGCAGCATGTCCAGACAGACCCGGGAGACGACCGTCGTCAGCCAGCCCGACAGGTTCTCGATGCCGTCCGCGCCGGTGCGGCTGAGCCGCAGCCACGTCTCCTGCACGGCGTCGTCCGCCTCACCGAGCGAGCCCAGCATCCGGTAAGCGACCGCCCGCAGCAGTCCGCGCCGCTCCTCGAACCGCCGTGCCAGCTCGTCGTCCACGTCCATGGGTCACCTTTCCGCGCCGTGCTCCGTCATCTCACCGACGTATCGCGACCCGAACGAGGTGACCTTCCGATGCTGCTGCACATCGACTCCAGTGCCGACACCGCCGCCGACTCGGTGAGCCGTCGGCTGACCGAGCGTTTCGTACGCGTCTGGCGCGAGCGGCACGCGACGGCCCCGTACCGCCACCGGGACCTGTCCGCCGACCCGGTGCCCCCGCTGACCGCGGCCTACGCCACCCTGGGCCGCCGGGTGGAGAGCCAGGGGTTCGTTCCCCCGGCCCGGGTGCCCGCGCTGATCAGGAGCGCCGCCGAGCGGCGGGAGTGGGACCTGACCCTACCCCTGATCACCGAACTGCTGGCCGCCGACACGGTGCTGCTCGGCGTCCCCATGTACAACTTCTCGGTGCCCGCCGCTCTGAAGGCGTGGATCGACCGGGTCACCTTCCCCGGAGCGTTCACCGATCCGGACACGGGGGAGAGCCTGCTGCGCGACACCCGGGTGATCGTCGTCATGGCCCGCGGCGGGGGCTACGGCCCCGGCACCCCGCGGAGCGCCTTCGACTTCCAGACGCCGTACCTGAGGGCCTACTTCACCCAGCTGGGCGTCGCCCCGGACCACCTCCACCTGATCGCCGCCGAACTCACCCGTGTCGGCCTCCAGCCCCGTCTGGCCGGACTGGAGGACGTGGCGGCGGCGTCGCTCGCCGCGGCACGGGAGACGGTGACGGCCCTGGCCGGGGAGCCAAGGGTGCCCAGTGGGCTTCCCCGGTGAGCGAACAGGCCCGGAAAACCTCCAGGAGACCCTTCCTCCACCTCGTCGTCCGCACCGCCGGCATCGCTGCGGGCGCCGGCGGACCGGTCACCGCCGCGCAGGAGCGGAACCGGGAGGCCGGGGTCATCGCGACGCCGGCCGTCACGGCATGAGGACGATCGCGGGGCTCGTCGAGGAGGGACGGCTGCGCACCGGGACCGCCGGCACCTTCCCGCGGGCACAGGCCGCCAGGGCGCATGAGCCCGGTGAGACCGATCGCACCACGGGCAAGCCGGCCCTGCCGGTCGAGTGACCACAACTGGTCACAAGTGGACTGCAGTTGACGGCAATTCAGAGACATATGTCAATCGAACATGCTGGAATTCCCTCCGACAGGGGTACCTTGCCGTGCAGAGGCCGCTTGGAGGCGAAGTCGTCGTGGCGAATCAACCCGCGCCGCTGACCCGGCATCTGCGCATCCGCCGGGAGCGTGAGCACACCGTGCTGGAGTTCCACGGCGAGATCGACATCGCCGCGGCGGCTCAGATCACCCCGTACCTGGACCGGGCCACGACCCGGCCCGGGGCCCGGGTCGTGATCGACCTGAGCGGAGTCGACTTCTTCGACTGCTCCGGGTTACGCCTGCTGTACCGGGCCCGCAGCCGGGTCCTGAGCCAGGGCGGGGAGCTGCGCCTGGTGTGCACGCATCCGCTGACCCTGCGCATCCTCAAGGTGACCGGTCTGGCCCGGCTGCTGCCCCCGCAGCCGACCCTGGAGGCCGCCCTGGGGCAGCCCGAGGCCGCGTCCGGCCCGGTGTGAGCCCAATCCTCGCCGGCGCGGGCACACCGGCCGGTCACCCGTTCCCGGGCCGGCACACGCGCGCGCTTCGCATGCGCGCACACCGCGCAGGCGTGTTCAGGCCATCCCCGGAATTGGTCCATACCAGGGTGTTGACGGCCTTTTGTTCCATCCCTTCAATCAAGGCGACTCCTCCTTCACCCCCACACCAGTCGGCGTGCCCTGCGCGGGCCGCCGCACGGAAGAGAGAACCATGGCTCGTCCACGCCTGCTTCGCAGATGTCTCCTCGCCGCGCTGTCGGCCGTCCTGGCCGGCTCCGCCATGGTCGCCACCCCCGCACACGCCGACTCCCCCCGCGCGGACTCCTCCGAGGTCTCGGCCGCCGCGACCTTCTCCGACACCTTCGACGGACCCGCCGGCGCGCCCGTCGACTCCACCAAGTGGCAGCTGGAGACCGGTGACAACGTCAGCAACCACGAACGGCAGTACTACACGCCGGGCACCCGCAACGCCGCCCTGGACGGCCAGGGCCACCTGGTCATCACCGCCCGCCGGGAGAATCCGGCCGACTACCAGTGCTGGTACGGCACCTGCCAGTACACCTCGGCCCGGCTGAACACCGCCGGGAGGTTCAACGCGCAGTACGGGCACGTGGAAGCCCGGATGAAGATCCCCCGCGGGCGGGGCCTGTGGCCCGCGTTCTGGATGCTCGGCGCCGACTTCGGGCCCGATGTCCGCTGGCCGGACGTCGGCGAGATCGACGTGATGGAGAACGTCGGCCACGAGCCCTCCACGATCCACGGCACCATCCACGGCCCCGGCTACTCCGGCGCGAACGGCATAGGCGCGGCGTACACCCTGCCGGGCGGCCGGGCCTTCGCGGACGACTTCCACACCTTCGCCGTCGACTGGGCGCCCGACTCGATCACCTGGTCGGTGGACGGCGTCGTCTACCAGCGCCGCACACCCGCCGACCTGGGCGGGAAGAAGTGGGTGTTCAACAAGCCGTTCTTCCTGATCCTGAACCTGGCCGTGGGCGGCGACTGGCCGGGTGACCCGGACGGCGCCACCCGCTTCCCGGCGCAGCTCGTGGTCGACTCGGTCTCGGTGACCACGAGCAACGCGCCCACCGGCCGTCCGATCCGGGGCCTGGCCGGCAAGTGCGTGGACGTGGCCGGGGCGAACCCCGCCAACGGCACCCCGGTGCAGCTCCACGACTGCAACGGCACTGCGGCCCAGCAGTGGACGTTCGCCCCGGACGGCACCCTGCGCGCGCTCGGCAAGTGCCTGGACGTCAAGGACCACGGCACCGCGGACGGCTCCCCCGTCCAGCTGTGGGACTGCACCGGCGGCGCCAACCAGAAGTGGGTCCTCTCCTCGGCCCACGACATCGTCAACCCGCGGGCGAACAAGTGTTTGGACGTCACCGGCAACGACCCGGCCGACGGCACCCGGCTGCAGATCTGGACCTGCACCGGCGGTGCCAACCAGAAGTGGACGGTCGGCTGAGCCCGCGGAGGGCTACCTCACGGTCCAGGTGAACTTGTCGCCGCCGACCCAGCGGATCACATCCGGGTCGTCCAGGTCATGGATGCTGATGCCGAAGGCGGCGGCGGCTTCGAGTACGTCGGTGATGCCCCTCGCCTCACCGACCACCTCCCCGTCGATCTCCACGACACGGAAGGGCGGATTGCCCGGCTGCACACCGAGCACCACGATGCGCGGCCGGGAGATGTGGAGGCCAGCCTCAGTCATGTCATCCAGCGTAGGACGCGGGGCGCGGGACGGCCGGTTCTCACCGCCGAGCGGTCCACGCCCCGCGGCCTCCGGGGCCTTCCGCCCTGCCGACTCCCGCCGTTCCCGTGCTCACCCGACCGGGTGAGCACGGGAACGTGCGTCCTCCCTCCTGGTGTCTCCGCGCCCTTTCCCCTCCGTGGGCCGCGAAGACCGGTGCACGCCCGTGCGGCGGCCCGCCCGGGGCGCCGCCGGCCGTCGCCGCCGATGAGATCCGGCCATTGTTCTCCTCCTGATCCCTCTCCTGATTCCTCCCCGGGCATGACGCCGTCCGCGCCCCGGGGCACCCCGTGACACGGGGGGGAGCGCCGGATCGGCCGGGGAGGTGATCACGACAGCCTCATGGACGTCACCGGACCGGCCGAACGACATGGACCGGCGGTCCCCCGCGGTCCCCTCCCACGCCTCTCTTCCGGGCTCGACCACGTCCTCCGGACCCGACGGCGGACCGCTTGCCGGCCGGAGGCCGTGCCGGGCGTCTCGTGCCGGCGTGCCGGGCGCCGCACGTGAGCGAGCCGGGCTCCGCGCGGGCACAACGCCCCCGCCCGCCCCCCTGCGTCGATCCGCCGGGACCGGGTACTCGGGAGCCGCACTGTCAGCCGCCCCGAGAGGAGCCGAAGGTGAGCAGCGCTTCGGGCAGCAGGGTCGTCGTCACGGGTGCCACCGGCAATGTCGGCACGAGTGTCGTCCGTCTTCTCTCCGAGGACCCGGAGATCGGGTCGGTGCGGGGCCTGGCCCGCCGCATCCCGCAGTGGTCGCCGCCGAAGACCGAGTGGTCGGCAGTCGACCTGTCGTCCGAACAGTCCAACCTGGCCGGGGAGTTCGCGGGCGCCGACGCCGTGATCCATCTGGCCTGGGCCTTCCAGCCGACGCACGATCCGGCGGTCACCTGGCGGACCAATGTGCTCGGCGGCATCCGGGTCTTCGAGGCGGTGTCCGCCGCACGGGTGCCGGTCCTGATCCACGCCTCCTCGGTCGGCGCGTACTCGCCGGGGCCGAAGGACCGCACGGTGGACGAGTCCTGGCCGACCCACGGCTGGCCGGACGCCGCGTACTGCCGGGAGAAGGCGTATCTGGAGCGGGCCCTGGACACCTTCGAGCGGGACCATCCCGAGGTGCGGGTGGTCCGTATGCGCCCGGCCTTCCTGTTCAAACGGGAGGCGGCGAACGAGCAGCGCCGCATCTTCGGCGGCCGGTTCCTGCCGGCCCAGCTGGTCCGGCCCGAGCTGCTGCCGTTCCTGCCGGACGTGCCCGGTCTGCGGGTGCAGGCCCTGCACACCGACGACGCCGCCCGCGCCTACCGGCTGGCACTGCACCGCGAGGTGCGGGGTCCGTTCAACCTCGCCGCCGAGCCGCCGCTGGACGCCCCCGTACTGGCCGAGATGCTCGGCTCCCGGCCCGTGCGGCTGCCGCGCACCGCCGCGCGTTCGGCGATCGCCGCCGCCTGGGGGCTGCATCTGCTCCCCGCGTCCCCGCACCTCTTCGACGCGGTGCTGCGCCTGCCCCTGATGGACTGCACCCGGGCCCGCACGGAACTGGACTGGCAACCGGAGCGCACGGCGACCGAGGCTCTGCAGGAGTTCCTGGAGGGCCTGCGCACGGGCGAGGGCGCGGACACCGAGCCCCTGCGGGGCCGCAAGGCGGGCTGAGCCGCGTCCCGGCCCGCGTCCGGCCGTCCGCCGGCCCGTGCCGGCCGGAGGGCTCCTCCGGCTCAGTCGGAGGGCTCGTCCGGCACGGGCTGTTCGGACGGCTCGCGGTCGGGCGACGCGGTGTCGGCGCGCGAGGCGCTCCGCCGTCCGGTGCCCGCCTCGTCGGTGTCGGGGACATCGGCGTCGGCGGCGCCCTCCCCCTCGTCGGCGGCCTCGCCGGCCGCGTCGGACCCGGTCCACTCCGGGGCCAGGGCGACCTCCCAGGGGTCCTCACCGGCGCCGACCTGCTGGTCCGGCGGATCCCGGGGAACGGGCGCGCCGTTCCCACCGGGTGTCCCACCGCGGTGACCGGTCACGGCGTACTCCCTTCTTCCTCGGCTCTCCCCCGGCCGCCCCGTGGTTCCCCCTCGGTCTCCCCCGGCTCCTCCCGGGCGTGGTCGGGACGACGCGCGAGTACCGTGCCGGTGATCCCCGAAACCTGGCGGCTGCCGAGGCGGCCGGTGCGAAGGCGCGGGCGGCGGGGTCAGCCGTGCAGGCGCAGTGCCCGCATCTGCTCCTCCAGCGGGCCGAGGCCGACGTCCTGGCGCCGCTCGTCGAGGGTCTGCGGCCGGCGCACGGGGTACGGGCGGAGGGTCGCGGGGTTGATCCGTGTCCCGTAGTACTGCGGCTCGCCCTGTTCCACGGCGCAGTGGTCGGCGATGTAGGCGAAGTGCACCGCGGGGCAGCGGCCGTCCGCCGTGGCCTGTGCGATCAGGTCCCGGCACCGCAGCCGGAAGTCCAGATCGGGGGCGTGCAGCAGGATCATCAGCGCCGCCGTCGAGGCCGGCTCACCGACCAGGTCGGCCGTCGGCCAGCCGTACCGGCGCACGACCGCGGCGAGCGCCTCGGCGTTGTCCCGGTGGCACCGGGCGACCCGTCGTCTGCGCTCCGCGGACGGCGCGGTGGCGGCCTCGCGCATCAGTTCCCGGTCCTCCTCGGCCCGGCGCAGCAGTTCGGTCGCGATGGCCGAGGCGAGCTGCGGCGACAGCGGCGTGGTGACCGGCTCGTCCACGAGGGTCTCGGTCCCCCGGTCCGACGGGGACGGCGCGGAGGGGCTCGTCGGTTCGCCGACGTGGTGGTGCGGGGTGCCCTTCATCGTGCTGTGCTCCGGCGTCGTAACGTGAACCAGACTCTCTTGCCCCGGCCGCCCGGTTCGGGCGGTGCCATGCCCCAGTCGTCGGCCAGGGCGGCCACGATGGCCAGGCCGCGCCCGGACTCCGCGGTGACGTCCACCGGGTGCGGGCGCGGGGGAGGCAGGGGCGAGCGGTCGGCGACCGTGACACGGAGTGTGCGCGCGTTCCACTCGACGGTGACCGTGACCGTGTCGCACGGGCCGGCGCTCGCGTGCTGGACGGCGTTGGCGAACAGTTCGTCCGTCGCCAGCACCGCGTCGTCGCGCTGGTCCGCGGAGAGCGGAAGGTCCGTGAGGCGCTCGGCGACCAGCCGTCGTACGGTCGCCGCCCAGGAGGGCTCGGCGGGCACGGTGGAGCACAGCAGGAGGGTCCTGTCCACGGCGGGCCCGGTGGTCCTGGCGGACGAGCAGGGGACCGTGGGCGCGCGACCGAACGGACAGTCCTCGGTGACGAGGTGGGCTGTCCTGGAACTCCTCGACTGTCCATCGGTCACGGTGGCCATCCAGGTCTCGCCTCGCGGTCGTGTGCGGCCGGGGCCGCCGCATCCACTGGAACGTCAGTTCCGTTCTCCCCGCGGTCGGTTGCTCGCGCGGGTGTCCGTTCCGACGGGCGGCGTGCGGCTGCTCCCTCGGTCACTATGGTCTCGGACACACTCAGCTCGCAACCTGCGTTCTGATAATTTCAGAACGCTTGACTTCACCCTGTCTGTGTCGCCGACGACATGGCACACTGCACGCTGTGACGGCCGCTCCGGGAGGCAGAAGGTGAAGGAGAACCGCTCTGGCGGCAGCGCGCCCACCGTCCTGCGCATGGTCCTGGGCAAGCGCCTGCGACAACTGCGGGAGCAGGCCGGGGTGTCCTTCGAGGATGCGGCACGGGTCATCGAGGTCACCCCCCTGACGGTCCGGCGGATGGAGAAGGCCGAGGTCGGCCTGCGCATCCCGTACGTCAGGGAGCTGCTGCGCACCTACGGCGTCCCGGCGTCGGAGATCGAGGATTTCGTCAGCCTGGCCAGGGAGGCCAACAAGCCCGGCTGGTGGTACAAGTACCGCGACGTACTGCCGGAGTGGTTCAAGGCGTATGTGAGCCTGGAGAGCGAAGCCAGCGTCATCCGCCTCTACGAACCCCACTACGTGCCGGGGCTGTTGCAGACCCACGACTACGCCACCGCGCTCATGCGGATCGGCTTTCCCAACGAGTCGAAGGAGGAGATAGCCCGGCGTGTGGACCTGCGCCTCAGGCGTCAGGACCTGCTCGCCAAGCCGGACGCCCCGGCGGTGTGGGCCATCCTGGACGAGACGGTGCTGCGCCGTCCCGTCGGCGGTGCCGAGGTGATGCGGGCCCAACTGGACCGGCTCATCGAGGCATTGGACCTGCCGAAGGTCCGCATACAGATCATGCGCTTCTCCGCGGGGGCCCATCCCGGCGCCTACGGTCCCTTCCACTACTTCCGCTTCGGCTTCTCCGAGCTGCCCGACATCGTCTACACCGAGAACCTCGCGGGATCGGTGTACTACGACCGGCCGGAGGACGTCGTGACGTATCTCGAAGTTCTGGACCGGATGTCCGTGCAGGCGGAACCGATCGCCCGGACCAGGGACATCCTGAGCGAACTGCGTAAGGAGTTGTGACCCATGGCATCCAACGGCCCCATCCGCAACGGCATGTCCGCACGCGACCTGGGCACCGAGGGCTGGCACAAGCCCTGGAGCGGCACCAACGGCGGTTCCTGCGTGGAGGCGAAACGCCTGCCCGACGGCCGCGTCGCCCTCCGCCAGTCCACGGATCCCGAGGGTCCGGCGCTGGTCTACAGCCGGGACGAGATGATCGCCTTCCTCCGGGGCGCCAAGGCCGGTCTGGCGGACTTCCTCGTCGACTGAGCCCGGACCGCCTCCGGACCCGGGGGCGGCCGGACCGCTCCGGCCGCCCCCGGCTTGTCCAGATCCTTATGAACTCACGGGTCGCGTGAGGACATTGACGCTACGTTGGAGACCGGACGAGGGAACGTACGGCAGGAGGCCCCATGACAGACGGCGAGCGCACCCCGGACCAGGACGCCCTGGCCAAGATCGACACCACGGTGCCGCACTCGGCCCGTATCTGGAACTACTGGATGGGCGGCAAGGACAACTACGAGGTCGACCGGATCGCGGGCGACGCCTACCGGAAGCACGCGCCCACCATCGAGACCATGGCCCGCGCCTCCCGCCAGTACCTGATCCGCGCCGTGACCCATGTGGCCGGCGAGCTGGGCATCCGGCAGTTCCTCGACATCGGCACCGGACTGCCGACGTACGACAACACCCACCAGGTCGCCCAGCGCATCGCCCCCACGTCGCGGATCGTCTACGTCGACAACGACCCGCTGGTGCTGCGCCACGCCCAGGCCCTGCTCACCAGCACCCCCGAGGGACTGACCGAGTACATCGACGCGGATCTGCACGACCCGGAGCGGATCCTCGAGGAGGCGGCGAAGTTCCTCGACTTCGAGCAGCCGGTGGCCCTGATGCTGATGGGCATCCTCGGGCACATCCAGGACTACGAGGAGGCGAAGTCGATCGTCCGCCGGCTCCTGGCGGCCCTGCCCTCCGGCAGCTATTTCGTGCACTACGACAGCACCGACACCAACGAGGCGCTCAAGGAGGCCCAGCAGGCCTACGACGACACCGGCGCCGTCCCGTACGTGCTGCGCAGCCCGGAACAGCTCGCCGCCTACTACGAGGGTCTCGAACTGCTCGAGCCCGGCATCGTCTCCTGCCCGCTGTGGCGTCCCGAGCCCGGCACCACGCCCGAGCCCACGGACATCTACGGCGGTGTGGCCCGCAAGCCCTGACGGGACATCACCCGCCGCCTCCTTCGGGGGCAACCGCCCCGGGACACCACTGCCCTTCCCCGGGGACAGGGGACACGAGGGCCGGGCGCGGCTCGTCCGTCCGGCCACCGGCCGAAGGCTCCGCGCGACGGCCCGAAGCCGCGGAGCGGTCGCGCCGGCCTCTTCCGGTCGTTCGCCGGTCCACGCACATGCGGCGCCCCGCCGATGCGGTGGGGCGCCGCATGTGCGTGGAAGGAGGGGCGTGAAGGGAGACGTCGTGCTCCTCGGGCGGGGACGCGGAACCGCCCGGGTCTACGGCGCCCCCGGGTCTACGGCGCCGTCCGCAGGAAGTCCGCCAGCCCCTCCAGCAGCCGGTCGACGTCCTCCTCGTTCGTGTAGGGCGCCAGCCCGATGCGCAGCCCGCCCGCGTCGCCGAGGCCGAGCCGCCGGGAGGCCTCCAGGGCGTAGAACGCGCCCGAGGGCGCCGCGACCGCGCGGTCGGCCAGATACCGGTAGGCGTCGACGGTGCTGCGGCCCTCGAAGGTCAGCAGCAGGGTCGGAGTGCGCTCGGCGGCACGCGAGTGCACGGTGATCCCCGGCAGACGGGACAACCCCTCCTCGACGCGGCGGCGCAGGGCGTCCTCGTGGTGCTCGAGCGAGCCGAGGGAGGTGAGGAGCCGTTCCCGGCGGGTGCCGCGCGCCCCGGGGTCCATCCCGGCGAGGAAGTCCACGGCGGCCCGGGTGCCGGCCAGCAGCTCGTAGGGCAGGGTGCCGAGCTCGAACCGCTCGGGAACCACGTCGGGCGAGGGCAGCAGCTTGTCCGGGCGCAGGGTGCCGAGCAGCTCCGGGCGGCTCGCCAGGACGCCGAGGTGGGGGCCGAGGAACTTGTACGGGGAGCAGATGAAGAAGTCCGCGCCCAGACGCGCGAGGTCGACCGCGGCGTGGGCGGTGTAGTGCACCCCGTCGACATACAGCAGGGCGCCGCGCTCATGGGCCAGGGCGGCGATCGCGGGAACGTCCGGGCGGGTGCCGATCAGGTTGGAGGCGGCGGTGACCGCGACCAGCCGGGTGCGGTCGGACAGCCGGGCCTCGATGTGCTGCGGGGTCAGCTCACCGCTCTCCGGGTCGAAGTCGGCCCAGCGGACGACCGCTCCCACGGCTTCGGCGGCCTGGATCCAGGGCCGGATGTTGGCGTCGTGGTCGAGCCGGGTCACGACCACCTCGTCGCCCGGTGACCAGGTCCTGGCCAGGGTGCGGGAGAAGTCGTACGTCAACTGGGTCGCACTGCGTCCGAAGACGATCCCGGACGGCTCGGCGCCCAGCAGGTCCGCCATGGCCCGGCGGGCGTCGTCGACGCAGGCCTCGGCATTGCGCTCCCCCAGGGTGCCGAGTCCCCGGTTGGACAGCGGACCGGTCAGCGCCTCGGCGACGGCGTCGATGACGGGCTGCGGTGTCTGGGTTCCGCCCGGTCCGTCGAACTGGGCCCAGCCGGACTTCAGCGCGGGAAACTGCGCGCGGACACCGACGATGTCATGAGCCATGGAACACCCCTTGCCTACCCCTTCGGACGCCGCGGCGGGAGCCGCCGCCCCATGATCCAACGCCCGGTCTCCCCGCGGGTCAATACATCCGGGGCCGGTGTTCCTCCGGGGCCGCCCGCCGTGCGGGAGGCGAGGTTCGCGGCTTCGGGCCCGCGCTGCGACCGCGGCGGGTGAGGAAGCCGGCGGGCGGCGTACGGGCGACGGAGCCGTCCGGGACTGTCGCACCGAGCACCGGTGACGCGGCGGGGCTGCCTGCGCCGGCCCCTCGTGCCCGTCTCCGCCGGGGCCACTGCGCCCGCCCTCTGCCTCCCTTGTCTCTGCCTCTGCCTCTGCCTGTTTCTGTCCCTGCCTCCTGCTTCCGTCCCCGTCTCCTCCTGCCTCCGAGGCCGGTCGGGAGGGTGCGCCTTCGGAAATATCCATTGGCCCCTCCTCGAGAGCCCTGCTTAGCATAGGCGAACACCTAATATCTTTAGGCAACCAACTCTGCCGCTTGGGAGACTCCCATGAAGCAACCGACCGAACAGGACATACGTGCCTCATTCATCAACTGCACCAAGGGCGAGGCCAAACGCCTGGCCGTCCCCCGGGACCTCGACGAGCTCCCCTGGGACGACCTGGACTTCCTGGGCTGGCGCGATCCGGGGGCACCCGACCGCAGCTGTCTGGTCACCGAACAGGAAGGCCGCCTGGTGGGGGTCGTCCTGCGCTCCTCCCCCTCGCAGCGCGGCTTTCTGCACCGCAGCCTGTGCTCGCTGTGCCTGACCACCCATCCCGGCGGCGGGGTCTCGCTGATGACCGCCCGCAAGACGGGAGCGGCGGGCCGAGAGGGCAACTCGGTCGGTGTGTACGTGTGCACGGACCTCGCCTGCTCCCTCTACGTGCGCGGCAGGAAGGTCCCCTCGTCCACGGTCCGTGTCGAGGAGAGCCTTACCCTGGAGGAGCGGATCGCCCGGACGAGGAACAACCTGGCGGCCTTCCTGGACAAGCTGCGGGCCTGACACCGGCGCACGGCCACATGCGAAACTGTGTTCGCCCCGTCGGCGTAGGGGGAACAGCGCAAAAATGCGAGATGTACGTGAGTGGCCATCGATCCTCGCCCGGCTGATGAGACGTCACCGGGACCCCTTGGTCGTCCAGGCGTTGCGTTCCACCATCGCGGCGACGATCGCATACGTGATCGCACTGCGGGTGAGTCCGGAGCCCGCCCCGCTGACCGCCCCGCTGACGGCGCTGCTCGTGGTCCAGGTGACTCTCTACGCCACGCTGACCACCAGCTTCCGCCGGGTGAACTCCGTGGTGGCCGGCGTGCTCGTCGCCAGCGTCTTCTCCCTCCTGGTGGGCCTGACCTGGTGGAGCCTCGCCCTGGTGGTCCTGGCCGCGCTGGCGGTCGGACATCTGGTGCGGGTCGACGAGTTCGTGCCCGAAGTGGCGATCAGCGCCATGCTGGTCCTCGGAGTGACCGCCATGGGCAGTGGTGCGACCTCCGTGGGCCATTCGGCGTGGCTGCGGGTCGTGGAGACGCTGATCGGCGCGACGGTCGGTCTCGGCTGCAATCTGCTGCTCGCCCCTCCGGTGTGGACCGACGAGGCGGGCGAGTCGATCGAGGGCCTGGCACGCCGGATGCGGCAGTTGATGCTGCGGATGGGGGAGCAGGCGGCGGGTGCCCCGCCGGCCAGGCTCGCGGCCGAACGACTGCACGAGGCACGCCGGCTGGACCACGACATCTCCGCCGTGGACGCCGCCCTGCGGCAGGCCGAGGACAGCCTCCGGCTCAATCCGCGGGTCCGTGACGGCCTGCTGCACCGGGTGGTGCTGCGCACCGGGCTGGACACGCTGGAGATCTGCACGGTCGTGCTGCGGGTGCTCGCGCGCACCTTCACCGACCTGGCCAAGCAGCGGGAGCCCGAGCCGCTGTTCTCGTCGCAGATGGGTGCGCTGGTGCAGCAGCTGCTGCAGGAGATCGCCGATGCGGTGGTCAGCTTCGCGGTGCTGGTCACCACGGACGTCAGCCAGAGCGCCGCGTCGGCCGAGGACCGGCTCGCCGCCGAGTTGCGGCAGGCCGCGACCACCCGTGACAAGCTGGCGCAGCTGCTGCTGAAGGAGGTTCGGCAGGACACGAGCCACTGGCAGCTGTACGGGGCGGTGCTGACCGAGGTCAACCGCATGATCGACGAGATGGACGTCGAGCACCGCTCGCACCGCCTTCTGGAGGAGCTGGACCGGCACACCCGGGCGCAGCGGGAACGCCGCTCCCGTCTGACCGGTTTCGCGGACCGGCTGGGAAGGCCGCTGAAGCTGCGGCGCCGTTCCGACGAGGACGCGGCGCACCGTTCCTCGTGAGCGCTCCTTCCGAGGAGGCCATGGGCGTTTTCCGAGGAGGCCATGGGCGTTCTTCCCGGGAAGCCGTACAGTGCGGGCATGATCAATGGGGCGGGAGTGCCGCGGCGGACGTTCCTTTCGCCGGGGAGGAACCACGTGTCCGGGGAAGGCCGGCAGAGCGGGGGGAGGTGGAGCAGACGCCGGTTCATGGGGGCCGTGACGACGGCCGCCGCCATGACCGCGGTCCCGGCGTGTTCTCCGGCTCCGTCCGGTTCCCCCTCCGGTCCCTCCGCCTCCGGTCCCGCGCCGGCGGGCGGATCCGCGACCGGACCGGCGACCGCACCGGCCTTTCCGGAAAGCACGGGGCAGCCGTCCGGCCCCCGGCCGCTCTACCTCGGCACCTACACCTCCGCCGAGGGCGGCGGGACCGGCATCGGCCTGGCGGTGTACGACCCGGCGACGGGAGCCGTCACCGGCCGGGGCACCCTCACCGGTGTCACCGACCCGTCGTACCTCGCCGTGCACCCGGACGGCCGGACGCTGTACGCGGTCTGCGAGGGCCAGGACGGCAAAGTGACCGCCATACGGCTCGCCGACCGGAGGATCCTGGGCGCACGGAGCACCGGTGGGGCGGGGCCCTGCCATCTCTCCGTGCATCCGACGGGGCGCTGGCTGCTCAGCGCGAACTACACCTCCGGCAGTGTCGCCGTGCATCCGATCGACGACTCGGGGGCGCTGGGCGAGCGCACCGATCTGGTGACGCACTCCGGTCCGCCCGGACCGGGACAACAGGGACCGCACGCCCATCAGGTCGTCACCAGCCCGGACGGCGGCCATGTCCTCGCGGTGGACCTCGGCACCGACACGGTCCACACCTATCGTCTGGACACCCGCACGGGCCGGCTCACCGAGGTCGCCCGGGCACGCACACGTCCGGGTGCCGGCCCCCGTCATCTGACCTTCCACCCGGGCGGCCGGTTCGCCTATCTCGCCAACGAGGTCGACAACACGATCGCCGTCTGCGCCTACGCCCCTGACACCGGCCGTCTCACCATCGGCGAACCGCAGTCCACGGGAGCGGAGGAGGGCACCAACTTTCCCGCGCAGTTCCTGGTCACCGACGACGGACGGTTCGCCTATCTCGCCAACCGCGGCCACAACAGCCTCGCGCGCTATGCCGTGGAGGCCGACGGGGCCCGGCTCAGGCTCCTGGGCACGACACCGGTCGCGGGCGACTTCCCGCGGCAGATCGCCCTCTCCCCGGACGGCGGGCTGCTGTTCGCCGCGAACCAGAGGTCGGGGACGGTGAGCGTCTTCCGCGTCGACCGCGCGAGCGGTGCGCTGCGCCGGGCGGGCGAGCCGTACGCCTCACCTCTCGCCGTCTGCGCGCTGCCGCTGTAGGGCGTGCGGGCAGGCGGCGGCGTCCGCCTGGGAGAGCAGTACGTGCATGCGCTCGGTGAGCTGGGCGACGTCGTCGGCGGGCGCGTGGAACGGCAGGCGTACGTCACCGTGGGTGCGGGCGCGCTCGATGCGCAGGGTCAGTCCGTGCCGGTCGACGGCGAGCGGCCGTACCCGCACCGCGCCGTGCAGGCTCCTGGGCCCGATCAGCCGGGCGAGCCGTTCCACCGTCTCGGGGTGGGCGTCGGCGAGGTGGGTGAGCAGCCGGGCCTCGGCCGCGGCCAGCGGGTCGGGGGCGGCCTCGGCGAACTCGTCGATGTCGACCAGCACCGCGCCGGACTGCTGCCGCAGCACGATCCGCGTGGGCCGGAACACCAGGTGCTCCGGCTCGGCGGTGAACCGGCCGGCGAGCCACAGCCGGGCACGGATCCGGTGGCGTACGGGGACGGGCGCGACATCGGCGAACTCCAGGACGGCGGAGGGCTCGCCGCGCGGCGCGCAGACGGCGGCCGTGCGCAGGGCGCTGTCCTCGGGGACGCGCAGGAGCACCCGGCCGTCCTCGGTCACGGTGTGCGCACCGATGCAGTCCTCCCGTCCGCCCTCCGCGGTCACCGCGCAGGACCACGCGGCAACGAGCACGGACCGCGCCCGCTGCGCCGCTCCGGGCACCGCCGTCCAGGTGTGGCTGTCGCCCATCCCGAAACCTCCTTCTTAGGTAAGGCTTACCTAAGCTATCGAAGATCGGAGGGCGCGCCAACCGGACGAGAGCGGTCGGCGGAGAAAGTGGGGGCGGGCGCACTCCGGTGGCACGCGTGTGCGCGGGGCGCACACCCGCACGCGGGTCGCACCGCACCCACCGCGGGCCGGCGCCGCCCGGCGCACGGGCAGCGAAAGCGATCCGGGCAGCCGGATGCCGGCACTCCCCCGGGCCGCACCGGGCCGAGGCCGGGCCGGGAGGAGCACCGGCCGGGAGAAGAACGCACCGGACGCACCGGACGCACCGGCCGGATCGGCGTTCCGAACGGCCGGCGTCCACCGTCCCAGGAGGCCGCCGCCGCCTCGCAGGGCCGAGGGCTCCGGGAAGCCGGCGTCTCGCGGCCCGGAGACGGGGCCGGACGGCCGGACAGCGGCCCGGTCCGGCCCGGCCGATGCCCCCTGACCCTCGAGGCGGCCCCGGACGGCGCCCGGCGGCGGTCAGACCTCGTCGCGGACCAGGGCGAGCAGCCGGTCCAGGACACGGGGGCCGCCGGCCCGTACGCCGTCGTGCTCGAACTCGTCGGTGACCCAGGTGCGCAGGCCGCGGATCGCGCGGGCGGTGTCCAGGGCGTGGGCGGTGTCGACGTACATGTCGTCGTGGTAGACGGCCGCGGCGACCGGGACCTCGTTGGCGGCGAGGCGGGCGCGGTCGTACAGGGGCCGCCAGTCGGTGCGGGCGGCGAGCAGCTCGGCGGTCTCGCGCAGCGGACGCAGCGCCGGATCGCAGTCGAACGTCCACGGGTGCACGGACTCGCCGGTGAACAGCACCGGCGAGTCCCCGGCGAGCGCCTTGGCGGCGTCGAACTGCGGGAACCGGGCGCGGACCCGCTCGGCCGACCAGGCGGTGGGACGGTCGTCCTGGGCGTAGATCGCCTCGTGGAGGAGCGCGTACAGCGGATGGGCGGCGTACGACAGCAGCCCCTGGACCTGTTCCTGGAACGCGTCGGACAGTTCCGGCCCCCGCGGGGTACGCACAAAGGCATGTTCGAGGAGGAAGTGGAGCCGATGGCTGCCGTCGCCGTTGCCGAGCATGATACCGAGGGACTGGAAGGCCTCGACGGTCAGCCGGTAGCCGTTCGGGAGCACCACGTCGTGGGTGAGGAGGTGGTCGGCGATACGGCGGACGCGGTCGACGTCCTGCGGATAGCGGGCGTAGTGGGCGGCGACCTTGCGCTCGATGCGCGGGTAGGCGGCCCGGTAGACGTCGTCGGCGTGCGCGTCCAGGGAGGGCAGGCCGCCGGTGATCAGGGCCGCGGCCAGGCCCTCGGGGTGCGTGGAGAGGTAGTGCACCGTGCAGAAGCCGCCGAAGCTCTGTCCGAGGACGGTCCAGGGGGCGCCGCCGGTCACCTCGGGGCGGATCGCCTCGCAGTCGCGGACGATCGAGTCGGCACGGAAGAGGGTGAGGTAGTCGGCCTGCTCGGCCGGCCCGCCGCGCAGCGGAAGGGTCTGCCGGTTCGCGGGCGTGGAGCGGCCGGTGCCCCGCTGGTCCAGGAGCAGGACCCGGTAGTCCTGCAGGGCCCGGCCGAGCCAGGCCTGCTTGCCGATGAACCGGTTCGCCCCGAAGCCGGGGCCGCCCTGGAGGTAGACCAGCCAGGGCAGGTCCTGCCCGGCCTTGTCGCTCGCGACGACCTCACGGGCGTAGAGCTCGATCGTCTCCCCGGCCGGGTCGTCGTGGTCGAGCGGCACGGTGAAGAAGCGGTCGGTGAGGACGACGCCGGGCTGACGGCAACTGACGGTCAACGGTCCTCCCAGGGCAGAGGGGTCGGCACAGGGGCCGGCACAGGGATCATGGCCGCGTCCCAGTCCAGCACATGTCCGTTTCTCCTCCGGCCGCGAGGATCACGGAGCCGGCGGACACGGGCGGCGGAGGGAGCGATGCCGCCCGCCGGTCGCCCGCCTCGCCACGCCGCAAGACGGGGTCTCCCGTCGCGTCGTGCGGCTGACTAGGCTTCACTCGTCCGATGACCGAACCCAAGGAGCCGCGATGCGTGTCGCTCTGTTCCTGACCTGCGTCAACGACACGCTCTACCCGGACACCGGACGCGCTGTGGTGAAACTGCTGACCAGACTGGGCGTGGACGTGGACTTCCCGACCGCCCAGACGTGCTGCGGGCAGGCGCACTACAACACCGGATACCGGCACGAGGCGGAGCCGCTGGCCCGGCACTTCTCCGATGTCTTCCGGGACTACGAGGCGATCGTGACACCGTCCGGATCGTGCGCGGCGATGGTGCGGGAGCTGTATCCGCGCATGGGCGCGCGGGCGCGGACCGAGGGACGCGGCGACACACTGGAGCGGGTGCTGGCGCCCGTGGTGCCGAAGACGTACGAACTCACGGAGTTCCTGGTGGACGTGCTGGGAGTGACGGACGTGGGGGCGTACTACCCGCACCGGGTGACGTACCACCCGACCTGTCACGGGCTGCGCGCCCTCGGTCTCGGGGACCGGCCCCGGCGGCTGCTGCGGGCGGTGAAGGGGCTGGAGCTGGTCGAGCTGCCCGGCGCCGAGGAGTGCTGCGGGTTCGGCGGCACCTTCTCGGTGAAGAACCCCGATGTCTCGGCGGCGATGGGTGCCGACAAGGTGCGCAACGCCGAGTCCACCGGCGCGAGGGTGCTGTGCGCGGGCGACAACTCGTGTCTGATGCACCTCGGCGGCATCATGACCCGGCTGGGCGTGGGCATGCGGCCGGTGCACATCGCGGAGATCCTGGCGAGCACGGAGGAGGCACCGTCAGCATGAGCACAACGCGTCCGGGCACGCCCGGCCCTCCCCCGTCCTCCCGTCCGGATCCCCCGGACTTCCCGGCCTTTCCCCGGGCCGCCCACCAGGCCGTGCGCGACCGGACCCTGCGCGGCAATCTGCGCCATGCCACGCACACCATCCGCGCCAAGCGGGCCAAGGCGGTGGCGGAGGTCTCCGACTGGGCGGCGCTGCGCGAGGCCGGCAAGCAGATCAAGGACCACACCCTGCGTCACCTCGACCGCTATCTGGAGCAGGTCGAGGAGACGGTCACGGCGGCCGGCGGCACCGTGCACTGGGCGGTCGACGCCGAGGAGGCCAACCGGATCGTGGCCGATCTGGTCAAGGAGACCGGACAGCGCGAGGTCGTCAAGGTCAAGTCGATGGCCACGCAGGAGATCGGGCTCAACGAGGCCCTGGAGGCGGAGGGCATCCGGGCCTACGAGACCGACCTCGCCGAGCTGATCGTGCAGCTGGGCAAGGACCGGCCCTCGCACATCCTCGTTCCCGCGATCCACCGCAACCGCGGCGAGATCCGGGACATCTTCCGCTCCGAGATGGGCAAGTGGGGCCGCCCGGCACCCGAGGGTCTGACGGACAGGCCCGCCGAGCTCGCCGAGGCGGCCCGGCTGCATCTGCGGGAGAAGTTCCTGCGCGCCAAGGTGGGCATCTCCGGCGCCAACTTCGTCGTCGCCGAGACCGGCACCCTGGTGGTCGTGGAGTCCGAGGGCAACGGGCGGATGTGCCTGACCCTGCCCGAGACACTGATCTCGGTCGTCGGCATCGAGAAGATCGTGCCGACCTGGCGGGACCTGGAGGTCTTCCTCCAGACGCTCCCCCGCTCCTCCACGGCCGAGCGGATGAACCCGTACACGTCCATGTGGACCGGTACGACCGACGGGGACGGCCCGAGCGCCTTCCACCTGGTCCTGCTGGACAACGGCCGCACCGACACGCTCGCCGACGAGGTGGGCCGTCAGGCCCTGCGCTGCATCCGCTGCTCGGCGTGCCTGAACGTCTGCCCGGTCTACGAGCGGGCCGGCGGCCACGCCTACGGCTCGGTCTACCCGGGGCCGATCGGTGCGATCCTCAGCCCCCAGCTGCGCGGTACGGCGAGCGAGATCGACGCCTCGCTGCCGTACGCGTCCTCACTGTGCGGGGCCTGCTACGAGGTGTGCCCGGTCGCCATCGACATCCCCGAGGTGCTGGTGCACCTGCGGGAGCGGGTCGCCCAGGGCGGCCCGGCGACACGCGGCGGCAACAAGGTGGTGCTCAGGCCCGCGAAGGGGCACACCGCCGAACGCGCGGTGATGCGGGCGGCCCGCTGGGCACTCGCACGCCCGGGCGTCCTGCGCGGCGGCCAGCGGTTCGTCTCCCGTACCCGCCGCTTCCATCCGCGCTCGCTGCCCGGCCCCGGCCGGGCCTGGACCGGCACTCGTGATCTGCCTGCGGTGCCCGCGGAGCCCTTCCGCGACTGGTGGCAGCGGACCCATGGCGGCAAGGAGGGCCCCAGGTGAACGGCAAGGAGCGGATCCTGGCCCGGGTGCGGCGTGCGCTGGCCGACGTACCGCGGGACGACAGGCCGTACGCACAGGCCGTACGCCGGGACTACCTGCGGCAGCACGACGAGCGCGGCGCCGAGGACCTGGTGGACCTGCTGGCCGAGAACCTGGCGGACTACCGGGCGGTGGTGCACCGGTGCGGCGCCGGGGAGCTTCCCGGGCTGATCGCCCACCTGCTCGGCGAGCGCGGCGCGAAGTCCGTGCTGGTGCCGCCCGGTCTGGACGAGACCTGGCTGGCGGACACGGATGTGCGGCGGGTCGCGGACCGGCCGGAGAGCACACCCCATGAGCTGGACCGCGTCGACAGCGTGCTCACCGGATGCGCGCTCGCCGTCGCCGAGACCGGCACGATCGTGCTCGACGGCTCACCCGACCAGGGCCGCCGTCGCATCTCCCTGATCCCCGACCACCACATCTGCGTCGTGCGCGTCCCCGACCAGGTCGTCCCCTCCGTTCCCCAGGCTCTCGAACGGCTCGTCCCGGGCCGTCCGCTCACCTGGATCTCCGGCCCGTCCGCGACCAGTGACATCGAACTGGACCGCGTGGAGGGGGTGCACGGACCGCGCACGCTGGAGGTGGTGCTGATGAGCGGGTGAGGGACCGCCTTCCCGCCCCCGTGAACCCCGTGAACCCCGTGAACCGCTGAAGGGTCACCCTCCGCACAAATGGGTTGACGTGCCCAGGACCGGCCCGTTCGATGGCCACTCATGTACGCCGACACCCTGCATCCGGGCGAGCCGGAGACCGATGCCTCACTCGTACGGCGGCTGATCGCCGCCCGGTTTCCGCGATGGGCGGGGCTTCCCGTCGAGCGGATCGATTCCATCGGCACGTCCAACACCCTGTACCGGCTCGGCGAGGACATGGTCGTACGCCTCCCCCGCACCGCCGGTGCCGCCGAGGACGTCGAGAAGGAGCACACCTGGCTGCCCCGGCTCGCCGCGTCGCTCCCGGTGCCCGTGCCCACGCCGCTGGGCAGGGGCGCACCGGCCGAGGGGTTCCCGTGGCCCTGGTCCGTGCACCGCTGGATCGACGGGGAGGTCCCGGTGGAGGGCGACGTCACCGCGCCCGAGGCGCTCGCGGCGGACCTGGCGGAGTTCGTCGCCGCACTGCACCGGGTCGATCCCGCGGGCGGACCGCCCTCCTACCGCAGTGAGCCGCTGGCCGCGCGGGATGCCGCGACCCGCACGGCCATCGCGGAGCTGGACGGCGCCGTGGACGCCCACGCGGCCACCGCGGCCTGGGAGGAGGCGCTGCGTGCGCCCGGGCCGACCGGTCCGCCGGTCTGGATCCACGCCGATCTGCAGCCCGGGAACCTGCTCCTTGCCCGGGGGCGGCTGTGCGCCGTGCTCGACTTCGGGTGTGCGGGTCTGGGGGATCCCGCCGTCGACCTCCTCGCGGCGTGGTACGTGCTGCCGGCCGGTGCGCGACCGCTCTTCCGGGCCGCGCTGGACGTGGACGACGCGGCCTGGGCGCGAGGGCGCGGCTGGGCGCTGTCGGTGGCGCTGCTGGAGCTGTCGTACTACCGCGACCGCAGTCCGCACATGGCCCGTGTCGCCCGGCACGTCATCCGGGAGGTCCTGCTCGACCGCCGTCCGTAGCGGTGTGTCCCCAGCGGTGTGTCCCCTCCCGCCGCTCCGTCCGGCCGGAGACCGGGGTCACGAACGGCGCGGAAGGCCGCGCCGCACGGCCGCCCCCGCCGCCGCGGCGGCAGCGAGGGCGGGCGTGGTGCCGTCCCGGCTCAGGACGCCCTCCGCTTCGGGGCGCCGCCGGCGGGAGCGGTGGGTACGGCGGTGCCCGTCCGTTCCGCGGCCGGGGCGGCGCTCAGGTGCCGCGCCGGCCGCTCCTGCCGCTCTTCCCGCCGGGCAGGAACTCCTGCACCTTGGCCCTGAGCCCCTGGCGGATCATGGCGGTGCGGTCGCTGTCGCCCTTGAGGACGGCGGTCGCGGCGGCCTCGATCTGGCCGAGGTCGGCATGCGGCGGGATGGGCGGCACGGCCGGGTCGGTGACGAAGTCGAGCACACAGGGCCGGTCGGAGCAAAGCGCGGTCTCCCAGGCGTCCCGCACGTCGGCGGGCTTCTCGATCCGCAGGCCGTGCAGGCCGATCAGCCGGGCGAAATCGGCGTAGGCGACGTCCGGGATGGACTGGGAGGGCAGGAACTGCGGGGCGCCGCTCATGGCGCGCATCTCCCAGGTGACCTGGTTGAGGTCCTGGTTGTTCAGGACGGCCACGACCAGGCGCGGGTCGCTCCACTCCTGCCAGTACTTGGCGACGGTGATCAGCTCGGCCATGCCGTTCATCTGCATCGCCCCGTCGCCGACCAGCGCGATCGCCGGACGGTCGCCGTGGGCGAACTTGGCGCCGATGACGTACGGCACCCCGGGGCCCATGGTGGCCAGTGTGCCGGACAGGGAGCCGCGCATGGCGCCGCGCAGCCGCAGATGGCGGGCGTACCAGTTGGCGGCGGAGCCGGAGTCCGCGGCGAGGACCACGTCGTCGGGCAGCAGGTCGTCGAGGGCGTGCACGACGTACTCGGGGTTGACCGGGTCGGCGTCGACGGCGGCGCGCCGCTGCATGACCTCCCACCAGCGGGCGGTGTCCTTCTCGATCTTCCTGCGCCAGCCCTTGTCCCGGTTCCCCTTGAGCAGCGGCAGCAGCCGGGTCAGGGTCGCGCGGGCGTCGCCGACGAGGTTCACCTCGAACGGGTAGCGCATGCCGACCATGTGCGGGTCGATGTCGATCTGCACGGCCCGCGCCTGGCCGAACTCCGGCAGGAACTGCGTGTAGGGGAAGGACGAGCCGATCACGAGGAGGGTGTCGCAGTCCCTCATCAGCTCGTACGACGGCCGGGTGCCCAGCAGGCCGATGGCGCCGGTGACGTACGGCAGGTCGTCGTCCAGGGCGTCCTTGCCCAGCAGTGCCTTGGCCACGCCGGCGCCGAGCCGGTCGGCGACCGCCATGACCTCCCGGCGGGCCCCGCGGGCGCCCTGTCCGATGAGGACGGCGGCCTTCCTCCCGGAGTTGAGCACCTCGGCGGCGCGGGTGAGGTCGTCCTCGGCGGGCACCGGCGCGTAGTGCGGCATGCCGAGGCTGGAGGGCACCATCTTGAAGGCGTGCTCGGGCGGCTCGTAGTCGAGTTCCTGCACATCGGCGGGGATGACGACGGCCGTCGCCGTGCGGCGGGCCAGGGCGGTGCGCATCGCCCGGTCGATCACATTGGGCAGCTGCGCGGGGACGGTGACCATCTCGGCGTAGTCGGAGGCGACGTCCTTGTAGAGGCTGAGCAGGTCGACCTCCTGCTGGTAGGAGCTTCCCATGGCGCTGCGGTCGGTCTGCCCCACGACGGCGACGACCGGGACGTGGTCGAGCTTGGCGTCGTACAGGCCGTTGAGCAGATGGATGGCGCCGGGGCCGGACGTGGCGGCGCAGACGCCGGCCCGGCCGGAGAACTTGGCGTAGCCGACGGCCTCGAAGGCGCACATCTCCTCGTGGCGCGCCTGGATGAACCGGGGGTTGTCGTCGGCGCGGCCCCAGGCCGCGAGCAGCCCGTTGATGCCGTCGCCGGGGTAGCCGAAGACATGTTCCACCCCCCAGTCGCGCAGGCGCTCGAGGACGTGGTCGGAGACCTTCATCGACATGGTCGAGGACCTTTCGGGGTGAGCCTTTCGGATGATTGCTCCCGGGGCGCGGGCACGGACGGCGCGGGCCCCGCGGGAGCCGGGCGTCCGGCCGTCGCCTGGGCAGGTTCCCCTCGAGGCCGAAGGCAAGCGCACCGGCCGGACGCGCGGCCCGGTGACCGCCGCCGCCCTGGTCGCCCCGGGTGCGGCACAGACGCCACGACGGCCCGGGCGGACGCCGGCGGAACCGGACCGCGCAGTCCGTGCGGCCGCCCGGACGAGGACAAAGGCGGCGGATTCCTTCTGACGGCAACCTCCTCGTCACTCGAAAATCACTCGAACGCCCTGACAACTACGCGCGTTGACCCTAGGCTGCGACCTGCCGTCCCTTAGCTTGTTCAGAACACGACAGAAAGAGACCATGTCGCCGATCCGCTTCCGCCGCCCGGCTCCGCGAAGAGCCGTCACCGCGGCGCTCGCCACCGCCGCCGCGCTGGCCACCGTCGGTGCGCTCACCGCGGCCGCCCCCGCGCGCTCCCACCCCGCCGGAGGGCACCACCCCCACAC
>NZ_MUME01000249.1 GCF_002155915.1 Streptomyces thermovulgaris | reverse complement strand
GGGGAGCGGGGGAAGGCCGGTAGAGGGACCGGTGGAGGCCGGGAGAGGAAGCGGCCGGGAAGCCGGGGACGGAGCGCGGGGGGAGCCGTTCCGGCCGGGTGATCACCCGTCACATGCCGTTGACAAAACCGTGGTCGGAATGCCCTGGCGCAAGTCGAACGAAAGACCTAACGTAGCGGTCCGGGATTGACACCCTTCCGTTTTCCGAAGGGATTCCGACAACGGGGGTCGGTACGTGTCTGCACAGTGCGTTCGGGGTGTGCTCCGCGAGGTCCGGGAACCGCCGGAGCCTTGATCGGACCGATGGCGCTCAAGCCGTGACACAACCGTCGACCGTGTGACCGAGGCGGCCCGGGGGCCGCGGGACGCGAGCCGGTCGGCCGTATCGGGGGAAAAGCCGGCCTACGGCCCTCACGCATGGAAATGGGAGCGCTCCCATGTTGCTCCTGTACAGAATGGCTCGGAGCTGAGGGGGGAATTCACCGTTGTTGATCCACACGGCGCAGCCCGACTCGTACCGTGATCTTTCCACCGTCCATCAGGAGATCTGCCGGTCGATCCGCCAGGCCCTGCGCAGGGACGGCAATGAACTGGCCGATCGGCAGGACGCCGTCGACGAACTGACCACCCAGGCCTGCGCCGTCTTCGACGAGGTCACCACCGCCGNNGCGACGCCCCCGCCCCGGCCGGCGACGACGGCCGGTCCTGGCGCGGCCTCGACTGGGCGCACTCGCTGCGGGCCGGGACCACCCTGTTCGAGGTGATGCTGCCGATCGTCCTGCGGGAGCTGGCGCCGGCGGACGAGGAGGCCGCCACCCGGGTCAGCGTGGTGCTCCACCAGGCGGTCCTGTCCCGTGTCGCCCGCGGCTCGCTGGCGCGCATGACCCATCTGCCGGACCGGGTCCTGGCCTCGCGCCGGGAGGAGCGGCGGCACATCGCCCGGGAGCTGCACGACCGTGTGCTGCACGGGATCGGTCTGGCCCTCCAGGGGATCGACATGCACCGGTACCACGCGGAGACGTCCCCCGCACTGGCCCGTGCCAAGCTCGACCGGGCGGCCGGCCTGCTGCGTCAGACCGCCCACACCCTTCAGCACTTCACCACGGAATTACGCAGGTCGGTCGGAGAGGGCGGTCTGGAGCGGGCGCTGCGCTCCTATCTGGAGGCGCATGCCGATCCGGCCGTGAAGGTCGCGATCCACCCGAAGGGAAACCTCCTCGCGCTGCCCGCGCACATCGGCGAGGAGGTCTATCTGATTCTGCGCGAGGCGGTGCGCAATGCCCTGCGGCACGCCTCGCCGTCCCGTCTGGACATCACCGTCGAGGTGACGGACCGGGATCTGCGCGCGACGGTGACCGACGACGGGTGCGGCTTTCCGGTCGGCTCCTCGCCGGCCGGCGGCGGCCTGCCCTCGATGCGGGAGAGGGCCCAGCTCCTCGGCGGACGGCTGTCGTTGTCCAGCGTGCCCTCCGTCGGCACCGTCGTCGAGGTGCACATCCCGCTCGAAGGGCGTCTGCGGTGAACGCCCCCGGGGCGCCGGTGGTGCGCGTCTGCCTCGCCGACGACCACACCCTGATGCGGGACGGCCTGAAGGAGATGCTCCGCACGGACCCGCATCTCACCGTGGTGGGCGAGGCGTCGACGGGCACCGAGGCGGTGACCCTCGCGACGAGTCTGTGCCCGGACGTGATCCTGCTGGACGTGGAGATGCCCGGCCCCGGTGCCCCGGAGGTCGTCCGGCGCATCACCCGGGCCGCGCCGGGGACGCGGGTGCTCGTGCTGACGATGCACGACGACCCGGACATGGTCCGTGAGCTGCTGGAGACGGGGGCGGCCGGTTATCTGCTCAAGACCGTGCCGCGGGAGGAACTCATCGCCGCGGTGCACTCGGTGGTGCGCCGGAGCCCGGACAGTGTGGTCCTGGTCGTCTCCCGCCGGACGGTGGAGCAGCTCGACCCGCAGAGGTCCCGTCCCCGGCAGGTCCAGCTGACGGCCCGTGAACGGGAGGTGCTGCGGCTGGTCGCCGAGGCCCTGAGCAACGCCCAGGTGGCGGCCCGGCTGTTCATCACGGAGGCCACGGTGAAGCGGCACCTGACCAACATCTACGCCAAGCTCGACGCCGTGTCGCGGGTGGACGCCCTGCGCAAGGCCGCCGCGGCCAGGCTGATCGACCCGGGGAGGGACGGCAGCCCCTGGAGCCGGCCCGGTGCGCCGCGGGACGGGGACTGAGGACCTCCGGGCCATGCGGCCCCGGGGCCGGCCGCCGGGGTGCGCGAGGACGGCCGGCCGGCACGGCACGGGCACGGCACCCCGAAGTGCCGCGCCCGTGCACACCGGATCAGGCCTCCGGGACCTCGGGAAGGACGCCGGTCCGCGCCAGCCGGCCGTACCAGTGCCCGCTCGACTTGGTCGTCCGCTTCAGGGTCGCGTAGTCGATGTGGACCACGCCGAACCGCTTGGCGTAGCCGTAGGCCCACTCGAAGTTGTCCATCAGCGACCACAGGAAGTACCCGCGGACGTCCGCCCCGTCCGCGATGGCCCGGTGCACCGCCGTCAGATGGCTGTGCAGATAGGCGATGCGCTCCGGGTCGTGGACACGGCCGTCCTCGTCCATCTTGTCCTCGTAGGCCGCGCCGTTCTCCGTGATGTACAGCGGCAGCCCCGGCGCCTCCCGGGTGTAGCGCATGATCAGCTCATGCAGGCCGTCCGGGTCGACCGTCCAGCCCATGAGCGTGCGCTCGCCCGGCGTCTGGTGGAAGGCCACGTCGTCCGCCCCGGGCCACGGCGAGTACTCGCTCGCCCCGTGGCCGTCGGCGCGGGGACCCTTCACCACCCCGTTCGCCGCCGACACCAGCGTCGGCGTGTAGTAGTTGAGCCCGAGCGCGTCCAGCGGCTGGTGGATGGCCCGCAGATCGTCGTCGAGGACGAACGACCAGTCGGTGATCGACGAGGTCGCCTCCAGCAGGGTGGCCGGGTAGGCCCCGTGCAGCATGGGGCCGTGGAAGACGCCGTTGGCCAGGTCGTCGATCTTCTGTGCGGCCGCCAGGTCCGCCGGATCCTGCGACACCGTGCGGACCACCGAGGAGTTGAGGCTGACGGCGATGCTGTTGCGGGCGGGCATCACCGACCGCAGTGCCTGGATGCCCAGCCCGTGGGCCAGGTTCAGGTGGTGGGCCGCGCGCAGCGAGGCCAGGGGGTCGGTGCGGCCCGGGGCGTGCACACCGGAGCCGTAGCCGAGAAAGGCGCTGCACCACGGCTCGTTGAGCGTGATCCAGTGCTCCACCCGGTCGCCGAGCGCCTCGCCGACGATCTGGGCGTACTCCGCGAAGCGCAGCGCGGTGTCCCGCTCCGGCCAGCCGCCCGCGTCCTCCAGTTCCTGCGGCAGGTCCCAGTGGTACAGGGTGATCGCCGGCGTGATGCCGCGGGACAGCAGCTCGTCGACCAGGCGGCGGTAGAAGTCCAGGCCCACCTGGACGGCGGGGCCCCGGCCGGTCGGCTGCACCCGCGGCCAGGCGATCGAGAAGCGGTAGGCGTTCAGCCCCAGATCCGCCATCAGGGCCACGTCGTCGCGGTAGCGGTGGTAGTGGTCGACGGCGATGTCACCGGTGTCGCCGTCGGCCGTCTTGCCCGGGGTGTGGCTGAAGGTGTCCCAGATCGAGGGCGTACGGCCGCCCTCCCGCACCGCTCCCTCGATCTGATACGCGGAGGTCGCGGTGCCCCACAGGAAGGAGGACGGGAAGGTCACCGGGGTCACCGGCTGTGCGGACTCAGGCATGGAAGCGCTCCCATGAACGGTCGAGAAAGCGGACGGGTGGTCGAGGTGATGGGCAGAGGACCTCGGAGGACCTCGGAGCTACTCGGAGGACCTCGGAGAACTCAAAGGATCTCAGAGGACCTCGGGGGAACAAGGACACAGCAAGGGGAGGGCCGGAACGGCGGTGGTCCGGCCCCCCGCAGGACGCGCGCCGGCGCACACCGGCGCACGAGGGCGGGCTCAGGGGTCAGCCCTTGACCGCGCCCTGCATGATGCCGCCCACGATCTGCTTGCCGAAGATCGCGAAGACCAGCAGCAGCGGCAGCGTACCCAGCAGCGCTCCCGCCATGATCAGGGACTGGTCGGGGGTGTACCCGCGGCCCAGACCCGCGATCGCGACCTGGACGGTCGGGTTGCCGGTCTGGGTCAGCACCAGGAACGGCCACAGGAAGTCGTTCCAGGCCTGCACGAACATCAGCATGCCCAGCACGGCCATCGCGGGCCGCGCGGTCGGGAACACCACGTGCCAGACCACGCGCCAGCTGCTCGCGCCGTCCACCCGGGCCGCCTCGATGATCTCGTCCGGCAGCGCCTGGAGCAGGTACTGCCGCATGAAGAACACACCGAACGCGCTGACCAGCGACGGCAGGATCACCGCCTGCAGCTGGTCGGTCCAGTCCAGCTTGGCGACCATCATGTACAGCGGGATCACACTGAGCTGCGGCGGCACCATCATCGTGCCGATCACCACCAGCATCAGGGCGTTGCGGCCCTTGAAGCGCAGCTTGGCGAAGGCGAACCCGGCGAGGGTGGACAGGAACACGATGGTCAGCGCGGACACGCCCGCCACGATGGTGGTGTTGAGGAACGCCTTGCCCAGGTTGGCGTCCTTCCAGGCGACCTCGATGTTGTGCGGAAGGTTCGAGCCGAACCAGAACGGTGGCGGTGTCTGCGCCAGCCGGTTGTTGTCGCGGGAGGCGGCGATCGCCGTCCACACCAGGGGGAACAGCGAACCGATGGTGAACAGGGCCAGGACCGTGTAGGCGAGCGGGCCGCCGTGCATCTGCCCGCCCGCCCGCGCGGCCCGGGACCGGCGCGTACGCCGGGGCTTCTCGGCGTCCGGCTTGGCGGGTGCCGTCAGGGTTGTCGTCGTCACGGCCGGAACTCCTTACTGACTGGCGCGCAGCCGGCGCGAGATGACGTAGTTGATGACGCCGATCACGAGCAGGATCAGGAACATCGTCCAGGCGATCGCGGAGGCCCGGCCCAGGTGCTGGTTCACCCAGCCCTGCTCGTACAGGTACAGGCCCAGCGTCTGGAACTGGTGCTCCGCACCGCCGGAGGCGCCCTTGCTGGCGTCGAACAGCAGCGGCTCGCCGAAGAGCTGGCTGGCGCCGATGGTCGACACCACGGCGGTGAACAGGATCGTCGGACGCAGCTGCGGCAGCGTGACGTGGAAGAACTGCTGGAACCGGTTGGCGCCGTCCAGCGCCGCCGACTCGTACAGGTCCTGCGGGACGGCCTGCATCGCCGCGAGGTAGATCAGCGCGTTGTAGCCCGTCCAGCGCCAGATGACGATCGTGGAGACGGCGATCTGGGAGGGCCACTTGTCGTTCTGCCAGTCGATGTGGTCGATGCCCACCGAGCTCAGCGCCCAGTTGACCATGCCGTAGTCGTATCCGAAGAGCAGTACGAAGACCAGCGAGGCCGCGGCGATCGAGGTCGCGTACGGGGCGAGCATCACGACCCGGTAGAAGGTCGAGGCACGCAGCTTGTAGTTGAGGATGTGGGCCAGGCCCATCGCCATCAGCAGCTGCGGGACCGTGGAGATGATGCCGATGGTCAGGGTGTTCTGCGCCGCGTTCCAGAAGAACTCGTCGTCGAAGAGACGGGTGTAGTTGCGCAGCCCGACCCAGTTCATGTCGGTGGGCGCCGTCAGCTCCACCTGATGCAGCGAGGCCCAGCCCGTGTAGAGCAGCGGGAACAGGCCGAAGGCCAGGAACAGCAGGAAGAACGGCGCGATGAAGGCGTACGGGCTCCAGCGCACGTCCCGCTGCCAGCGGCGGGACAGCCGGGCCCGGCGGCGCTCGTCCACGGGGTCGGACGCCTTGCGCGCGGTCGGACGGGCCGGGGCCGCGCCCCCCTTGCCGGAGGGGAGCGCGGCGGTGTCGTGCCGGGTGGCCATGCTGGTCACTGCCCCAGGTTGTTGTCGATGGTCTTCGTGGCCATCTCCCAGGCCTTCTCGGGCGACCTGCCCTTGGTGACGAGGATGAGGCCGTTGTCGTTCAGGGTCGATCCGATCATCTGGTCCTTGGGACCGATGAGCTGGACCGGGCTGTCCTTCGCCGCCGCGGCGAAGATCTCACCGATCGGGGCGTCCCCGGTCATCTTGTTCTTCGCGTTCTTCACCGCGGGCATGTCGTAGACGGAGGGTGCGCTGGGGAAGCTGCCCCGCTTCTCGAACAGCTTCGCCTGCTGCTCCGGCGCGGTGAGCCAGGCGGCCAGCTTCGCGGCCTCCTTCACGTTCTTGCCGCTCTTCGGCACGGCGAGGAAGGAGCCGCCCCAGTTGCCGGCCTTGGGCGCGGAGGCCACGTCCCACTTGCCCACGGCCTCCGGCTTCGACTTGCTCTCGATGTACCCGAGCATCCACGGCGGGCAGGAGATCGCCGCGAACCTGCTGTTGGCGATCAGGGCGTCCCAGGCCGGCTGGAACTGGGGCTGGGAACCGACCAGGCCCTCCTGGGCGGCCTTCGCCGTCATCATGAAGGCCTCCTTGACGACCGGGTTCGTCTTGTAGATGACCTTGCCGGACTCGTCGTAGAACCGCACCCGCTCACTGCCGAGGATGGCGCTCATCAGGCCGCCGGGGGAGTCCAGGAAGGTGGTGCCCTCGGGGGCCTTCTTCTGGTACTGCCGGCCCACGTCGATGAACTTCTTCCAGTCGCCCGCCCACATCTTCGCCAGCTCGTCCCGGTCGGTGGGCAGCCCGGCCTTCTCGAAGAGGTCCTTGCGGTAGCAGATCGCCATCGGGCCCACGTCGGTGCCGAGGCCGATGGTGCGGCCGTCCTTCGTGGTGGCCTGCTGCCACTTCCAGGGCAGCCAGTTGTTCTTGTCCACACCCTCGACCTTCGAGAGGTCCTCGAGCTTGTCCGCCTGGGTGTTCGCGATTTCGGCGATGTTGCCCACCTCGATGCCCTGGATGTCCATCAGGCCGCTGTTGGTGGTGAGGTGGTTGACGAGCGCCGGGTAGTAGTTCTCGTTCCGCTCGGTGACGTTCTCCTGGATCTTGATGTGCGGGTTCAGCTTCTCGTACTCGGCGTACAGGCCGGCCTCCTTGAAGCCGAACGTGCCGAAGAGACCGAGCGTGATGACGGTCTTGCCGCCGGAGCCGCCCGACGAGTCGGACCGGTTGCTGCCGCCGTCGTCGGAGCAGCCGGTCAGCAGCCCGGCGCCCAGCGATACGGCTGCCGCCAGGACCGCCGCCTTGCGGGCGGTGGAAACTCGTGCTCGCATTGCGTCCTCCTGTTGCCCTGACGTGCCGACCCCCGGCCAACGTGCATGGTTGGGCCCGTTGTGTGTGCGCTGCGGCTCGGGTGGGGAACGTGCGGGTTGTGTAGTGTCAGGTAATGTGGGAGCGCTCCCACAGATGGTGTGTTGAAGGGTTACGGCTCCGGGCAAGGGTGTCAAGGGTGTGAGCAAGGACAAATCCGTTCGGTTATCGGCCTGTTAACTAACGCGGTGAATCGGGAAGTTGTCGTTCCGGACGAGCGGACCGGCCCGTCGGAACGGCCGCGCGAGGCCGTCCGCCGGGGTGGGGCGACGGTACTCCCCGAGGACGGCCCCCGTTCCGGGAGGACTGTTAGATTCCAGGCCAAGGTGGTGTGACAGCGGAAGGGCGGAGCCAATGGCAGGCCACGGAACTCGGGGCCGGAGCGGCGGTCGGCCGACTCTGGAGCAGGTCGCCGCACGAGCCGGCGTCGGTCGCGGCACCGTCTCCCGGGTGATCAACGGCTCACCCCGGGTCAGCGACGCCACGCGCGCCGCGGTGGAGGCGGCGGTCGCCGAACTCGGCTACGTCCCCAACACGGCCGCCCGCGCCCTGGCCGCCAACCGCACCGACGCGGTCGCCCTCGTCGTCCCCGAGCCGGAGACCCGCTTCTTCGCCGAGCCGTACTTCTCGGACATGCTGCGCGGTGTGGGCGCCGGGCTCTCCGACACCGAGATGCAGCTGCTGCTGATCTTCGCCGGAAACGACCGGAAGCGGCAGCGGCTGGCCCAGTACCTGGCGGCCCACCGGGTGGACGGCGTCCTGCTGGTCTCGGTGCACGCGGACGACCCCCTGCCGGACATGCTGACCGAGCTGGACATCCCGGCGGTGATCAGCGGTCCGCGCTCGGCGGACGAGCCCCTGCCCTCGGTGGACTCCGACAACTACGGCGGCGCCCGCTCGGCGGTGGAGCACCTGCTGGCCCAGGGCCGGCGGACCATCGCCCACATCACCGGCCGCATGGACGTCTACGGCGCCCAGCGCCGTGTGGACGGCTACCGCGACGCGCTCCGGGACGCGGGCCGGGAGGTCGACGAACTGCTCGTGGTCGAGGGGGACTTCACCGAGGAGGGCGGCCGTCGTGCGATGGCCCGTCTGCTCGCCCACCGCCCCGACCTGGACGCCGTCTTCGCCGCCTCGGACGTCACGGCGGCCGGTGCCCGCCAGGTGCTGCGCGAGGCCGGCCGCCGCATCCCCGACGACGTGTCCCTCGTCGGGTACGACGACTCCGTCATCGCCCGCCACATGGAACCGCCCCTGACCAGCGTCCGCCAGCCCATCGAGGAGATGGGCCGCGCGATGATCGACCTTCTGCTGGCGGAGATCGCGGACCGCCGCCCCGCGTCGTCCCGGAAGCCGGGCCGGCGGCAGACGGTGCTGCCCACGGAACTGGTGGTGCGCTCCTCGTCCTGAGTCATGACGGGCCTCGGCCCGTCGCCCGGTCCCTGACCGGGCCGTACCCCGGGCGCCGCCGGGCCGCCTCCGGCCCGGCCGCGGAGCCGGGCCCGCCCGCCGGGCGGTGGGACGGCGGATGCGGGAGCCGGGGCCGGACCCCGCCCGGCCCGCGGCAGGACCCGGGCGCTGCCTCCGCTCGCCCTGCTCTGCTTGCTCCTTCGGCCCGTCCTCCTTCGGGCTGTCCTCGGCCTGCCCTCGGCATGTCCTCGGCCCGTGCGGCCGGTCCTCACCCCGTGCGGCGGGTGCCGCCGCGCTGTGCCGCCGGGGGCGACTGCGGCAGATGGCAGGACGCCCAGGCGGCCAGTTCGCGCAGGATGGGGGCCAGGGCCTCCCCCGCCGGAGTGAGGCGGTAGCGGACCATGACGGGCGGGCCGGACTCCACCTCGCGCAGGACGAGCCCGGCGGAGCACAGTTCGGAGAGCCGCTCCGAGAGAACCGAGTCGCTGATGCCCTCCACCGCGCGCCGCAGCTCGGCGAAGCCCAGCGGGCCGTGCTGGAGGGTGGCCAGGATGATGCCGTTCCACCGCTTGCCCAGGAAGCGGAAGGCATGGGTGAGCGCACCGTCGCAGGCCGCCGGGTGATGCCGTTCGGCATGGTCGCTGCCCCGGCCGGCCGCATGCGTCCCCGTTGGTTCCCTCATGACTCCAGGATAGCCGGGTGCTACGCTACGAGATGCCGCTAGGTTTTTCGAAGTAGCATTGACTCACCTAGTAACTGCGTCTTCACGAGGAGAATCCGCATGTCCGCTGCGTCCGCCGCGCCCGGCACCCTCCCCCGCATCGACGACGAGGCCCGTGCGGCGCTCTTCACCGACGCGCGCACCGTGTACTCGTTCGCCGACACCCCCGTCGACGACGAGACGCTGAAGGGGATCTGGGATCTGACCCGCTGGGCCCCCACCGCCGCCAATACGCAGCCCCTGCGCGTGCTGTACATCCGTACTCCCGAGGCCAAGGAGCGTCTGCTCCCGCACCTCGACGAGGGCAACCGGCCGAAGTCGGCCTCCGCGCCGGTCGTCGCGGTCCTCGCCGTGGACGACCGCTTCCACGAGCACATCCCCCGGATCTTCCCGATCCGCCCGGAGATGAAGGACCGCTTCGAGGCGGACCCGGCCCTCCGTGAGGGCATCACGTCCTTCAACGGGCCGCTCCAGGCGGGCTACTTCATCCTCGCGGTCCGCGCCCTCGGCCTGGCCGCCGGACCGATGGGCGGCTTCGACGCCGCCGGGATCGACAAGGAGTTCTTCCCGGAGGGCGACTGGCGCTCCATCCTCGTGGTCAACATCGGTCACCCCGCCGGCCCCCCGCAGTTCGACCGTCTGCCGCGTCTGGGACACGAGGACGTCCTCGCCTGGGCCTGACACCCGCGGCGCACCCGCCGTCCGGCGCGCACGTCCGGCAGCCGGCTTCCCCGCCCACGGGATCGGGGACGGCCGCCGGCGCGAGGGCGGCGGACACGGAAGAGGCCGGTGACCCCGTGAGGGTCACCGGCCTCCGCGACTGAGGGTGAGTGACGGGACTCGAACCCGCGACATCCTGGACCACAACCAGGTGCTCTACCAGCTGAGCTACACCCACCACGACCGGTTGGAAGAGAAACTCGTGATTTCCCCGACCAGCCGAGAAAGAGTGTACAGGGTCGGGCGGGATGCTCGCGCACGGGTTTCGCGTTGCGCCTCCGTAAGCTCTGCTCAGCCTCTCTGAGCAGGCAGGACGTGCTTCGCGGCGATCGCCTTGGCGGTGTCGGCGTCGGGGCCGGGCGGCGGGACGAAGATGGCCTCGCGGTAGTAGCGCAGCTCCGCGATGGACTCGCGGATGTCGGCGAGGGCGCGGTGGTTGCCGTTCTTCTCGGGGCTGTTGTAGTACGCCTTCGGGTACCAGCGCCGGGCCAGCTCCTTGATCGAGGACACGTCGATGATCCGGTAGTGGAGGTAGGACTCCAGCGTCGGCATGTCGCGCAGCAGGAAGCCGCGGTCGGTGCTGACCGAGTTGCCGCACAGGGGGGCCTTGCCGGGCTCCTTGACGTGCTCCCGCACATAGGCCAGGACCTGTTCCTCGGCGTCCTTCAGCGTGGTGCCGCCGGCCAGCTCGGCGAGCAGACCGGACGCGGTGTGCATCTCGCGCACCACCTCGGGCATCGTCTCCAGCGCGGAGTCCGGCGGCCGGATGACGATGTCGACGCCCTCGCCGAGCACGTTCAGTTCGGAGTCGGTGACGAGGGCGGCCACCTCGATGAGCGCGTCGTCGGACAGCGAGAGGCCGGTCATCTCGCAGTCGATCCACACCATGCGATCGTTCATGTGTCTCACCATACGGCGCGCCGTCGCGCACCGGACCGGCCGTGCGGGACCTCTCGCCTCCGCCGGGAACGCCGGGCGGGCGGGAGGGCGCCCCGCCCGCCCGGCGGGCCGGCCGTCAGCTCCGCTGACCCGGCACGCTCGCCGACAGGGTCGCCGGAGTGCGGCGGGTCTGGTGCGGGACATGGCCTTCCGGCCGGTGAACGGCGGGAGTGGCCGGGGAGGCCGGAGAGGCCGGGGAGCCCGCGGAGGCCGCGGAGGCCGCGGAGGCCGCGGAGGACGACGAGGTCGCCGGGCCGGTGGCGGCGGTGTTGCCGTCCGCCGACCGCTCGCCCTGCGGGCGCCGCGCCCGGTACGCCGCCCGGTAGGCCGCCGGCGACGAGCCCAGCTGACGCCGGAAGTGGCCGCGCAGCGCGACCGGGGAGCGGAAGCCGCAGCGGCTCGCGACCTCGTCCACCGAGTAGTCCGAGGTCTCCAGCAGCCGCTGTGCCTGCAGCACCCGCTGGGTGATCAGCCACTGCAGCGGCGCGCTGCCGGTCAGCGAGCGGAAGCGGCGGTCGAACGTGCGCCGGCTCATGTACGCTCGCGCTGCCAGCGTCTCCACGTCGAACTGCTCGTGGAGGTGCTCCAGCGCCCAGGCGACGACCTCCGCGAGCGGGTCGGCGCCGATCTCCTCCGGTAAAGAGCGGTCCAGGTAGCGTTCCTGGCCCCCGCTCCGGCGCGGCGGGACCACCAGCCGCCGGGCCAGCGCGCCCGCCGCCTCGCTGCCGTGGTCCGAGCGCACGATGTGCAGACACAGATCGATTCCGGCGGCCGTTCCCGCCGACGTCAGCACGTCGCCGTCGTCGACGAACAGCTCCCGCGGATCGACGTGCACCGACGGATAGCGCTTGGCCAGGGTCGGCGCGTACATCCAGTGCGTGGTGGCCGGACGACCGTCCAGCAGGCCGGCCGCGGCCAGGACGAAGGCCCCGGTGCACAGGCCCACGATGCGGGCGCCCTCCTCGTGCGCCTGACGCAGCGCGTTGAGGGATTCCTCCGGTGGCGGAGAGGTGATCGAGCGCCAGGCCGGCACGACGACCGTGCCCGCCCGCGAGATCGCCTCCAGGCCGTGCGGTGCGGTGAGTTCCAGACCTCCCGTGGTCCGCAGGGGGCCCTCCTCACCGGCGCACACCAGAAGTCGGTAGCGCGGTACGCCGGCGTCCTGGCGGTCAACCCCGAACACCGACAGCGGTATGGAACTCTCGAAAATGGGGCCGCCGCTGAACAGCAGCACCGCGACAATCTCCTTGCGGCGTCGCCCGGACAGCTTCCGGGTGACGTTTTCCGACGCGGCAGTGGAGTCGTGGCTCATCCTGCTAAGCCCCCCTCGGTGGTCGCGGCTCCTCGGTTGTGTCGCTCCTGCACGTTTCCCCTCGGTCCTGCACGAGTCCCCCGCCGTAAGACAGTCAAGATCGAATCTACTGTGTCACGCCGTGCCACGGTGGCCGGTTCGCCACGCGGCACATTGTCGACATGGCAACTTGGCGCGAAGCATTCGATCACGAAGCGTTGCACTAGGGGAGGGCGCAGGGAAGTGCGCCTCGTCGCAGTGGCCAAACCGTGTAGGGTGCGCAAACCTCCTGAGACCCTTTCCGTGCAGGTCAAACGGAGGGTGGAAGGCACCTGAACCACGGAATGCACAGGTGCGAGAAGTTGGCTGAAAACATGCGCTCGTGTGCGCGGAAACCGGTCAGTCGACCGGTCAGCCGACGGGGGTCGCTCCGCCCGGGTGCCGACCGCCCCGGTGCACCCCCGTCCCGGTTCTGTGGTGGCGGCCGCGGTGCGGGGCGTGCCGTGCCCCGCGCCTTCGGAGGGCCTCTCGCTCCGACCGGTGCAGCAGGGCCCGGCAGGTTCCGGTGACGGCCGCGAGACCCAGTGCGGTGCCGGCGGCGCCGGCGGGCGGGGCACCGCACCAGAGCAGGACAAGCGGGACGACGACGCAGCTGAAGGCGGCCCAGCGGATCACCTCGCCCACGCCGTCGCCCCTCGTCTTGGCCGCCGTGTCCCGCTGCGGCGACGGGCGGTGCTCGGGGGCGGTACGGGGTCCGGACACGACGTGCTCCCTGCGGCGGCGGTTCTTCCGGGTTCAACGTCTGTTCGACCCGTCGGTCACTTCGCCGTTCGACCGGTCGGTCACTCGGTGCCCCTCACGGCTCCGGTCCCTGCCGGCGAACCCGGCCCCGGGGCGGCACTCCGTGCCGTATGGGCGGCGCATACCGCACCGTACGGCCACTTCTACTGCGCCGTACGACCGCCGTTGCCGCGCCGTACGACCGCCTGCGCGGGCCTCGCGCAAACCGGCTGTATAGGGCAGCAACCGTTGCGTCACGGGGTGTCGCTCGTGCATGCTCCGGAGAACCGCCGCGTCAGGGGCTCCGGATGCCAGGAGTTCGAAGGTGCGCGGGACGGGCCGGGTCCCACAGGACGGCTCAGGGCCACAAAAGATGCGTGCGGCCGTACCCTTGGGGGTATGGGGACGGGAAGACGATTCCCGGACACTGCTCCGCCGTACACTGTCGTCCCCGAAAAGGATCACATCGCCGAGACAGCCATGGCCGGTCACGAATTCTTCGACCCCGCGGACCGCAAGCGGCCGGTCGCCGATCCCACGGCGGCCGATCCCCTGGCGGCGGAAGAGCCGCGCAACTCCTGTGATCCAGCGTTCAAGCACGGTGTCGTCGTCGGCTTCGACGGCTCCCTCTCCAGTGAGCGCGCCCTCGCCTATGCGGTCGGCATGGCGCGGCGCACCAACGCGGGGCTGATCATCGTGCATGTCGCCAACCGGCTGCCCACCACGGTGTGGGCCGGCTGCGAGCCGCCCGTCTTCGTGGACGTGCCGGACCACCGCACCGAGGTCCTCGGCCTCGAGCTCGCCTGCGCGGACCACCTCGCGGACGTGCCGTGGATCCTGGTGGAGCGCGGCGGCGACATCTGCCACGAGCTCGAGGAAGTGGGCAAGGAGTACGAGGCCGACGCGATCGTGGTCGGCTCCACGCACGGGATCGTCGGCCGGCTGTTCGGCTCGGTCGCCGGACGGCTCGCCAAGCGCGCACAGCGGCCGGTTGTCGTCATTCCCTGATCCTTGCCGATCCCTGTTCTCCGATCCTTCGAAGACCCTTCGAATCCCCGGTTCCCGGATTCCTTGATCTCCTGACGTCCTCGGCGTCCTCGGCGTCCTCGGCGTGCTCGAAGGCGTGCTCGGACTTTCTTGGCATCCTCGGTGCTCTTGGCGCCTTTTGGCGTTCGGCCGTACGGGCCGGAGTTTTCCGGTTCGGGGGGGGCGACGAAGGGGAGGCGGGCGGAAAAAGAGCAGGAAACGACCAGGAAAGGGGACGGACCCCGCGCGCCTCTCGCGCGGGGTCCGTCCTTTCTTTTCTGTCTTTTCCGTCTTTTCCGCTCGGCTTCCGCCCCGGCTTTCCGGTGCCTCTTCGTCCCGGCCGTGCGGACGCCTTGCGCCGCCTTAGCCCAGCGTCACTCCACCGTCACCGACTTGGCGAGGTTCCGCGGCTTGTCGATGTCCCGGCCCAGGGTCAGCGCCGTGTAGTAGGCGAACAGCTGGAGCGGGATGCCCATGAGGATCGGGTCCAGTTCGTCCTCGTTCTTCGGGACGACGATCGTCCGGTCGGCCTTCTCCTGCTTCTGGTGGGCGACGGCGATGATCCTGCCGCTGCGGGCCCTGATCTCCTCCATGGCCGCACGGTTCTTCTCCAGCAGATCGTCGTCGGGCACGATCGCGACCGTCGGCAGGGCGGGCTCGATCAGGGCGAGCGGGCCGTGCTTGAGCTCGGAGGCCGGGTAGGCCTCGGCGTGGATGTAGGAGACCTCCTTGAGCTTCAGGGAGGCCTCACGGGCCACCGGGTAGCCCCGGACACGGCCGATGAAGAGCATCGAGCGGGCGTCGGCGTAGCTCTCCGCCAGCTTCTTGATCTCCTCCTCCTGCTTCAGGATCTCGGAGATCTGCGCCGGGAGTCTGCGCAGGCCCTCGATGATCCGCTTGCCGTCGCGCACCGACAGGTCGCGGATGCGGCCCAGGTGCAGTGCCAGCAGCGCGAAGGCGACGCAGGTGTTGGTGAAGCACTTGGTGGACACCACGCACACCTCGGGGCCGGCGTGCACATAGATGCCGCCGTCCGCCTCGCGGGCGATCGCGGAGCCGACGACGTTGACGACGCCGAGGACCCGGGCGCCCTTGCGCTTGAGCTCCTGCACGGCCGCCAGCACGTCGTACGTCTCACCGGACTGCGAGACCGCGATGTACAGCGTGTCGGGGTCCACCACCGCGTTGCGGTAGCGGAACTCGGAGGCCGGCTCGGCGTCGGCCGGGATGCGGGCCAGCTCCTCGATCATCTGGGCGCCGATCATGCCCGCGTGGTACGAGGTGCCGCAGCCGAGGATCTTCACCCGGCGCACCGCGCGCGCCTCACGGGTGTCGAGGTTGATGCCGCCGAGGTGCACGGTGGCGAACCGGTCGTCGATCCGGCCGCGCAGCACCCGGTCCACGGCCTCGGCCTGCTCGTGGATCTCCTTGTGCATGTACGTGTCGTGGCCGCCCATGTCGTACGACTCGGCCTCCCACTCCACGGTGGTCGGCTCGGCGGTCGTCCGGGTGCCCTCGGTGGTGTACGTGCGGAAGTCGTCGGCCGTGAGGGTGGCCATCTCGCCGTCGTCGAGGGTGACTATCTGCCGGGTGTGGGTGACCAGCGCGGCGACGTCGGAGGCGACGAACATCTCCTTCTCGCCGATGCCGAGCACGACCGGCGAGCCGTTGCGGGCCACCACGATCCGGTCGGGGAAGTCGGCGTGCAGCACGGCGATGCCGTAGGTGCCCTCGACCAGGCGGAGGGCCTGGCGGACCTTCTCCTCCAGCGTCTCGGCCTCGGAGCGGGCGATGAGGTGGGTGAGGACCTCGGTGTCGGTCTCGGAGAGGAACTCCACACCGTCCGCCTCGAGCTTGCGGCGCAGCTCGGAGGCGTTGTCGATGATGCCGTTGTGCACGACGGCGACCTTGTTGTCGGCCGACAGGTGCGGATGGGCGTTCACATCGGACGGGGCGCCATGGGTGGCCCAGCGGGTGTGGGCGATGCCGGTGGTGCCCTTGAAGCGGGCCGGCACCTTCGCCTGGAGGTCGCGGACCCGGCCCTTGGCCTTGACCATCCTCAGGCCCGGTGCCTTCGGCGAGGTGACGACCAGGCCCGCCGAGTCGTAGCCGCGGTACTCCAGGCGCTGCAGGCCCTCCAGGAGCAGCGGGGCGACATCACGCTTGCCGATGTATCCGACAATTCCGCACATATATAGGTATTCCTCAGCCGTAGACGATCCGCCGCAGCTGCCGGAGGGAAAGGTCCGGCGGTGCCACCGTGCGGTACTTCAGTTCCGCCTTGATCCGCTCGAAGATCTCCGCGTTCACCAGGCCCCGGGCCTGCAGCTCGCGATGGCGGCGGCGGACGAACTCCTCGGTCGTCTCGTCGAAGTAGGCGAGCACGTCCTGCACCACCCGCAGTGCCTCGCCCCGGTTCAGGGGCGTGGACCGCGCGAGGTGATCAACAAGTTCGTCGTGCACCCGGAGGATTCTGGGGTAAGCGGGCTGCTTGCGCAAGAATCCTGCCCGATTCCGGGCAGGATCAGCGTGTCCGCATGTGGGTCGGCGGGGGGATACCCGCATCCAGCTGACAACGGGAGGCGTACGCCCCTCACTGTCGGCGGCCCAGGTGAGGGCAGCGCTCAGGGCGCGCACCGCGGCGAGCGTACGGCGGCGGAACGGTCCAGGGAGCCTGTGAGGGATACGAGCTCGGATTCGGGGTCCGTGCTGGCCGACAGGGGTCGAGCAGGTCGGCGGCGCGATCGGGGTCCTCCCGGCGGCGATACATCAGAGCGTGGCCGAGCGTCCACGCCTGGCCGCTGTATGGACGGAATGGCCGTGCCTGGCGTTACACCATCTGCCGGACTTTCCGGTCTGCCGGCGGTCACTGCCCGAGGATCGCCTCGCGTGCGGCGCGAGCCCAGATGGCTTGCTGGCGGGTGTTGAAGCCCATGCGGTTCCAGTGGAAGAGGACGTGCCGGGCCAGGACGGCACGCAGGCCGAGCGTGAGGCGGCCGTCGTGCGCAGCGTCCTTCAGTTCCTGGCCGCCGTGTTCCATGCCGACGATCCAGCGGCGGAGTGGTGTGAGCGGTCCGTTGGTGAGGGCCGGTCCGGCATCCCTGGTGAGGAGTGTCCGCATCGGGAGCACCATGGCGGTGGCCCTTTCGGGGGGCACAGCGGGCGGGAGCGGGCGGAGGGCTTCGACCTGGCCCCACACGTTGCCCTGTTCTCCCCATTCCAGTCCGGCGGCTCGCAGGAGCAGGGTGAGGACGAGCAGGGAGGTGGTTTTGGCGTCGGGGAGGCCGTCGGTGCCTGCGTCGGCTGCTCGGTGGTAGGTGAGTACGCCCCTGCTGTCGGTGTGGAACAGGTGGTGGGCGGTGGTCATGCCGTCCGGGCCGCCGAAGGCGATGGTTTCCGGTTCGTACAGGGTGGGCCGCCACCGGCGTACAGTGCCGTGGGACACCGCGGTGTCAAGGGCCTGCGCGATGCTGGTGGCGATCTCTCCGGTGGGTGTTCCGGGTGTCGGCTTGATGCGGAGTCGCCAGTGCGGGTGTTTCCTGATGAACCACCACAGCCCGATGGTCTTCTCGCTCAGGACGGGGAGGAGGCAGTCACCGAAGGCCGTGGCCGCGGTGGTGTAGTCGGTGAACTCGATGTTCACCTGGTACCAGGTTCCGGGCTGCTGGTCGAGGGCGGCCCGGCCGGCGGCGCGGTAGCGCTCGACGGCCAGGGCCAGGAGGACGGGGGATGTTCCGGCCTGCCGGGCCGCTTCGTCCACGGGCGTGCCCGCGAGGACGGACAGGACCGCTTCCTCGGTCGGTGCGATGTCGTGGCTGTGCACCGGTCTTGGTCTCCTCAGATCAGAAGCAGGCAGGCGTCCCAGTCGGTGACGCTGGTGGCGCCGGGTTCGGCGCTGCCGAAGGCGAGGGCGGCTCCGGCTGTGCCGTCGAGGAAGCCCGGTGTGCGCGGGGCCGGAACGGTGAGGAAACGGTGGTGTGCTTCCTTGAGCCAGGTGTGGAAGGGGCCGGGGTCCTGGGCGTCTTGGGCGACGCGCTGCACGGTGCGGATCAGTCCTGCGAACCCGTGGCACAGGCCGCGGCTGCTGAGCCGGTCGAGTTGCCGGGTGTCGGCCAGGCAGTGGAGCAGGGCCCGCTCCGCCATGCGCCGGCGGTCGTCGTCGCCGAAGGCGATGGCGGCGAGCTGCTGGGCGCGGGCGATGCCGGGGGTGCCGTAGCACCAGGACGGGACAGGGGTGCGGGTGTCCGCCGGACCGGTGCTGCTGACCCAGCGGGGCCAGCGGGTTCCGTTCCGGTCGATCTGCTGGATGCCGTCGAGCCAGCGCAGGATGCGTGTCATGGCCTGTTCGTGGCCGTCGACGGTGATGCCGTGACGCTTGGCCAGGGCCAGCAGGGCGAGGGGGCCGGTGATGCCGTGGGCG
>NZ_MUME01000248.1:190-4314 GCF_002155915.1 Streptomyces thermovulgaris | reverse complement strand
GGTGGGCTCGTCCAGGAGCAGCACGGGCGCGTCCCTGATCATCGCGCGGGCGATGGCGAGACGCTGGCGCTGGCCGCCGGACAGCATCAGGCCGCGCTGGCCGACCACGGTGTCGTAGCCGTCCGGCAGCAGGCGGATGAAGGCGTCGGCGTCGGCGGCACGGGCGGCCTCCACGATCTCGGCGTCGGTCGCGTCGGGCCGGCCGTAGGCGATGTTCTCCCGCACCGTGCCGTGCAGGACGAGTGTCTCCTGCAGCACCACCGCGATGTTGTCGCGCACGTCGGCCAGGGCCGGCTCCCGCAGATCGGTGCCGTCGAGGAGGACGGCGCCCCGGTCCGGGTCGTGGAAGCGCAGCAGCAGCTTGGCCACCGTGGACTTCCCGGCTCCGCTCGCCCCCACCAGGGCCAGGGTCTCGCCGGGGCGGACGCGGAACGACACGTCGGACAGCGCCCGGCGGGAGGCGCCGGGGTAGCGGAAGGACACGCCGTCGAACTCGATCTCGCCGCGGACCCGGCCGATCCGCCGGGCGTTCGGGGCCTCGCGGACGTCGGGCTGCTGGTCGAGCAGCTCCACGATGCGCTCGGCGGAGGCGGAGGCGGCGTAGAAGGCGGGGCCGAGACGGGAGAGCTCGCGGATCGGGCTGTAGAGCTTGCCGATCAGTGCCAGGAAGACCAGCAGTTCGCCCAGGGTGAGGTACCCCTGGGCCAGCTTCCAGGTGCCGAAGCCCATGACGGCGAGGCCGCCGCCCACCTCGATGAGCTCCACCAGGGGCCGGTAGACCGCCCGGATCCGTGTCGCGGCCATCGTGGCGTTGAACTCGCCGAGGTTCTCGCGCTCGAAGCGGCGCTGCTCCCGGTCCTGCTGGTTGTACGCCTGGACCAGGGTCACCTGGCCCAGCGACTCCTCGGCGACCGCGCTGAGCGAGCCGCTGCGGCGGCTGCTCTCCCGCGACGCCCGTTTGATCAGCCGGGAGAAGTGGCGGGCGGCCCCCCAGAACAGGGGCACGATGACGATGGCGAGGAAGGTGAGGTCCCAGCTCAGATAGAAGAGCAGACCGATGAAGATGCCCAGCTGGAGCAGGTTGTAGAGGATGTCCAGCACGCCCGAGAGCAGGAACATCTCGATGGCGTCCACGTCCCCGGTGATCCGCGCGAGCACGTCCCCCAGCCGCCGCCGCTCGAAGAATCCCGGGGACTGCCGCTGCACATGCCGGAAGACGTCGGAGCGCAGGGAGAGCAGAAAGCGCTCGCTGACGTAGGTGGAGGCCATGCTGTCGACGAAGTCCAGGACGGCGGAGACGACGACGAGCCCGAGGAAGGCCGGTGCGATCCAGAGGAAGGGCGCCAGGTCCCGGGGAACGAGCACCCCGTCCACCACGGTCTTGAACAGCCACAGCTCGGCCACGGAGACGAGGGGCGCCAGCAGGCTGAGCAGCAGGAGCGGCACGAACCAGAGCCGGTGTCCCCGGGTGTAGGGCCAGAAACGCCGGAAGATCACACGTGGCGGCAGCGGCGGGGCCTCGGCGACCACGGCATCGGGGTCCGGGTCCGCCGACAGCAGGCGCCGCAGCACATACCGACGAAGCGGACCGGTGCCATCGGCCGCCGGTCCGCTCCGCTCCTTGTCACCAGCGGGCACTGGTCATCAGCGTCCGCCGCGTCCGCCGTGTCCGCCACGTCCGCCGCGTCCGTGGCCGCCGCGTCCGTGGCCGCCGCGTCCGTGGCCGCCGCGTCCATGCCCGCCGCGTCCGTATCCGTCGCCCCAGCCGCCGCGGCCATGGCGCCCATAGCCGTAGTCGTCGTCGTCACGTCCGCGGTTCACGGTGGGGAAGAGCGCATCGAAGAACGCCATGTCATTCCTCCTGATTGAAAGTGCCTTCGTAGTGGGTACGGCGCAGGGGCGGATCGGGATGGCGTTTCGGTTGAATCAGTACAAATTTCTTCCCGGTGGAAGGGGGAACGGGCCGGGGCGGCCGGTCCGCGGAGCACCCAAAGCGCCCCGGGAACCGGCGTGGCGCGTGCCCTCGGCGGGGGCGTCACGCCTGTTCAGGCGCCCGTTCCGTACGGTCCCTCCGGCGGCGGGACGGGAGCGCCCGGAAGACGCACCGTCGCCACCGTGCCGCCGCCCTCCGCCGGGGTCAGGGCGACCTCGCCGCCGGCCTGCTGGACCGTGCGGGCCACGATGGACAGGCCGAGGCCCGAGCCGGGAAGGGCGCGGGCGCTCGGGGAGCGCCAGAAGCGGTCGAAGACGTAGGGGAGTTCCTCGGCGGGGATGCCGGGGCCGTGGTCGCGGACGGTGAGGGTGCCCTGGTGGAGGACGACCTCGATCGTGCCCCCCTCGGGGCTGAACTTCACCGCGTTGTCGAGGATGTTGACGACCGCTCGCTCCAGCGCGGACGGCTCCGCCCGTACGTACCAGGGGGACAGGTCCGCCACGATGCTCAGCTCCGGACCGCGCAGCCGGGCGCGGCGCAGCGCCGCCTCCACGGTGTCGTGGAAGCCGATGATCTCGACCCGTTCGCCCCGCTGTCCCTCCGAGCGGGACAGTTCCTGAAGGTCGCCGATCAGGGAGGCCAGCTCGGTCATCTGGGCCTTGACCGAGGCGAGCAGCGCCTTGCGGTCGGCCTCGGGGAGCGGGCGGCCGGTCTCCTCGCTGCGGGTGAGCAGCTCGATGTTCGTACGGAGCGAGGTCAGCGGGGTGCGCAGCTCGTGCCCCGCGTCCGCGATCAGCTGTTTCTGCAGGTCCCGGGAGCTGGCGAGGGCCGAGGTCATGGAGTTGAAGGAGCGGGACAGACGGGCGATCTCGTCCTCGCTGTCGTCCTCCACGGGGATGCGGATCGCCAGGTCCTCGGTGCGGGCCACGTGCTCCACCGCCTGGGTGAGCTTGTCCACCGGGCGCAGACCCGCCCGGGCGACCGCGAGACCGGCGGCTCCGGAGCCGAGGACCCCCACGCCGGAGACGAGGAGGAGCAGCAGGGCCAGGTCGCCGAGGGTGTTCTCGGTGTCCTCGAGGGACAGGCCGAGCATGAAGGCGATGCCCGGGACCGCCTCGGCGTCGGGGCCGGGGCCCGTCGGGACGGGGACGGTCATCACCCGGATGGTGTCGCCCCGGGTGTCGGTGGTGGTGTGGAAGGTGCGCTCGCGCACATCGGGGGCGGCGGCCACCTTCCGGTCCTCCTGCGTGACCTTGATCACCCCCGGGGACCAGGGTTCCACGCAGAACTTGCCCTCCGACGTCACCAGCTGCACATAGAGGTTCGAGCGCTGCATGTCCTCCGAGGAGTCGTCCGTCGTCTGCGAGCACCGGGCGATCAGCGCCGTCGCCGTGGCGGCGGTCACCCTGCCGTAGCTCGAGAGCCGGGCGTCGACCTCGTCGTACAGCTTCCCCTGCACGAAGTACCAGCACGTCAGGGAGACCGCCGCCACCGCGAACGCCACCGTCGCCGCCACCAGCAGGGCCAGGCGGGAGCGGATCGGCAGCGTACGGAACCGGCGGACGACCGTCCTCACTCGGCGCCGTCCTGTCGCAGCACGTACCCGACTCCGCGGACGGTGTGCACCAGACGCGGCTCGCCGCCGGCCTCCGTCTTGCGGCGCAGATACATGACGTAGACGTCGAGGGAGTTCGACGAGGGCTCGAAGTCGAAGCCCCAGACCGCCTTCAGGATCTGCTCACGGGTGAGCACCTGGCGCGGATGGGCCATGAACATCTCCAGCAGGTTGAACTCCGTACGGGTCAGCTCCACCTGCCGGCCGCCGCGTGTGACCTCACGGGTGACCAGGTCCATGCGCAGGTCGGCGAAGGTCAGGACCTCGCCCTCCTGGGCCGTGCCCGCCACGGCCGCCGCGTAGGAGATGCGGCGCAGCAGCGCCCGGATGCGGGCGAACAGCTCGTCCAGCTCGAACGGCTTGACCAGGTAGTCGTCCGCGCCGGCGTCCAGGCCGGTGACCCGGTCGCCGATGGTGTCGCGGGCGGTCAGCATCAGGATGGGGGTGGTGTCCCCGGCGCCGCGGATGCGGCGGGCCGCGGTCAGGCCGTCCATCCGGGGCATCTGGATGTCGAGGACCACCAGGTCGGGCTTGTAGGTGCTCGCCTTGTCCAGCGCGTCCGCGCCGTCGACGGCG
>NZ_MUME01000248.1:0-163 GCF_002155915.1 Streptomyces thermovulgaris | reverse complement strand
GCGGCCCGGAGTGCGTGTGCCGTGTCTTATGCCGCCATGGCGGTGAGCCGCCGCAGCGGCACCTTGTACCGGTGCGGGCGTCCGGCGGGGATGCGCAGGCCCATCAGTTCGGGGAACGCCACGGCGTCGGAGGAGCGGCGCGCCGGGCCGTGGAGGTCCTTCG
>NZ_MUME01000247.1 GCF_002155915.1 Streptomyces thermovulgaris | reverse complement strand
TCCAGGGGGTGGGTGGGGGTGAGGAGCTGGACGTTCGGGCCGATCTGGCAGTCCTCGCCGATGGTGATCGGGGCGACGTCCAGGGCCGTCAGGTTGTAGTTGACGAAGGTGCGGGCGCCGATGCGGATGTTGCTGCCGTAGTCGACACGGAGCGGCGGCCGTACGTCGACGCCCTCGCCCACCGCGCCGAGCAGCTCGGCCAGCAGCGGCCTGGCACTGGCGGCGTCCTCGACGTAGGCGGCCTGGTAGCGGGCGGCGAGCCGCATCGCGCGCTGCTGCCGCCGGGCGATCTCCGGGTCGTCGGCGATGTACAGGTCGCCCGCGAGCATGCGCTCCAGGTTGGTGCGCGGGTCGCCGGCGAAGTAGTCGGTCGGCATGGGGACGACCGTACCCCATGGAGTGTACGAACGTACACTCCTTTGGGCGGGACAAGGGCGCCCTGCGGAGTCCGGCGAGCGTCCGGAGGGCGGCATTCCGCGGCTCTGCCGCAACGGTCCCGCGGCTTCGCGCAACACTGGGGCGCCAGGTGCGGCACGGTCCTTCGAGGGGCCCGGGGCCGCCCGCCGGGAAGGGGCGGGCACGCGCCCGGCCGGTGCACACCGTCTGCGCACGTCGTGCGCGCGCCGAGGACGGGGATGCCCGGCGGTCAGAGAGGGGAGCGGAAGTTCCGCGGTCCGTAGAGCGCGCTGCCGGCCCCGGTGGAGAAGGCCCAGTAGCGGTCGCCGTAGGACCAGTGCCACCACTCGGTGGGGTGGTTCACCAGGCCCACGGCGGTGAGCACGTCACCGAGCAGCCGCCGGTTGGCCCGCGCCTCGGGGCTGATGCGGCGGGCGTGCGTGCGGCAGGCGCCGTCGCCCTCCTCCGGGCCGGCGTTCACCCGGGTTCCCATGTCGAGCTCCTGCCCGTCGTCGGAGATCAGCGTGAGGTCCACCGCGGCACCGGCGCTGTGCGGCGCGATCTCCGGCGGGGACACATGGCGGCTCGCGGCCTCGCGCACCTGCGCGAGCGACCACTCCGGGTTGTCGGCACGCAGTTCGGCGACGTACCGCTCGAAGCAGGAGCGCTGCAGCGCGGGCGGCCGGTATCCCTCGACGAACAGCAGGCGGACGCCGTCCGGAAGCAGCTCCTGCGCCTTGAGAAGACGGATCAGGACGCCCTCTCTCACATGCGCGAACGCCCCCAGGGAATCGGCCTTGCGGGAGTCGACGACAAGGGATTCCTGAAGCCGGACGTCCAGCAGCGGTTCACCGCAGTCGGCCACCGGGATCGTCGCGATTCTCGGATCAGACATCAGCACGATCTCGCTCATGCGCCGATCCTGGCCGACCGGCCCACCCGGCAGGCCGGGTTCCCGCGATTGAGGAGCAGGCCACCGGGGCGGCGGAAGAATGGCGAGAACGGCCCGCGGAGACGTACGGGCGCGGGAGACGCACGGGTGCCGAGAACGCACGAGGGGCGCCCGGCGCACTGCCCGCCGGGCGCCCCTCACCGCCGTGGGGCCGCGGCTACAGCCTCTCGATCACGTAGTCGATGCACTTCGTCAGGGCCTCGATGTCCGCCGGGTCGACGGCCGGGAACATGGCGATGCGCAGCTGGTTGCGGCCGAGCTTGCGGTAGGGCTCGGTGTCGACGATGCCGTTGGCGCGCAGCACCTTGGCCACGGCGGCGGCGTCGATCTCGTCGGAGAAGTCGATCGTGCCGATGACCTGGGAGCGCTTGGCCGGGTCGGTGACGAACGGCGTCGCGAACTTCACGTCCTCCGCCCAGCCGTACAGCGTGCGCGCGGAGGTGGCGGTGCGGCGGACCGCCCAGTCCAGGCCGCCCTGGCCGTTGAGCCACTCCAGCTGCTGGTTCAGCAGGAAGAGGGTGGCCAGGGCCGGGGTGTTGTACGTCTGGTTCTTGCGGGAGTTGTCGATCGCCGTGGGGAGGCTGAAGAACTCCGGGATGTGGCGGCCGGAGGCGTGGATGCGCTCGGCGCGCTCGAGGGCGGCGGGGGAGAAGATGCCGATCCACAGACCGCCGTCGGAGGCGAAGGACTTCTGCGGGGCGAAGTAGTAGACGTCGGTCTCGGCGATGTCGACCGGCAGACCGCCGGCACCGGAGGTGGCGTCGACCAGGACCAGGGCGTTCTCGTCGGCGCCCGCGACCCGCTTGATGGGCATGGCCACACCGGTCGAGGTCTCGTTGTGCGTGAAGGCGTAGACGTCCACGCCGGCCTCGGCCCGCGGCTCGGGGTGCGTGCCCGGGTCGGTGGAGATGACGGTCGGTTCGGCGAGCCACGGGGCGAGCTTGGCGGCCTTGGCGAACTTCGAGCTGAACTCGCCGAAGCTGAGGTGCTGCGACTTGTTCTCGATCAGACCGTGGGTCGCGATGTCCCAGAAGGCAGTGGAGCCGCCGTTGCCGAGCACGACCTCGTAGCCGTCGGGGAGCCGGAACAGCTCGCTGATGCCCTCGCGCACCTTGCCGACCAGGTTCTTGACCGGGGCCTGGCGGTGGGAGGTGCCCATGAGGGACGTGCCGGTGGCGGCGAGGGCGTCCAGCGCCTCCGTCCGCACCTTGGAGGGACCCGCGCCGAAACGTCCGTCCGCGGGCTTGATGTCAGAGGGAATCTGGATCTCAGCCACGAACGGGAGCGTAGCGGGTCGGGGAAATCCGGGTGAAACACATTCCGCCGGATGAGACTGCCCAGGACAGCACCCGGACAATTCCCCGAACAAGCCCTTCGGACGGCCCCCTTGGAGCGGCCTCGGACGGCCCGCGGACGGCCGCCATGTGCATGCTGGGACGCATGACCGATTCCTCCAGGCCTTCCTCCGGCCTTTCCTCCGGGCCTTCCTTCGAGATTTCCTCGGGGATTTCCTCCGAGCTTCGGACGCGGTTGCGCCGGGCCGTGCGCGGTGAGGTGGAGTTCGACGTCACCGCGCGGGCGCTGGTCACCATGGACGCCTCCAACTACCGGCGGGTCCCGCTGGGCGTGGTGGCGCCCCGGGACGCCGACGACGTGGCGGCGGTGCTGGAGATCTGCCGGGCGCACGGCGTGCCGGTGGTGGCCAGGGGCGGCGGGACGTCGATCGCGGGACAGGCGACCGGAACGGGCGTGGTGCTGGACTTCACCCGGCACATGAACCGGGTGCTGGGGATCGACGCCGAGGCACGGACGGCCGTCGTCCAGCCGGGGCTGGTCCTGGACCGGTTGCAGGAGGCCGCCGCACCGTACGGACTGCGCTTCGGCGCGGACCCCTCCACGCACAGCCGGTGCACGCTCGGCGGGATGATCGGCAACAACGCCTGCGGCTCCCACTCGGTGGCCTGGGGGACGACCGCGGACGGGGTGCGGGAACTGTCCGTGATCACCGCGCGCGGGCAACGGCTGCGGCTCGGAGAGGGCTGGGCCGGGGCCCCCGACGGGCTGCGGGAGCTGGTGGAGGGCGAGCTGGCCCGGCTGCGCACCGGATTCCCCGAGCTGCCCCGCCGTATCTCCGGGTACGCACTGGACGCCCTGCTGCCCGAGCGCGGCGCGGACGTGGCGCGGTCCTTCTGCGGCTCGGAGGGCACCCTGGGCGTGCTGACCGAGGCGGTCGTACGGCTGGTGAAGACGCCCCGCGCGCGCGTGCTGGCCGTCCTCGGGTACGCCGACGAGAGCGCCGCCGCCGAGGCCGCGGCCGGTCTGCTGCCGCACCGGCCGCTCACGGTGGAGGGCATGGCACGGGACCTGGTGCCCTCGGCGACCGGGCTGCCGCGGGGCGACGCCTGGCTGTTCGTGGAGGCGGGCGGGGAGTCGGAGCAGGAGGCCCGCGCCCGTGCGGAGACGATCGTGCGCGCGGCCGGCGCCGTGGACGCGCTGGTCGTCGGCGACCCGGCCGCCCAGCGCGCCCTGTGGCGGATCCGGGAGGACGCCAGCGGTACCGCGACCCGGATGCCCGACGGCAGCGAGGCATGGCCGGGATGGGAGGACTGCGCGGTGCCGCCGGCCCGGCTGGGCCCGTATCTGCGCGAGTTCCGGGCCCTGCTGGCCGCCCACGGGCTGCGCGGCACGCCGTACGGGCACTTCGGGGACGGCTGCATCCACGTCCGCATCGACTTCGACCTGCTGACCCGGGACGGGATCGGCCGCTTCAGGCGGTTCTCGGAGGAACTGGCCGAGCTGGTGGTGGCGCACGGCGGTTCGCTGTCCGGGGAGCACGGGGACGGGCAGGCGCGGGCCGAGCTGCTGCCGCGGATGTACGGCGAGGAGATGGTGGCCCTCTTCGAGCGGGTCAAGGGCATCTGGGACCCCGACGACCTGCTCAACCCCGGAATGCTGGTCCGCCCGGCCCCGCTGGACGCCAACCTGCGTTTCTCCGTGCTGCCCCGCCGCCCGGTCGACGTGGCCTTCGGCTACACGGCCGACGGCGGCGACTTCTCGGCGGCGGTGCGCCGGTGCGTGGGCGTCGCCAAGTGCCGTACGACCACGGCGACGGGTCCGGCGGTGATGTGCCCCTCCTACCGGGTCACGGGCGAGGAACGGCACTCCACGCGCGGGCGTGCCCGGCTGCTGCACGAGATGCTCGCGGGCGAGCTGGTGACCGGCGGCTGGCGGTCGGCGGAGGTCCGGGACGCGCTCGACCTGTGCCTGGCCTGCAAGGGCTGCCGGTCCGACTGCCCGGTCGAGGTCGACATGGCCACGTACAAGGCGGAGTTCCTGCACCACCACTACGCCGGACGGCTCCGCCCCGCCGCCCACTACGTCCTGGGCCGGCTCCCGGTGTGGCTGCGCTGGGCGGCCCGCACCCGCACCGCCCCGCTGCTGAACGCGCTCGCCGCGGTGCCCCCGCTGGCGGCGGCGGCGAAACGGCTGGGCGGCATCGCCCCCGAACGGGACGTCCCGCGGCTGGCGAGGGAGCCGTTCACCCGGTGGTGGCGCCGCAGGCGGACGGACGGGGAGCAGGGGCGGGGCGAGCTGGTCGTCCTGTGGCCGGACACCTTCACCGAGCATCTGTCGCCCGCCGTGGGCCGCGCGGCCGTCCGGGTGCTGGAGGCCGCCGGGCTGCGGGTGGCGCTTCCGCCCACGCTGCACCTGCGCCGGCCCCCGGTGGGCGACGGACGGTCGGCGGCCCTGAACCCGGTGTCCGTGCTGCGCGGCCGGGGACGGGTGTGCTGCGGACTGACGTACGTCTCCACCGGCCAGCTCGACCGCGCCCGCGCCGTGCTGCGCCGCACCCTCGACCTGATGGAGCCGGTGCTCGAGACCTCCGCCCCGGTCGTCGTCCTGGAACCGAGCTGCGCCGCCGCCCTCCGCGCCGACCTGCCGGAACTGCTGCCCGACGACCCGCGCGCCCGGCGTCTGGCCGACCGGGTGCTGACCTTCGCCGAGACCCTCCGGCGCCACGCCCCCGACTGGACCCCGCCCCGCCTGGACCGCCCGGTCGTCGGCCAGACCCACTGCCACCAGCACGCGGTCCTCGGCGACACGGCCGACCGGGAGCTGCGCACGGCGGCGGGCCTGACCGGTGAACCGGCCGGCGGCTGCTGCGGCCTGGCCGGGAACTTCGGTTTCGAGAAGGGCCACTGGGAGGTGTCGGTGGCCTGCGCCGAGGAGCAGCTCCTGCCGGCGGTGCGGCGGGCGCCGGACGGGGCGGTGGTCCTGGCGGACGGCTACTCGTGCCGTACGCAGCTGGAGCAGCTGGCCGGGGTGCGCGGGCGGCACCTGGCGGAGGTGCTGGCGGAGGGGCTGGAGAAGGGACCGGGGGAGAAGCCGGAAGAGGAGCCGGAG
>NZ_MUME01000246.1 GCF_002155915.1 Streptomyces thermovulgaris | reverse complement strand
GCTCATGGCGCGGGACCCTCCAGGGGTGGGGGACGGGTGTCTCACACCGCCACCGGCTCGCCCGCCGCCGCGGCGATCTCCGCCTCGGCGACGACACCGGCGACCCGGCGCAGCTTCTTCATGGGGCCGAGCTCGGACTCGTAGACCCTCTTCACCCCGTCGCCGAGGGAGGCCTCGATCGCACGGATGTCACGGACCAGGCGCTGCAGGCCCTGCGGTTCCACCGAGGCGGCCTGGTCGGAGCCCCACATCGCGCGGTCGAGGGTGATGTGGCGCTCGACGAGGACCGCGCCGAGGGCGACGGCGGCCAGCGTGGTCTGCAGGCCGGTCTCGTGGCCCGAGTAGCCGATCGGGACGTTCGGGTACTCCCGCTCCAGGGTGTTGATGACCCGGAGGTTCAGCTCCTCGGCCTTCGCCGGGTACGTCGACGTGGCGTGGCACAGCAGGACGTTCTCCGAGCCCAGCACCTCGACCGCGTGGCGGATCTGCTTGGGCGTCGACATCCCGGTGGACAGGACGACCGTGCGGCCCGTGGCGCGCAGGGCGCGCAGCAGCTCGTCGTCCGTCAGGCAGGCGGAGGCCACCTTGTGGGCGGGCACGTCGAACTTCTCCAGGAAGGCGACGGCCTCGGTGTCCCACGGGGAGGCGAACCAGTCGATGCCCTTGTGCCGGCAGTACTCGTCGATCTGCCGGTACTCGTCCTCGCCGAACTCCACGCGGTGGCGGTACTCGATGTAGGTCATCCGGCCCCAGGGGGTGTCGCGCTCGATGTCCCACTGGTCGCGCGGGGTGCAGATCTCGGGGGTGCGCTTCTGGAACTTGACGGCGTCGCAGCCGGCCTCGGCGGCCGCGTCGATCAGCCGGAAGGCGTTCTCCAGGTCGCCGTTGTGGTTGATGCCGATCTCACCGGTGACGTAGACGGGGCGACCGGGGCCGACCTCGCGCGAACCGATGGTGCGGATGCGGGAGCTGGTGCTCATCGTGGGACTGTCCTTACTGAGGGACTCGCTGGGACTTGGGGGTTTGAGGGACTGAGGGGTTTTCCGCGCGGGGGACTCAGGGGGTGCCGAGGAGGGAGCCGGGAGTGGCGCGGGAGCCGAGGCGGGGGCCGAGGATCCAGCCGGCGATCTCCCGGATCGCACCGTCGCCGCCGGGGCGGGTGGTGACGGCGCGGGCGGCGTCGCGCACGGCGGCGTGGGCGCTGGCGACCGCCACGGGCCAGCCGACGAGGGCGAGGCACGGCAGGTCGTTGATGTCGTTGCCGACGTAGAGCACGCGCTCGGGCGCGATGCCCTGTTCCTCGCACCACTGCTTCAGGGCGAGGTCCTTGCGGTCGACGCCGTGCAGCACCGGCAGCCGGAGCTTGCGGGCGCGGGCGGTGACGACCGGGTTCTGTTCCGTGGACAGGATCAGCATCCTCAGACCGCTGTCGCGCAGGGCCGCGATGCCGAGGCCGTCCCCGCGGTGCACGGAGACGAACTCCCGTCCCTCGGAGTCGATCAGCACCCTGTCGTCGGTCTGGGTGCCGTCGAAGTCGAGGACGACCGCGTCGATGTCGTCGGCGGTCGGGAGGACCCCGCCGGGAGCCGTTCCCGCCCGGGCGGCGCCGGGAATCCGGGGAGGGTCCGCGTCCAGGAGCGGTGCGAGGGCCCGGGCACGGGCGAGGTCGTGCGGGTCGTCGATCTCCAGCACCCGCGCGGGGTCGGTGCGCACCAGCTCCGTACGGCCGAAGAAGCGGTGCCGGTGCTCGCGCAGGCCCTCGGCCCTCATCGCATAGGCCGCCCCGGTCTCCAGCAGGTCCTGGGGCCGGTCCTGACGGCGCGGACGGAAGGACTTGTCGTGGTTGACGCCGTAGCCGCCGGCGGCCGGGGCCCCGGCGGGGCGCGCGCCGCCGCCGTCGGCGGTGGCGGCCCCGGTGCCGGCGGTCACCGCCCCGTCCGCCGCGTCCCGCCACACGAAGCCGTGGAAGGGGGCCACGGTCACCGCGGTGTCGGCACCGCGCTCGGCGACCGCGGCGGCCGCCTCGTCGATGTCCCCGGGAAGCAGGAACGGGCTGGTGCACTGCACGAGCAGCACGACGTCGACCGGGGAGCCGTGCAGCGCCTCGTACACGTCCAGGGCGTGCAGGACGGCGGCCTCGGAGGGGGCGGTGTCACCGGCGATGCCGGCCGGCCGCCGCACCACCTCGGCGCCGGCCCGGCGGGCGGTGTCCGCGATGGCCCCGTCGTCGGTGGAGACCACGACGTCGGTCACCCGCCGGGCCGCCCGGCAGGCGCGCACGGCGCGGACGACCAGCGGGACGCCGCCGACGGGGGCGAGGTTCTTCGCGGGGACGCCCTTGGAGCCGCCGCGCGCGGGGATCACCGCGAGCACACGGCGCACCGGGGTGCCGGGTCCCGGGGCCGGGACGAGGTGGGGCATGGGATTCGCTCCTTGAGGTGGGCGCGGGGCACGGCCGTTCACAGCTCCCCCCACCGCCGGATCAGGGGGGCGACGCGCTGGACGCCGTGGCGGTAGGCGCCGCGGGCGGCACGGCGGACGGTCCGCCGCAGGGGGCCGGGCTCCCTGTCGGCGGCGGGCGCGCCCGGCAGCGGGCTGCCGTCCGGGGCGAGGTGGTGGCGGGCGAGGAGGCCGGGCAGATAGCCGGGGGCGGTGACGGGGGTGTAGTAGGGCCTCAGCGGCGGCAGCTCCCCGGCGGCGAGCAGGTCGGCGAGGCGCCGGCGCGCCGTGTCGAAGGCGGCCTCGCAGGACCCTTCCCCGGGTGCCTCCCCGGCTCCGTCCCCCGAGGAGGGGTCCGCGGCGGCGACGCCCTGGCGGGCCGCCCACCGCGGGTCGGGCACGGGCTCGTACCCGGCGTCGAGCTGGTCCCAGGAGGCCAGGCAGCCGGAGCCCACGAAGTGGTGGTTGCCGAGTGCCTCCCGCACCCCCAGGTCGGTCAGGACGGCCGTGGGGATGCGCCGGTGCAGGGACTCCAGGGCGGCGGTCGAACTGACCGTGACCAGCAGGTCGGCGCGGTCCAGGACCTCGCCCATGTTCCCGTGCACCAGGCGGAGGTTGGCCGGCAGCTCCCGTCTGCGGGCCAGCTTCTGGTACGGCACCTCCTCGATGTGCGTGGTGTGCTCGCCCGGCCTGGAGCGGAGCTTGAGCAGGACCTCGCGCCCGGGGTGGCGGCGGGCGTGCCGGATCAGCCGGTCCAGCAGGTACATGCGGTCCTGGCGGCTCTCCGGCACGGAGGGCTGGGCGGCGAAGACGACCGTGTAGGGGGCCGTCCTCCGGGCGGACCCGCGGTACGGGGCACCGCCGAGGAACGGCAGCGCCGCCTCGGTGACCGCGGACGCGTCGGCCCCCACACCCTCGTACACGGCCCGGAAACGCTCCGCGTCCTGACGGGAGTTGGCGAGCACCAGGTCGGCGCCGTGGCGCAGCAGCAGACCGTCGGCGAGCTTCTCGTAGACCACGCCGACATAGCCGGTGACGACGACGGGCCGTCTGCTCCGGCCCTCCCACACACGTCCCAGTCCGTGCAGCATCGCCTGCACGCCGCCGCCGACGAGGGCGAGGACGAGGAAGTCGTACGGCTCCTCACCCGCGGCGTCCTCGTCCATGGCGCGCAGGAACTCGACGGCGGTCACCTCGCGGAGCGAGTCCGCGCGGACGCCGGCCTCGCCGAGCTGGCGGGGGGTGGGGGTGGCGCGGCCCCGCAGCAGATATCCGTCCAGGCGGACGCCGGCTCCGGCCGGGTCCTTCGGACGTCCGGGGCCCGGCGGCGCGATGCGCCGCGCGGTGAGCGCGCCCCATTTCCACCGGGTGTCGGAATCCGCGAGGACCGCCGCTCTGAGGGGTTTCTTCGCACTGGCTGGCACGCCGGAGAAGCTAAGGGCTGTCCCGTAACTGCTGGTCGCAGGTGAGATGATCATGGTGTGGCTGGTGTGATCACGGCGTCGGAGCCGTCCTGGATAGCCCCGTTCACCGGGCTGAGCCCGCGACAGTTCGGCAAGCTGATCACCGCGCTGCGGCGTGAGGGCGCCGATCCGGTCCGCAAGGGCCGGCCGTGGTCGCTGCCGCTGGAAGACCGGGTGCTGCTGGTCGCCGCGTACTGGCGCACCAACCTCACCCTGCGCCAACTCGCCCCGCTGTTCGGGGTGT
>NZ_MUME01000245.1 GCF_002155915.1 Streptomyces thermovulgaris | reverse complement strand
TTCGTGGAGGAGCGGGGGTGGGAGCGGCTGCGGGAGCTGCTTTGCCCGGAGAGCCGGGAAGGGACGGGAAGGGAGTGGTGAGCGGGATGGGCGAGGGGGTGCCGGGGCTGCTGTCCGCGGTCACGGCCCTGGGGTGTGCCGGAGCGGCCGTGCGGCTGCTGGGCGGACGGCATGCCGGGGCACGGCGGGCACGGCTGCTGTTCCCCGGTGGCGGAGCGGTGGGCGCACGGCCGCCGGTCCGGAACCGGGCCCTCGGTGAACTCTCCCGTCTGCGCGGACGGTTGGGGTTCGAGTGGTGGGCTCCGGCGGCCGGGGTGGTCCTGGCGGTGCTGGGCGCCTCGGTGCTGCCGGCCGTCGCGGGGGCCGCGGCGATGCCGTTGCTGCGCCGTGCCCGGCTCGCCCGGGCCGCGCGCCGCGCGCAGGAGCGGCGGGCGGACGCCGTGATCGCCCTGTGCGGCGCTCTTGCCGGGGAGGTGCGTGCCGGACGGCAGCCGGGCGAGGCGCTGCTGCGCGCCGCACGGGACTCCGGCGGACTCGGCGACGCGCAGGCGGCGGTGCTGGCGGCGGCCCGTTTCGGCGGGGACGTGCCCGGTGCGCTCGCCATGGCGGCGCGGCAGCCGGGTGCCGAGGGACTGCGGGGGCTCGCGGCCTGCTGGCGGGTGGCCGTGGACCAGGGGGCGGCCCTGGCGGCCGGACTCGAGCGGCTCGACGGGGCACTGCGCGCGGAACGGGACCAACGCGCGGATCTGCGCGCCCAGTTGTCGGGAGCCAGGGCGACGGCCGTGCTGCTCGCCGGCCTGCCGGTCCTGGGACTCGCGCTGGGCACGGCCATGGGGGCCGACCCCCTGCGGGTGCTGCTGCACACGGGAGCGGGCCTGGGCTGCCTGGTCGTCGGCGGCCTGCTGGAGGGCGTGGGGCTGTGGTGGGCCCTGCGGATCGTACGAGCGGCGGAGGCGCTGTGAGCACGGGCGTCGTCCACAGGCTGGGGACGGTGCTGGCGGCTTCGGCACTGCTGTGGCTGCTGGTGCGGTGGCTGGAGGGGGTGCGCCGGGAGCGGGGCGTGCGGCGGAGGGTGGCCTCGCTGTGGGGCACGGAGGCGTCGGGACGTCCGGGGCCGCGGCTGCGGGTGGTGTCGGACACCGTGCGGCGGTGGCTGCCGGTGGTGGGGGTGGCGGGTGCCGGATGGGCGCTGGTCGGCGGGTTCGCGGGAGTCGTGGTCGGGCTGGCCGGGGCGGCCGGGATGCGGCAGTGGCGGCGATGGGCGGAGAGCCGCCCCGAGGCGGAGTTCGACGAGGCCGAGGCGGCCCGCCAGCTCCCGCTCGCCGCCGACCTTCTGGCGGCCTGTATCGCGGCCGGTGCCGGTCCGGTCGGCGCCGCCCGGGCGGTCGGTGAGGCACTGGGCGGGCCGGTCGGGGAGCGGCTGGCCCGGGGTGCGGCGGAGGTGCGGCTCGGCGGGGAACCGGCCGACGCCTGGCGCGGACTTGCCTCGATACCGGGGGCGGCGGCCCTGGCACGTCTGCTGGAACGGGCCGGTGAGTCGGGGCTGCCCGCCGCCGGGCCGGTCGCGCGGCTCGCAGCCGACGTCCGCGCCGACCGGGCCCGCGTCGCGACGGCCGGAGCGCGCCGGGCGGCCGTGCTGGTCACCGCACCGGTGGGGCTGTGCTTCCTGCCCGCCTTCGTCGCGGTCGGGGTGCTGCCGGTGCTGATCGGCCTCGCGGGCGGGGTGCTGGACGGGGGTGGTGGCTGAAGGAGGACCCGGGACGGAGGCAGGACCCGGGGACGGAAGCAGGACGCGGTGAGGAGCCAACGGGCCGAGACCTTACGGGGGTTGAGATGTACGGAAAGACGCGGGCACGACTGCGTGCCCTGGTGCGGCGGACGCGTCGGGACACGGGAATGGTGACGTCGGAGTACGCGATGGGAATCGTCGCGGCGGTGGCGTTCGCCGTGCTGCTGTACGAGGTGGTGACCAGCGGTCAGGTCAGGGCCGAACTGCAGGGCATCGTGAGGCGGGCGCTCAGTGCGCGGACATGAGCGCCGGGGCGGGCGCGGGCGGCAGGACGCCGACGCGGGGTTCGTGACGGCGGAGGCCGCCATGGTCCTGCCCGTGCTGGTGTTCGTGGTGACGACGCTGGTGTGGGGACTGCTGGTGGTGCTCGCACAGATCCAGTGCGTGGACGCGGCCCGGGCCGGAGCCCGGGCGGCGGCCCGCCAGGACCCCGAGGGTGCGGTCGTCCGGGCGGCCCGGGAGGTGGCACCGCGCGGTGCGAAGGTCACGGTGACCCGCCGGGGAGACCATGTGCACGTGGTCGTCGTGGCCGATCCGCCGGGCAGGGGCGTGCTGCTGCCCTTCCGGCTGAGGGAGGAGGCCGTCGCGGAGGCGGAGGACACGGCGGGAACGCCGGGAGGGGCGGGGACATGAGACACCGCTTCTCGGACCGCGGGTCCGCCTGTGTGTGGAGCGTCGGGACGATCGCTCTGCTCTGCGTGGTGTTCGGGACCGGTCTCGCCCTCGGGCAGGCGGTGGTCGGCCGGCATCGCGCGGCCGGGGCCGCCGACCTCGCGGCGCTCGCGGCGGCGGGCCACTGGGCCGAGGGCCCCGCCGTGGCCTGTGCCCGGGCGGAGCGGGTGGCCCGTGCGCAGGGCGCCCGGCTCGTCCGGTGCGCGATCGCCGGCGACACCTCGGACGTCACGGCGGCGTTCGCATGGGGACCCTTCACGGCGGAGGTGAGAGCGAGGGCGGGCCCGGCGGTCCCGGCGGACGGCACGGCGCCGCCGGCGGCACCGGCGGAGGGCGCGGCGGCACCGGCAGTGCCGGCGGACGGTACGGCGCCGCCGGGACCCGTGGCAGGACCGGCGCGTGCGCCGGGTCCCGTCCCGGCAGCCGCCGCTTCCACGGGGCAAGCCCGGCTCCTCCTCCTCGGAGTCCTCTCCGACGGCTCCCCGGAGGCTTCTGCGGTGCTCCTTCCGGCGCCTCCTACGGCGTCTTCTCCGGTGCCCCTCCCGGTTCCCCCCGTCCCCCCGGGTCTCCCGGGCCTTCGGGGGCCTCCTTCGGGGCCCCCTTCAGCAGCACGGTGAGCAGCCGTACGGCTCCCCGCTTGTGCAGGGGCTCGTTGCCGTTGCCGCACTTGGGGGACTGGACGCAGGAGGGGCAGCCGGAGTCGCACTCGCAGGAGGCGATGGCCTCGCGGGTGGCGGTGAGCCAGGCGCGGGCGGTGCGGAAGGCGCGCTCGGCGAAGCCCGCGCCGCCGGGGTGGCCGTCGTAGACGAACACCGTGGGCAGCAGGGTGTCGGGGTGCAGCGGGACGGAGACACCGCCGATGTCCCACCGGTCGCAGGTCGCGAACAGGGGCAGCATGCCGATCGAGGCGTGCTCGGCGGCGTGCAGGGCGCCGCCGAGGATCTCCGGGTGGATCCGGGCCTCGTCGAGCTGGTCCTCGGTGACCGTCCACCACACCGCGCGGGTGCGCAGCGTACGCGGAGGGAGGTCGAGTTTCGTCTCGCCCAGGACCTCGCCGGTGACAAGGCGCCGGCGCAGATAGGAGACCACCTGGTTGGTGACCTCGACGGAGCCGTAGCACAGGCGGCCGTCGCCCCAGGGGATCTCCACGTCCGTCTCCAGGACGGAGACGGACGTCGTGTCGCGGGCGACCGTGGTGTACGGCGGGTTCGCCTCCTCGACCAGGGCGACCGAGTCCTCCAGGTCGAGGGAGCGCACCAGATAGGTGCGGCCCTGGTGCAGGTGGACCGCGCCCTCGTGCACGCTCGTGTGCGCGGCCCCCTGGTCGACCGTGCCGAGCAGCCGCCCGGTGCCGGCCTCGACGATCTGCACCGGCCGCCCGCCCTCGCCGCGCAGGTCGGTGAGGTCCGCGGCCCGCTCCCGGCGGGTCCAGTGCCAGGCCCTCGTCCGCCGGCGCAGCAGCTTCGCGGCCTCCAGCTGCGGCAGCAGCTCCCCGCAGGAGGGGCCGAACAGCTCGGTGTCCTCCTCGGTGAGCGGCAGCTCGGCGGCGGCCGCGCACAGGTGCGGGGCGAGGACGTAGGGGTTGTCGGGGTCGAGCACCGTCGATTCGACCGGCTGGTCGAACAGGGCCTTCGGATGGTGGACGAGGAAGGTGTCCAGCGGGTCGTCGCGGGCGACCAGGACCGCGAGGGCGCCCTGGCCGGAGCGGCCCGCACGGCCCGCCTGCTGCCACAGGGAGGCGCGGGTGCCGGGATAGCCGGCCATCAGGACGGCGTCCAGACCGGAGACGTCCATGCCCAGCTCCAGGGCGGTCGTGGCGGCCAGGCCCAGCAGCTCGCCGGAGTGCAGGGCGCGCTCCAGGGCGCGGCGCTCCTCGGGGAGGTAGCCGCCCCGGTAGGCCGCCACCCGCCGGGTCAGCGACCGGTCGGTCTCGGCCAGCCGTTCCTTGGCGATCACCGAGATCAGTTCGGCGCCGCGCCGGGAGCGGACGAAGGCGACCGAGCGGACGCCCTGCAGGGTGAGGTCGGTCAGCAGATCGGCGGTCTCGGCGGTGGCCGTGCGCCGGACGGGCGCGCCCCTCTCGCCCTGCAGTTCGGTCAGCGGTGGCTCCCAGAGGGCGAACACCAGTTCACCACGGGGCGAGGCGTCGTCGGCCACCTCGACCACGGGCAGACCGGTGAGGCGGCGGGCGGCCACCGCGGGCTCCGCCGCGGTCGCGGAGGCCAGCAGGAACACCGGCGAGGAGCCGTAGTGCGCGCACAGCCGGCGCAGACGGCGCAGCACCTGGGCGACGTGCGAGCCGAAGACGCCCCGGTAGACGTGGCACTCGTCGACGACGACGTACCTCAGGGCGCGCAGGAAGGAGGACCAGCGCGGGTGCGAGGGCAGGATCCCCCGGTGCAGCATGTCGGGGTTGGTCAGGACGTAGTTGCCGTACCGGCGGATCCACTCGCGCTCCTCGGGCGGGGTGTCGCCGTCGTACACCGCCGGACGCACGGCCTTGCCCAGCGGGCGGGCGAGCTCCTTCACCGCGCGGCACTGGTCGGCCGCCAGGGCCTTGGTGGGGGCCAGATACAGGGCGGTGGCGCCGCGGTCGCCCGGCCGGAGCCCGCCGGCCCGTACGGGCGCCTCGCGCCGCTGCGCCCCCCGCGCGGGCGCCTCGGCGCCGTCCAGCAGCGTCGACAGCACCGGGACGAGATACGCCAGCGACTTGCCGGACGCCGTGCCCGTGGCGACGACCACCGAGTCGCCGTCGAGGGCGTGCTCGGCGGCGCGCGCCTGGTGGGCCCAGGGGCGTTCGACCCCGCAGGCCCGGACGGCCTCGACGACCTCCGGCCGAATCCGGTCGGGCCAGACGGCATGGCGACCCGCGCGCGGGGGCAGGTGCTCCGTATGAGTGATGCGTGCAGCCCGGCTCGGTCCCGAGGCGAGCCGGTCCAGAACCGCGCCCGGTGCCGGGCGGGTTGGCTTCGTCGGGGACCGATCGGATCGGTGATTCTCGGCCATCGGCACTGAGTGTGTCACCGGTGTGCAGGACAATGGGACCAAGGCGTCGTGCACGCCTGCCGTTAAGTGATTGAATGCCATCGCGGCTGGCGAACCGTCCCGGGGGCTTCAAGCCGAGGTGCCCGAGGGGCGACCGCTCGATAGCAAGGTGCTGGAGGATCCGTGGACCTGTCCCTGTCGACCCGTACCGTCGGCGATCGCACGGTCGTCGAGGTCGGTGGCGAAATCGACGTATATACCGCGCCCAAGCTGCGCGAGCAGCTGGTCGAGCTGGTGAACGACGGGAATTTCCACCTCGTCGTCGACATGGAGGGCGTGGACTTCCTCGACTCCACCGGGCTCGGCGTGCTGGTCGGCGGTCTGAAGCGTGTGCGCGCCCACGAGGGCTCGCTGCGCCTGGTGTGCAACCAGGAGCGCATTCTCAAGATCTTCCGTATCACCGGTCTGACCAAGGTGTTCCCGATCCACTCCACGGTCGACGAAGCGGTGGCGGCCACCGACTGACCGCCGGCCCCGGCCGGTGTCCGGGGCGAAGAGTTCAAGCGGGGGACCGGGTTCTCGGCGGCCCGGTCCCGCGACAGCACGCCCGTAGCTCCGAGGGGGATGCATGGCCACCGTTGAACTCCGCTTCAGCGCGCTGCCCGAGCACGTCAGAACCGCCCGGCTGGTGGCGGCCGCGGTGGCGCGCAGGGCCGGAGTGGACGAGGCCGTTCTCGACGAGGTCAGGCTCGCCGTGGGCGAGGCCTGTTCACGCGCCGTCGGACTGCACCGCAGCAGCGGGATCTCGGCACCGGTGAAGGTGCTGCTCACCGAGGAGGAGAAGCAGTTCTCCATCGAGGTCGGCGACGAGGCCCGGCACGCGCCGCGCCGCCCCGGAGAGGCTCCGGGAGCCGTGGACGACGCGGAGGACGAGATGGGCCTCGCGGTCATCAGCGGCCTCGTCGACGACGTGGAGGTCTCGGCCGGGGAGCACGGCGGGCTGATCAAGATGACCTGGCCGACCACGCCGCCGCCGGCCGCGCCGCTTTCCTGACGTACGCCACCCCGCTCGGCGCAGCACACCAGGGCCCTGCTCGGCAGGGCCCTTCGCGTTTTTCCCGGCCGCGTCCACCAGGTACATTGAATTCGTGAACTAATTCACGATCAGTCAATAGATCATTTGATCAAGCATTGATCGTGTGTCAATGGTTTTGGGTCATTACCTCTTTCGGGTTTCGTGGCGTGACGTCGATCATTTGCTGAAGAGCGAATGCAGGCCGATTGGGTTTGCCGCGCTCTGTTTCGATCCCGTTCCGCTCCCTACAATCCGTCCACATCTTGAGCTCAGCCCAAGCGTCAAGGAGGACGAATGGCGGGGCTTTCCACCCCTCATCAGTTGGGCCAATCCACAACCTTCGCAGCCGCAGTCCTGACCGACGACAATCGGATCATCGTGGCGGTCATTGCGGCCGTCGCACTGGCCGCGCTCGTGGTCGCAGGCGTCTTGCTGCGCCAGGTACTTGCGGCGGGCGAGGGCACCGACAGCATGAAGAAGATCGCGGAAGCGGTCCAGGAAGGAGCGAAGGCCTATCTGGGCCGTCAGCTGCGCACGCTCGGCGTATTCGCCGTGATCGTGTTCTTCCTGCTCATGCTGCTGCCCGCGGACGACTGGAATCAGCGTGCCGGACGCTCGGTGTTCTTCCTGATCGGTGCGGTTTTCTCGGCGGCCACCGGCTATATCGGCATGTGGCTCGCCGTGCGCAGCAATGTGCGCGTTGCCGCGGCAGCCCGGGAGGCGACTCCCGCGGAAGGCGCGCCGGCAAAGGATCTCACGGCTGTTTCCCACAGAGCCATGAAGATCGCTTTCCGTACGGGCGGCGTCGTCGGCATGTTCACGGTGGGCCTCGGCCTGCTGGGCGCCTCCTGCGTGGTGCTGGTGTACACGGCCGACGCGCCGAAGGTGCTCGAGGGCTTCGGCCTCGGCGCGGCACTCATCGCGATGTTCATGCGAGTCGGCGGCGGCATCTTCACCAAGGCCGCCGACGTCGGCGCCGACCTGGTCGGCAAGGTCGAGCAGGGCATTCCGGAGGACGACCCGCGCAATGCCGCGACCATCGCCGACAACGTGGGCGACAACGTCGGCGACTGCGCGGGCATGGCGGCCGACCTCTTCGAGTCGTACGCGGTCACCCTCGTCGCCGCGCTCATCCTCGGCACGGCGGCCTTCGGCGACGCGGGGCTGGCGTTCCCGCTGCTGGTACCGGCCATCGGCGTGCTCACCGCCATGATCGGCATCTTCGTGGTGGCGCCGCGCCGCTCCGACCGCAGCGGCATGACCGCGATCAACCGCGGCTTCTTCATCTCCGCGGTGATCTCGCTGGTCCTGGTCGCGATCGCCGTCTTCGCCTACCTGCCGTCGTCGTACGCCGACCTGACCGGTGTCACCGACGCGGCCATCACGGGCAAGAGCGGCGATCCGCGCGTCCTCGCCCTGGTCTCGGTGGCCATCGGCATTCTGCTGGCCGCCGTGATCCAGCAGCTGACCGGCTACTTCACCGAGACCAGCCGGCGCCCGGTCAAGGACCTCGGCAGGACCTCGCTGACCGGGCCGGCCACCGTCGTCCTCGCCGGCATCTCCGTCGGTCTGGAGTCGGCCGTCTACACCGCCCTGCTGATCGGCCTGAGCGTCTACGGCGCGTTCCTGCTCGGCGGCACGTCGATCGTGCTGGCGCTGTTCGCGGTGGCGCTGGCCGGCACCGGCCTGCTCACCACGGTCGGCGTGATCGTCGCCATGGACACCTTCGGCCCGGTCTCCGACAACGCCCAGGGCATCGCCGAGATGTCCGGCGACGTCGAGGGCGCGGGCGCGCAGGTGCTCACCGACCTGGACGCGGTCGGCAACACCACCAAGGCCATCACCAAGGGCATCGCCATCGCCACCGCGGTCCTGGCGGCGGCGGCGCTCTTCGGGTCGTACCGGGACGTGATCACCACCGGGGCGCGCGAGGTCGGGGAGAGCCTCTCCGGCGCGGGTGCGCCGCTGACCCTGATCATGGACATCTCGCAGCCCAACAACCTGGTCGGCCTCGTCGCCGGCGCGGCGGTCGTCTTCCTCTTCTCGGGGCTGGCGATCAACGCCGTGTCGCGGTCGGCGGGGGCGGTGGTGCTCGAGGTGCGGCGGCAGTTCCGCGAGAAGCCCGGGATCATGGACTACAGCGAGAAGCCGGAGTACGGCAAGGTCGTCGACATCTGCACCAAGGACGCCCTGCGCGAGCTCGCCACCCCCGGTCTGCTCGCCGTCATGGCGCCCATCTTCGTCGGGTTCACGCTCGGCGTCGGTGCGCTCGGCGCCTTCCTCGCGGGCGCCATCGGCGCGGGCACCCTGATGGCGGTGTTCCTCGCCAACTCCGGCGGTGCCTGGGACAACGCCAAAAAGCTGGTGGAGGACGGGCACCACGGCGGCAAGGGCAGCGAGGCCCATGCGGCCACGGTGATCGGCGACACGGTCGGCGACCCCTTCAAGGACACCGCCGGCCCCGCGATCAACCCGCTGCTGAAGGTGATGAACCTGGTGGCGCTGCTCATCGCGCCCGCGGTCATCCAGTTCTCCTACGGCAGGAACGAGAACCTCGGCGTGCGGATCGCGATCGCGGCCGTGGCCCTGGTCGTCATCGCCGGTGCGGTCTATCTCTCCAAGCGGCGCAGGAACACCGTCGGTGACGAGGACAGCACGGCACACGTATCCACCTCGGCCGATCCTGCGGTGGTCCCGTAGGCGGTCGCACAGCGGGCCGGCTCAAGAGGACGGGCGGGTGGCGCGTCGTACGCGTCACCCGCCCGTCGTGTGCGCGGATGCGCTCTCCTCGTGAGTCTTCTCTCGCTTGGTGCAAAAGGCTGCAAGGTGTGCGTTAACGGGCGTCCGGACGGGGGGTGGCGCCGGGAGGGCGTGTATGTTCCGGGGCCGAGAGCCACGGAAGGGACCGAACCGGTGAACAAGAAGCTTGCGGCCGCACTGTCCGGCGGTGCGGTACTGGTACTGGCGCTGACGGGCTGCAGCAGCGGCAACGACGACGGCAAGAACGAGGCACTGGACGCCTGGGCCAAGCAGGTGTGCGACGCCGTGCAGCCGCAGGCGAAGAAGATCGCGGCCGCCAACGCCGCCATCCAGAAGGAGACCTCGGACAACAGCGAGCCGGCCCAGGTCCAGAAGACCGACTCGCAGGCCTTCCAGGACATGTCCGACGCCTACAAGGCGATCGGCGCCGCCGTGGACAAGGCGGGCGCTCCCCAGGTCGAGGACGGCCGGAAGAAGCAGCAGGACGCGGTCAGGGAGCTCAACAGCCTCGGCGCCGCCTACGCCTCCCTCAAGCAGCAGGTCGACAAGCTTGACACCAAGGACCAGGCCAAGTTCGCGGACGGTCTGAAGGACATCGCCACCGAGCTGGACAAGCTGAGCAAGACCAGCAGCGACGCCCTGAAGAACCTGGAGGAGGGCGAGGTGGGCCAGGCGATGGCCCGGCAGCCGAGCTGCAGGTCCGCATCCGCGTCCGCCGCGCCCGCGAACGGCTGACGCACGCGCGTGCGCCGGCGGCGCGAGCGACAGAATGGGGCCGTGAGTGACTCCAGCCTGTCCGCACCGTCAGCCCCGTCCGCTTCCCCCCGCCCGTCCGGCCCGGCGGCCTCGTCCGGCTCGTCCGGCTCGCCCGTCCTGCCCGCCGCCGACCGCCCGGACGTCGCGGCCCGGCTCCGGGACGCCCTGCTCGGCGCCTCCTTCACCGCCGACGGACTGCTCGAGCTGCTCGGCGCACCCGCGTACGCGGCCCTGGCGCGCGGCGAGACCGTCCCGGCGATGCGGGCCACCCGCGGCGACACGCCGCTGGAGCTGCTGAGCCGGCTGTTCCTGCTGCAGCAGCCCGTGCCGCGTGCGCGCGTGGCGGAGGTCCTGCCCGTCGAGGAGTGCCTGGAGACCGGCTGGCTGGTGCGTGCCGGCGAGGACGGGCTCGCCGCGACCGTGGACGTCCGGCCCTACGGCGGGCCCGACGGCGAGGACTGGTTCGTCGTGTCCGACCTGGGCTGCGCGGTCGGCGGGGCGGGCGGCATCGGCGACCGCCGGGAGGACGTCGTCCTCGGCGTCGGCGGCGCGTCCACGACCCTGGCCGGCATCACGGTCCGTACGCCCGTCGGCTCCGCGCTCGACCTCGGCACCGGCTCCGGCATCCAGGCGCTGCACGCCGGCCGCCACGCCACGCGCGTGACGGCGACCGACGTCAACCCGCGCGCCCTGCACATCACCGCCCTGACGCTGGCGCTGTCCGGTGCGCCGGCCGCCGATCTGCGCCGGGGCTCGCTGTTCGAGCCGGTCCGCGAGGGCGAGACGTTCGACCTGATCGTGTCCAATCCGCCGTTCGTGATCTCGCCCGGTGCCCGGCTGACGTACCGCGACGGCGGGATGGGCGGGGACGATTTGTGCCGGGTGCTCGTCGAGCAGGCGGGGGAGCGGCTCAACGAGGGCGGCTACGCGCAGTTCCTCGCCAACTGGCAGCACGTGGAGGGGGAGGACTGGCAGGACAGGCTCAGGTCGTGGGTGCCCCGCGGGTGCGACGCGTGGATCGTGCAGCGCGAGGTGCAGGACGTCACCCAGTACGCCGAGCTGTGGCTCAGGGACGCCGGCGACCACCGCGCCGACCCGGCCCGGTACCGGGCGCGGTACGACGCCTGGCTGGAGGAGTTCGAGGCGCGCAGGGTCAAGGCCGTGGGCTTCGGCTGGATCACGCTGCGCCGGACGTCCTCCGCGGTGCCCTCGATCACCGTGGAGGAGTGGCCGCACCCGGTGGAGCAGCCGCTCGGCGAGACCGTGCGGGAGTACTTCGCCCGCCTCGACTACCTGCGCAGCCACGACGACGCGGCCCTGCTCGACGACCGCTTCCGGCTGGCCCGCGAGGTCGTCCAGGAGCAGATCGGCCCGCCCGGTGCCGAGGACCCCGAGCACGTCGTGCTGCGCCAGAACCGCGGGATGCGCCGTGCCCTCACCGTGGACACGGTCGGCGCGGGCTTCGCCGGCGTCTGCGACGGCAGCCTGAGCGCCGGCCGCATCCTGGACGCCATCGCCCAGCTGACGGGCGAGGACTCGGTCGTGCTCCGCGACCGGATGCCCGCCCGGATCCGGCTGCTGGTGGAGCAGGGCTTCATCGAGCCGGTGGGCTGAGCCCGTCCGGCCGGTTCAACCTTGTCACTTTCTTTCCGTTTCTTCCTGTTTCTTTCCCGTCTTTTTCCTCTCCGGTCATTTTCGGTCATACGGCGCGGGGTGGGGGCAGAGGGGCGGACGGGGCGCTCGGGCGCCCGTCCGCCCGGCGTTCACCGGGGCCGGCCCGGCCGCCGCCCAGGGGTGCCGATCTCCCCTGCCGGGGCGTGCGGAAAACGTCCCGGGAGCGTCCGGAAAACGTCCGGAAAAGGGGAGGGGACCCCCGTGGAGAGCGGGCCGTCGATCTTCGCGGGAATGGTGTTCTCCCTGTTCGAAGCGGCATTGCCGGAGTGGACGACGGTGCGGGTGCGACGCCGGGGGCCCGTCGTCCCCGAAGCCGGCCGGACCGCGTCGGCGGCCGTCGCGGCCGCGGTCGCCCTCCCCGCCCCGGCCCCGGCACGGGGGGCCTCGCACGGGGCTGCGCACCCGTGTGAGAACCGTCGCATCACCGCGTTTTCCGTAACCGATGGGTCACCTTCCGTGCAAGCGTGAAAGAGCTGGTGAGCACTCCGGGCGGCAGGAAGGGCAGAAGTCGGGTTACCGTTCGAGTGGCCGTTGCGAGCTTTTCCCGTTTGACACGGGGGCGGGATGTACCGTCACACTCCGCAGCGTCACCACGACCCGATCCCCGGGAAAACAGGGCCCGGGAAGCCCCAGCGTCGACCGGAGAGAAGAGCGAAGTTGTCCCCGACCAGCGAGACCGCAAAGGGCGGCCGCCGACTCGTCATCGTCGAGTCGCCTGCCAAGGCGAAGACGATCAAGGGCTACCTCGGTCCCGGCTATGTCGTCGAAGCGAGCGTCGGGCACATCCGCGACCTTCCCAACGGCGCCGCGGAGGTTCCCGAGCAGTACACCGGCGAGGTCCGCCGCCTCGGTGTGGATGTGGAACACGACTTCCAGCCGATCTATGTCATCAACGCGGACAAGAAGGCCCAGGTCAAAAAGCTCAAGGATCTGCTGAAGGAATCCGACGAGCTGTTCCTCGCCACCGACGAGGACCGCGAGGGCGAGGCCATCGCCTGGCATTTGCAGGAAGTGCTCAAGCCGACGATCCCGGTCAAGCGGATGGTCTTCCACGAGATCACCAGGGAAGCCATCCGCGAGGCCGTGGCCAATCCGCGCCAGCTCAATCAGCGGCTGGTCGACGCCCAGGAGACCCGCCGCATCCTCGACCGTCTCTACGGCTACGAGGTCTCGCCGGTGCTGTGGAAGAAGGTCATGCCGCGTCTGTCGGCCGGCCGGGTCCAGTCGGTCGCGACCCGGCTCGTGGTCGAGCGGGAGCGCGAGCGCATGGCGTTCCGCTCCGCCGAGTACTGGGACCTGACCGGCACCTTCTCCACCGGCCGCCCGGGTGATCCGAGCGACCCGTCGTCGCTGGTCGCGCGGCTGCAGACGGTCGACGGCCGGCGTGTCGCCCAGGGCCGCGACTTCGACTCCCGGGGCCGGCTGAGGAGCGAGAACGTCCTCCACCTCGACGAGGCGGGCGCCCGCGCGCTGGCCGACGCCCTGGAGAACACCCGCTTCCTCGTGCGGTCCGTCGAGTCCAAGCCGTACCGCCGCTCCCCGTACGCCCCGTTCCGGACGACGACGCTCCAGCAGGAGGCCAGCCGCAAGCTCGGCTTCAGCGCGAAGACCACCATGCAGATCGCGCAGAAGCTGTACGAGAACGGCTACATCACGTACATGCGTACGGACTCCACCACCCTGAGCGACACGGCGATCGCCGCCGCCCGCGCCCAGGTGGAGCACCTCTACGGCGCCGACTACCTGCCGCCGCAGCCGCGCAGGTACGCCGGGAAGGTCAAGAACGCCCAGGAGGCGCACGAGGCGATCCGCCCCTCGGGTGATCGTTTCCGCACTCCCGCCGAGACCGGTCTGACCGGCGACCAGTTCAAGCTCTACGAGCTGATCTGGAAGCGGACGGTCGCCTCCCAGATGAAGGACGCGACCGGGAACAGCGTGACCGTGAGGATCGGCGGCACCGCGGCCGACGGCCGGGACGTCGAGTTCAGCGCCTCCGGCAAGACGATCTCCTTCCACGGCTTCCTGAAGGCCTACGTCGAGGGCGCCGACGACCCGAACGCCGAGCTCGACGACCGCGAGCGCCGTCTGCCGCAGGTCGCCGAGGGCGACGCCCTGAACGCCGAGGAGATCACGGCCGACGGGCACGCCACCAAGCCCCCGGCCCGCTACACCGAGGCCACCTTGGTCAAGGAGCTCGAGGAGCGCGAGATCGGCCGCCCGTCGACCTACGCGTCGATCATCAGCACGATCCTCGACCGCGGCTATGTCTTCAAGAAGGGCACGGCCCTGGTGCCGTCCTTCCTGTCCTTCGCCGTGGTCAACCTCCTGGAGAAGCACTTCGGGCGGCTCGTCGACTACGACTTCACCGCCAAGATGGAGGACGACCTCGACCGCATCGCCCGCGGCGAGGCCGAGGCGGTGCCGTGGCTGAGGCGGTTCTACTTCGGCGAGGGCGCCGGCAAGGGCGACAAGGGCGGCGCCGCCGACGCGGGCAACGGCGACGGGGACCACCTCGGCGGCCTCAAGGACCTGGTGACCGACCTGGGCGCCATCGACGCGCGCGAGGTGTCGTCGTTCCCCGTGGGCAACGGCATCGTGCTGCGGGTCGGCCGCTTCGGGCCGTACGTCGAGCGCGGCGAGAAGGGCACCGAGGGATACCAGTCCGGCGACGTCCCGGCGGACCTGGCGCCCGACGAGCTGACGGTCGAGCTGGCCGAGGAGCTGCTGGCCAAGCCGAGCGGCGAGCGCGTGCTCGGGACCGACCCGGAGCCGCCGCACCACCCCATCGTGGTCAAGAGCGGCCGCTTCGGCCCGTACGTCACCGAGGTGCTCCCCGAGGGCACCCCGAAGACCGGCAAGAACGCGGTCAAGCCGCGCACGGCCTCGCTGTTCAAGTCGATGTCCCCGGAGACGGTGACGCTGGAGGACGCGCTGAGGCTCATGTCGCTGCCGCGCGTCGTCGGCGTCGACACCGACGGCCAGGAGATCACCGCGCAGAACGGCCGCTACGGCCCGTACCTGAAGAAGGGCACGGACTCGCGCTCGCTGCAGTCCGAGGAGCAGATCTTCACGATCACGCTGGAGGAGGCCCGGGCGATCTACGCCCAGCCCAAGCAGCGCGGTCGCGCGGCGGCCAGGCCGCCGCTGAAGGAGCTCGGCGAGGACCCGGTCAGCGGCAGGCCGGTCGTGGTCAAGGACGGCCGCTTCGGCCCGTACGTCACCGACGGCGAGACCAACGCCACCCTGCGCGCCGGCGACAGCGTCGAGACGATCACCCCCGAGCGCGGTTTCGAGCTGCTGGCCGAGAAGCGTGCGAAGGGACCGGCGAAGAAGACCGCGAAGAAGGCGGCCGCCAAGAAGACGGCGGCGAAGAAGACGGCGTCCTCGGCCGCGAAGAAGACCGCGGCGAAGAAGACGACCACCGCCAAGAAGGCGGCGGCCAAGAAGACGGCCTCCAAGGCGGCCGTTTCCGGCCCGGCGGAGGAGTGAGCGCGGGCGGCGCAGCACCGCCCGCGCGAGACACCCCTTCCGCGGCCCCTTCGCAGTCCCCTCGGTGCACAGGGCGCACTCCGGCATCACCGCTGTGCTGTCGGGGCATGTACACGTTCATGCAGTCACCGTGTGTCGTCCGTACGTCCGGATAGGCTGAACGCATGACGCGAGCCGAGCAGCAAACGGCCCACATCACCGCACCCGACGACGCTCTCGCAGCCGACTCCCGTGAGCGTGCCGTCCGCTCCCTGCTGCGCCGACCGCAGCTGAGGCGTCTGTGGAGCGCGCAGCTGGCAGGAGGCGTCGCGGACACCCTGGCGCTCCTGGTCCTGGTCGTCCTGGCCCTCCAGGCGGCGATCGCCGCCGGCTCCTTCGGCGGGGGCTACCGGGGCGCGGCCCTCGCGGTGACGTCCGTCTTCGTCGTCCGCGTCCTGGCGACCGTGCTCTTCGGCGCGGTCCTCCTCGGGCCCCTCGCCTCGCTCACCGCGCAGGACGGCCCGCTCGACCGCCGCTGGACCATGGTCGGCGCGGACGGTGTGCGCATCGTGCTGATGATCGTCGCCCCGCTGTGGGTCGACTGGACGCCGGGCAGTGCCCTGGCCTGGATCCTGGTCACCGTCCTCGTGACCGGGATCGCCGAGCGCCTCTGGACGGTGTGCCAGGAGAGCGCGGCCCCCGCGCTGCTGCCCGCCCCGCCCCCGGAGGGCGCCACGGTGCGCCCGCTGCCCGACCACATGGACGCCCTGCGCCGCCTGTCGCTGCGCACGGCCTTCCTGGCCGTCCCGCTGGGGGCCGCCACCCTGGTCGCCGCGTCCCTGTTCAACAACCTCCTGGCCACCGTCGTCGCCTGGTTCGACCGGCACCATGCGGCCTTCGGCTCCTATGTCGCGGCCGGGCTGTTCGCCGCCTCCCTGTCCGTGCTGACCTCCCTGGAGCTGCCCGGCACGAGCACCCCGCGGCCGCGTTCGCCGCTGGAGGGGCTGCGCCGCCCGAGGACGGGCACCGGCGCCGACAAGGGCCGCACGGGGGTCGTGCCGCTGCTCGTGCTCGCCTGCGCGTCCGTCGCCGGGGCGGTCGCCGCCGCGGTCGCCGTCTGCGTCCTGCACGCCACCGACCTGGGGGGCGGCCCGGTGCTGTACGGGCTGACGGTGCTCGCCCTCACCGGCGGGGTCGCCGTCGGCATCCGCACGGCCCCCAGGGCGCTGGTCTCGCTGTCGCGGCGCCGGCTGCTGGCCCTGGCGGTCGCCCTCACCGGCGTCGCCCTGCTCGCCGCCGGACTCGTCCCCGACGTCACCACCGTCCTGCTGCTCCTGGCCCTGGCCGGCACGGGCGCGGGCGTCGCGGCCAACACCGGGCACACCCTGCTCGACCAGGAGACCGAGGACCACCGCCGGCCGCGCATGACCGAGCACCTGCACGCGGTGGTGCGGGTCTTCGTGGCGCTCGGCGTCGTCCTCGCCCCGGCGGTCGCGGCCGGGATCGGCCCGCACCGCCTGGAAAGCGGCCGGTTCGTGTTCGCGCACGGCGGCGCCGCCTTCACGCTGATGCTGGTCGGCGCGCTGCTGCTGCCGGTGGCCGCACTGGTCCTCGCCAAGGGCGACGACCGCTCGGGCGTGCCGCTGCGGCAGGACCTCGTCGACGCCCTGCGCGGCGACGACCCGGTGACGGCCCCCGCGTCCTCCGGTTTCTTCATCGCCATCGAGGGCGGCGACGGGGCGGGCAAGTCCACGCAGGCCGAGCTGCTCGCCGACTGGATCAGGTCCAAGGGCCACGAGGTCGTCCTCACCCGCGAGCCGGGCGCCACCCCCGTGGGCAAGCGGCTGCGCTCGATCCTGCTCGACGTGTCCTCGCAGGGCCTGACCCCCCGGGCGGAGGCGCTGCTGTACGCCGCCGACCGCGCGGAGCACGTCGCCACGGTCGTCCGGCCCGCCCTGGAGCGGGGCGCCGTGGTGATCAGCGACCGCTACATCGACTCGTCGGTGGCCTACCAGGGCGCGGGCCGCGACCTGTCCCCGACCGAGATCGCGCGGATCTCCCGCTGGGCGACCGGCGGACTGGTCCCGCATCTGACCGTCCTGCTGGACGTCTCCCCGGAGACGGCCCGCGAGCGGTTCACGGAGGCGCCCGACCGTCTGGAGTCGGAGCCCGCCGAGTTCCACGCGCGCGTGCGGGCCGGGTTCCTGGCGCTGGCCGCCGCCGACCCCGGCCGGTACCTCGTGGTGGACGCCGGGCAGGAGCCCGAGGCCGTCGCCACGGTCGTCCGGCACCGGCTCGACCAGATGCTGCCGCTGTCCGAGGCCGAGCGGAAGGCCCAGGAGGAGGCCCGCCGGAAGGCCGAGGAGGAGGCGCGGAGGAAGGCCGAGGAGGAGGCCCGCAGAAAGGCCGAGGAGGAACGGCTGGAGCGCGAGCGCCAGGAGCAGCTCGCCCGGCTGCGCGCCGAGGAGGAGGAACGCAAGCGGCGCGAGCTGGAGGAGGCGCAGCGGCGCGAGGCCGAACGGCAGGCCGAGGAGGCCCGGCGCCGTGCCGAGGAGGCCCGGCGCAGGGCGGAGGAGGAGCGGGCCCGGCTGCTCGCGGAGGAGAAGGCCCGGGCGGAGGCCGAGGCCCGCCGGAAGGCCGAGGAGGAGGAACGGCGGCGCCTGGCCGAGGAGGAGGCCCGGCTGCGGGCCGAGGCCGAGGCGCGCCGGCTGGAGAAGCAGCGCCTGGCCGAGGAGGCCCTGCTGCGGGCCGAGGAGGCCCGGAAGGCGGCGGAGCAGGCCGCGGCCACCGCGCAGGCGGGCCCGCGGCCCACGCCTCCCGCGGCCGCGATGGTGCCGCCGGAGGCGGCGACCGTGCCGACACCGGTGGTGAAACCGACGAATGCGCCGGACGCGCCGGACGCGCCGGACGCGCCGCACGGGCCGGCGGACGAGACGGCGGTGCTGCCGCCGGTGCGGGAGTCCTCGGGCGGAGGCTTCGGCGAGGTGTCCCGCGGATCCGGGGATGCCGGGGGGTCCGCGGTGTCCGACTCCGAGGTGACCGCGAAGCTGCCGCAGCCGCCGGTGCCGCCGGGGGCCGCGGACGAGACGGCGGTGCTGCCGCCGGTGCCGCCGGGAGCCGTGGACGAGACGGCGGTCCTGCCCCCCGTGCGGGCCGAGGACCCCGCGGACCGCGTTCCCCCCGGCTTCTTCCGGGACGAGCCGCCGGCCCGGCCCGGCGAGGACGGGGAGCGTACGCGGGAGCTGCCCCAGGTGGGCGCCGAGAGCGCCCCCCGGCGCCGGCGGCGGCCGGAGTGGGCCGAGAGGACACCGCTCGACGACCTGCCGACGCTGGCCGACGAACTGCTGGGGCCGCGCCGGGACGACACGGACGACGCGGCCGGCAGGGACTTCGGCGACGGGAGCGACGACGGCCGGGGACGCGGCCGACGGCGCTGAGTTCCCCGACGGGGCGGGCCGGGAGAGCCCGCCCCCTTCCGTTCCCGGGGCACCTCTGTCAGGGGCGCCCCGCACAATGGATCCCGCACCACGGACCATGACGAAAGGGCGCCGCGACCCATGAGCGTGTGGGACGACCTCGTCGGACAGGAGAAGGTCGTCGAGCAGCTGAGTGCCGCTGCCCGGGACGCCGATGCCCTGGTCACCGCGGCCGCCGACGCACCGCCGCCGGAGGCGTCGAGGATGACGCACGCCTGGCTGTTCACGGGGCCGCCCGGCGCGGGGGTCCCGCAGACGGCGCGTGCCTTCGCCGCCGCCCTGCAGTGCGTGAGCCCCGACCGGGCCCTGGGCGGAGCTCCCGGCTGCGGCTTCTGCGACGGCTGCCACACGACGCTGGTCGGCACGCACGCGGACGTCACCACGGTGACGGCCGTCGGCACCCAGATCCTGGCCGAGGACATGCGCGACACCGTCCGCAAGTCGTTCACCTCCCCGGCGAACGGCCGCTGGCAGGTGATCCTCGTCGAGGACGCCGAGCGGCTGAACGAGAAGTCCGCCAACGCCGTCCTGAAGGCCGTCGAGGAACCGGCGCCCCGCACCGTCTGGCTGCTGTGCGCCCCCTCGATCGAGGACGTCCTGCCCACGATCCGCTCCCGCTGCCGCCAGGTGACCCTGCGGACCCCGTCGGTGGACGCCGTGGCCGACATGCTCGTACGCCGCGAGGGCGTCGAACCCGAGGTCGCGGCCGCCGCCGCCCGCGCCACCCAGGGGCACGTCGACCGGGCCCGCCGTCTGGCCACCGACCCGGCCGCGCGGGAACGCCGTGCCGCCGTTCTGAGGCTTCCGCTCCGCCTCGACGACGTCGGAGGCTGCCTCAAGGCGGCCCAGGAGCTGGTCGACGCGGCGGCGGAGGACGCCAGGGCGCTCGCCGAGGAGAGGGACGCCAAGGAGGCCGAGGAGCTGAAGGCGGCGCTGGGCGCGGCCCAGGGCGGCCGGCTGCCCCGCGGGACGGCGGGCGTGATGAAGGAGCTGGAGGACAAGCAGAAGCGCCGCCGCACCCGGACCCAGCGCGACAGTCTCGACGTCGCCCTGAGCGACCTCACCGGCTTCTACCGCGACGTCCTGGCCCTTCAGCTCGGCTCCCGCGTGGCCCTCGCCAACACGGACGTCGAGGACGCCCTGGAGCGGGTCGCCCGCAGCAGCTCCCCGGAGTCCACGCTGCGCCGCATCGAGGCGATCGCCGCCTGCCGCGAGGCCCTCGACCGCAATGTGGCCCCGCTGCTGGCGGTGGAGGCGATGACGATGGCCCTCAGAGCGGGCTGACGAGCCCGGGAGCAGCCGCCGGGGGAACGCCGCCGGAGCACACGGACCCGGCGTGTCGCGCACGGAGAGCGATGATTCGGTCGCCGAGCGTTACTCTCGCAGGATGCACATCAGGCGCACCCCACGTCCTACTCGTCGTCATTCCTGCCGTTCCCGCACCCGCACGGTCCGCACCCTGCCGGCGGCGGTCACCGCGCTGCTGCTGGTCCCGGCCTGTTCCCCCGGAGGCGAGCCGCATCGCACCGCCCCCGTGGCGGAGACGGTGCGGTCCTCGTCCGTGCCCGCCGCCCTGGCGTCGTACTACGCGCAGAAACCGGCCTGGCGGGACTGCGGGGTGCCCGGCTTCGAGTGCACCACGATCAAGGCGCCGCTCGACTACGAACGGCCCGAGGCGGGCGACGTCCGGCTGGCCGTCGCCCGCAAGAGGGCGACCGGTCCGGGCAGGCGCCTGGGCTCCCTCCTGGTGAACCCGGGCGGACCCGGCGGCTCGGCCGTCACCTTCCTGCAGCAGTACGCCGGCACCGGCTACCCGGCACCGGTCCGCGCCCAGTACGACATGGTCGCGATGGACCCGCGCGGCGTCGCCCGCAGCGAGCCGGTCGTCTGCCTGGACGACCGGGCCATGGACGCCTACACGCAGACGGACGTCACCCCCGACGACCACAAGGAGACCGACGCCCTCGTCGACGCGCAGCGGAAGTTCGCGGAGGGCTGCGGCGCCCGTTCCGCCCGTCTGCTCCGGCACGTCTCCACCGCCGACGCGGCACGGGACATGGACGTCCTGCGGGCGGTGCTGGGCGACGCCAGGCTGAACTACGTGGGCGCGTCGTACGGCACCCTCCTCGGGGCGACGTACGCCGATCTGTTCCCGGACCGCGTGGGCCGCTTCGTCCTGGACGGCGGCATGGATCCGTCCCTGTCCTCGCGCCGGCTGAACCTGGACCAGACGGCGGGCTTCGAGACGGCGTTCCAGGCGTTCGCGAAGGACTGCGTCCAGCACGCCGACTGCCCGCTCGGCGACCGGGGCACGACACCGCGGCAGGTCGGCGACCGTCTTGCCGCCTTCTTCCGCGAGCTCGACGCCCGGCCGATCCCCACCGGTGACACGTCCGGCCGCCGTCTCGGCGAGGCGCTGGCCACCACGGGGGTGATCGCGGCGATGTACAACAAGTCGGCCTGGCCGCGGCTGCGCACCGCCCTGACCTCGGCGATGGAGAAGAACGACGGTTCCGGCCTGCTCGCACTGGCCGACAGCTACTACGAGCGCGACGCCGGCGGCCGCTACAGCAATCTGATGTACGCCAACGCCGCCGTGAACTGCCTGGACCTCCCGCCCGCCTTCTCCGGCCGCGAGGAGCTGGAGAAATCCCTCCCCGACTTCGAGAAGGCCTCCCCGGTCTTCGGCCGTCCCCTCGCCTGGTCCTCCCTGAACTGCGCGTACTGGCCGGTCAAGGCCGTCTCCGCCCCGCGCCGCATCAAGGCCGAGGGAGCCGCCCCCATCGTGGTCGTCGGCACCACCCGCGACCCGGCCACCCCCTACCGCTGGGCCCAGTCCCTCGCCGGCCAGCTCTCCTCGGCCCGTCTGCTCACCTACGACGGCGACGGCCACACCGCCTACAACCGCGGCAGCAGCTGCATCGACTCCACGATCAACACCTATCTCCTCCAGGGCACCCCGCCCCCCGACGGCAAGCGCTGCACCTGAGATCCGGGGCAGGATTTCGTGCACGCCCCGGGCGCGCCGGGGCGTGTACGAAGCACCCCGGGAAACTGTGTAGACTTACCCACGTTGCCGATCGCACCATGGTGCGGCAGCAGGCCGCTTTAGCTCAGATGGCCAGAGCAACGCACTCGTAATGCGTAGGTCTCGGGTTCGAATCCCGAAAGCGGCTCGGACGGAAGCCAGGTCGGATCCCCTCCGGCCTGGCTTTTCCCATGAGTCCTCCTTCCGGCCCGGCCACCCGGGACGCCCGCGGTGCGGGGGCGAGAGGGCGCGTCCGGGAGGGCTGCCGGCCGGTGGACAGGGCGGGGCCGCCCTGCGCCTCCTGCCGATGGGTCACGGCCATGAGCGCGGCGTCGTCGTCCAGGCGTCCGCCGGTGTGCCGGGCCAGATCGGCGAGGAGGGTGTCCAGGATCGCGTCGGGATCCGTCGGGAGCGGACGGGACAGGGAGGGCACGGGGTCGTAGAAGACGCCCCGGCGGTCGCGGGCCTCCACCACGCCGTCGGTGTACAGCACCAGGGTCGCGCCGGGCGGCAGGGGATGCTGCTCCACCGGCACCCGTTCACGGCCCAGGTCGCCCAGGCCCAGCGGCAGCGCGGGCTCGGCCGGGGTGAGCAGGCGTGCCCGGCCCCGGTGGACGAGGAGCGGCGGGCAGTGCCCCAGATTGACCAGGCGCAGCACGCAGCCGTCGGCGGGGATCTCGATGACGACGGCGGTGGCGAAGGACTCCTCCCCTTCCGTGTCCTCGGAGTTCAGCTCCCGCATGCGCTCCTCCAGCCGGGCGACCACGCCGGGCAGGTCGGGCACCCGGGTCGCGGCCTCGTGGAAACTGCCCAGCAGCCCGTTGACGGTCTTCACCGCCCCCACTCCCTTGCCGCGCACATCGGCGATCATCAGCCGGATCCCGTGGGGGGTGGAGTGGATGGCGTAGAAGTCGCCGCCGATGGCGGCCTCCCGCATGGCGGCCTGGTAGCGGACGGCCACGTCCAGCGGCCCGATGCGGGCGGGAGGCGTGGGGAGCACCGCGCGCTGGACGGCCTCGGCGACCTCACGGGCGTCCTTCAGCTCCTTCCGGTAGCGGCTCATCATCCGGTTGAGCACGGAGGCCAGGACCGTCAGGACGACCATGCTGGAGAGCTGGACGCCGTAGGCGAAGAAGGACCCGCCGCTGACGAGGAGCGCCTTGGCCTGTCCGACGACGATCGCCACCACTCCCGTGACGACCGTGCCCGGCAGGGAGAGCACCGGCGCGGCCAGCAGGGGCGCGGCCGCCAGGAGGGGGAAGGTGTTGACGTGCGGGGTGAACAGGCCGAGGACGACCGAGGCGACGATGGCCAGGGCGGGCAGGAAGACCGGCCAGCTCCTCGGACCGATCGGGTAGGTGCGGTGGTGTCTCATCTCCTGGTTCCCTGCACTCCTGACGCGGTCGCGGGAGGGCCCGGGGCCTGTCCTTCCGGGTCGGGCCGCTTCCGGCGGCGGTGCCCTCCTGGCCCGCCCGAGCGGGATCCGGTGCGCGGCTGCGCGGCGGAGGAGGGCGTCGACGCGGCGCGCCGGTGGGCGACGGCAACGCCGCTGGGGCGTCCCCGCGCCCGTCCAGGGCAGTGGGAGCGCGTGCCGGCCCGCGCGACCCGGCAGGACCCGAAGAACAGGCTCCAGGTCCCAGTCTGTGCCGCTCCCCGCCCCGCGGCGACCGAGGCCCGGCCGGCGGGCACGGGGCGATGCGGGCCGGGCCTCGGTCGCCGCG